>JBKPLR010000034.1:0-5489 GCA_046731695.1 Actinomycetota bacterium
TCACCGTCACCGCCCGCAGGTTTGCCTCGCCGGCGCTTCTCGCGTTGTGGCCTCGAAGCAGGTACAGCTTGGCATCGTCCGCCGTCCGCAGCGAGAAAACGACTTCTCCCGTGGCCGCGTCGATCAGAATTTCGTACCCTCCGGTCGTCCGCAGTGAGGTCCCTCGCTGCCGCAGCGCGTCCGCAACTCGAAGCAATCGGAGTGCGTCGAGCACGTCATCGGCCAGGCTGCGGTGCGCGACGTCCTGCGACGTGAGCCAAGCGAAGGAGTCCTCGAGCGGGCTCTCGTACCAATCTGCGTTCGCCGAGGCGTCAAACGGGTCCGCACCACGAGCGGAGAGCGCCTCGTCCGCGACCCGGTGCGTCTCGAGGTCGGTCAGCACGGCGCGCTGGATCAGATTCCGCAACGCATCCCTGTCGTCGAGCAGCGACGCCGGGACGAGCGACTTGCTGTGAACGAGAGTGAGGCTGAGCAGCTCGCGGAGGACGACGTGGGACGGGGCGCGAAGCGGCGCCGCTTCCTGGACCGCCTGCAGCCGCTGCGCGAGCGGTCCGTCAAAGCCGAGGAGAGAGTCGATCAGGTCCTCAAACTCGGGTGCGAACACCGCGTGCGCGGCGTAGATCGGGTGAAGCCGCCGCCCGGCCGTTGTGAGGTCGACCATGCCGATGTCGTGGAGATATGTCGCGAGTAGACCGTAGGCGACCAGGAACGCGAACCGCTCCGGCGGCCGCGGTGAAATCAGCAGGCCGTTCGCCGTTTCGGCGAGATCGTGGTAGCAAGCAGCGACATCGCGTACGTGGATCGGGCCGTGATCCGAGAAGAGCGCGGGATGATTGATCGGGTCGGCGAGGAACAGCGGATCTGCGAGAAGTCCCTCGAGCTTCGCGGCCTGCTCGATCGGACGCAGGTACCGCTCTTCCAGCTTGTCGAGCACCGCGGCCGGAACCGGCCCGTCCCCCCGCACCTCGTCCAACAACATGGCAACGAGCCTAACCGTTCGGCGCGGCGAGTTCCGCCGCGGCGGCGAAGGCGCGGTCTTCTCTACTAACCAGGCGTGTCTATCGAGCTGCCCGCTCGACGCTTAGTCGGCGCAGCGAGCGTTCGAGCTCGGGTACACGGGTTCGGATGCGCTCGAAGTCTGGACCGGCGAGCGAGAGGAGCCGCATCGGTGTACGCGCCACGACGGTCGCCGTCCGTTCGCCCGTCAGGACGAGTGCGATCTCACCGAACGTGTCGCCGGGGCTGAGAGCCCGGTCACCCTCGCCACCGTCGATCAGGACATCCGCCTCTCCCTCTTCGATGAAGTAGACGGCGGTTCCGTAGTCGTCGACCGTCACGACTTTGGCACCCGCTTCCACGTTCATCTCCTTCATCGCGGCCGCGAGCTCGTCGAGCTCCGCCGCAGGAAGATCGCTCAAGACCGGAAATGCTGCGATCCGACTCGCGTCCACGACCGTGGATCGTGTCACAGGGAGTAACGACGCGCCAACCGGCGTAGGCAGCTGCCCCACCTCTCTCGCCAGGGTCTGCGCGTGCTGGAGCGAGACCTCGTTGCCTTTCTCCTCGAACCGGCTCGCCGCTTGTTCTAGCGCCGATGCTGCCTCAGCAGCTCGGTCCCTCAGTGAGAGCACCTTGCTCAGGGCGATGAGGGTGTCGCCCTGCGTGTTCAGCATGTCCGTCGTCTCGGCCAGCTCGACCGCTTCTCGGGCCAGTGCCTCGGCTTCGGCCAGCTCGCCACGGCGCGCGCGGATCTTCGCCCGCGCTCTTCGCCACAGGATCTGCGAGAAGACGTCCGTACGGGCCGCACTGTCCTCGCTGACGTGGCTGAAGCGCTCCGCCTCGTCCAACTCACCCTGGGCATAGAGCGCGTCCGCCAGCATGGCGGCCGCCGTGGAGAGGTAGGCCCGCTCGCCCATCGCTTCGAGTTCGACGTAGCTGTCGCGCACGATCTCCGCTGCCGCGCCCGGCTCGCCGGCGAGCATCTCGATGTAGTTCGCCTCCTGTGCGGTCGTCGCCACGAGCAAGGTGAAGCCGAGCTCCGCGAGCGACTGCCTACCCTTGGCGATGAGCTCGCGGGCGAGGCGAAAGTCTCCGCGCATCGCTTCGAGGGCGGCTTGGTCGACGCACGCGTGCGCCCGGATGAGGGGATCGTCGAACGCTTCGTCGTGGAAGCTCTTGCAAAGCGCGATTCCTTCCGCGACCGGGAGCGGCCCGAAGTTCGCGCTCATCAGTAACCAGCCGATGCTCTCGGCCCGTTCGGCGCGTAGGTTGCCGCGCTCCGCGTAGTGGAGCGCCTGCCTCCATGCTTCCTCGGCCCGTGCAAGGGACCCCAGCATCGTTCCCTCGATCTGCCCGACGATGTTCCAGGCCTGGGCGAGCGTGAGCGGGTCCCCGAGCTCCTCGGCGGCCCGCAGCGCCTCGTGCGCGTCGTCGAGGAGACCCTCGTCGTTCCCACTCAGCATGCGAAGCGTGCTGAGGCCCAGCAGCGCCCGTGCCGGACGCCGGCCGCCGATTTCGATCGCGTCCTCGAGCGCGCGGCGTCCCTCTGCCACATAGCCGCGCGCCGACCAGAAGGGCCACAGCGCGGTCGCAAGCCGCAGCAGCAGCTCGCCGTTCCCGCCGTCGCGGGCCCAGTTGACCGCGGCGCGGAGGTTCGGGTTGTCGTCAGCGAGACGCGCGATCGCGGCGGACTGGTTGCCGGTTCTCGACTCATTGTCCAGGCAGTCGGCGAGATGGGCGAACCAGTCGGCGTGCGAGCGTCGGGCGTCTTCTGCCTCTCCCTCCAACTGCTCGACCGCGAACTCGCGAAGCGTCTCGAGCATCCAGAAGCGCGGCTGGCCGTCCGAGTCTGCGCGTTGGCGAAGGAGGCTCCTCTCGACGAGCGAATCGAGCCCGTCGAGGATGCCCTTTCCACCGCAGACGGCTTCGGCCGCCTCCAGCCGGCAGCCGCCCACGAAGACGCCGAGCCGCGCAAAGAGCGCCTTCTCATCCGCGGCGAGCAAGTCGTAGCTCCACTCGATCGCGCCTCGAAGCGTCCGCTGACGCGCGTCGAGATCCTGTGCGCCCCCGGTGAGCAGCGCGAGGCGCTGGTCGAGACGCTGCAGGAGCGCGGGCAGCGTAAGCGTGCGGACGCGCGGGGCAGCCAGCTCGATTGCGAGCGGCAAGCCGTCCAGCCTGGCGCAGATCTCCGCCACCGCGTCCCGGTTCTCCTCGGTGACCGCGAACTCGGGAACCGCCGCATGCGCTCGTTCGCCGAAGAGGCGCACCGACTCCTCGAGCGCCAGCGGGCGGACGGCATACGTCTGCTCGCCGTAGAGCCGCAGCGGGGCCCGGCTCGTCGCGATCACACGCAGCCCCGCCGCCGATGCGAGCAGGCCGGCGATGGCGGGCGCCGCCGAGATCACCTGCTCGAAGTTGTCGAGCACCAGGAGCATCTTCTTGTCGCGCAGGTACTCGGTCAGCGTCTCGATCAAGGTTTCGCCGGATTGCTCGCGCAGGCCGAGGGTCTGCGCGATCGTCGGGACGACGAGCTCCCAGTCGCCGACCGGTGCGAGCTGGACGACGAAGACGCCGTTGTCGAAGTCCTCAACCAACGAGGCGGCGACCTGGAGCGCGAGCCGGGTCTTCCCGGTCCCGCCCGTTCCGGTCAATGTCAGCAGGCGCACGTCGTCCCGCGCGAGCAGCTCGTCGATCTCCTCGAGCTCTTGCGCGCGGCCGACGAACGAGCTCGGCTGCGCGGGCAGGTTGGCCGGCCGGTTGTCCAACGTCTTCAGAGGCGGGAAGTCGGCCGGCAGGCCCTCCACGAGCAGCTGGTAAAGGCGCTGCGTGCCGGAAAGGTCCTTGAGCCGGTGCTCGCCGAGGTCTCGGACATCGACGTCGTTGAGCAACGCGCGGGTCGCTTCCGAGAGCAGCACCTGGCCGCCGTGCCCGGCGGCCATCACGCGCGCGGCTTGGTGGACGTCGAGCCCCACGTAGTTGCTGTCGATCAGCCGCGGCTCGCCGGAGTGGAGGCCCATTCGCACGCGGATCTCGGTCTGCTCCGGCCACGGGTGCTCCGCGAGCGCGCGTTGTGCGTCGCGTGCCGCGGCGGCCGCGTCGCCCGCGTAGGCGAACACGACGAAGAGCGCATCGCCCTCGCTCCCGATTTGGTAGCCGTCGTGTCGGGCGAAGGCTTCGCCGAGCAGGCGGCGATGCTCAGCGAGGAGATTGGCATACGCGTCGCTGCCGATGCGCTCGAGCAGGCGTGTCGACCTCTCGATGTCGCTGAACAGCAGCGTGACCACGCCCCTGGGGAGTGCGGGCATGTCATCAGTATCAAACGGCTCGTTAGGCTCCGCAATCGATGGTTGAGCTGGAACCGCTCTCGCGCGTGACCCTCTTCGCCGATCTCGACGGGCCACAGCTCGAAGAGGTGGCTCACATCCTGGACGACGAGCGGTTCGCGGACGGTAGTCGCGTCGTGCACGAGGGGATCCAGAGCGGTGGTTTCTACGTGATGCTCGAAGGCGCGGCATCCATCGTCGCCGGAGGCGTCGAGCGCGCCGTCCTCAAGCCGGGCGACTTCTTCGGCGAGGTCTCGATCCTGCTCGGCGGCCCGGCGATCGCGGACGTCGTCGCGGTGGGCGAGCTTCGCTGTGCGGTCGCGAACGCCGGTGATCTCCGCCCGCTGCTCCAGCGCTTTCCGTCGATCGCGATCCGAATGCTGGAGGCGGGCTCCAGGCGGCTGCGCGCCGCGAACGAGTGGCAGCCGTAGAGCGGCCGTTCCCGCCAGGGGCGTACGACGTGGTCGTCGTGGGCAGCGGCCCGGGCGGCCTGCAGACGAGCTACTGCCTCAAGCGTCTCGGGGTCCGACATGCGCTGATCTCGGCCGACGAGGAGGCGGCCGGCATGTTCCGCAAGTGGCCGATCTTCCAGCGGTTGATCTCGTGGTCGAAGCCGGATGCGCCAGTTGCGCGTGACCGCACGGACTACGAGCGCTACGACCACAACAGCCTCGTGGCCGACGAGGCAGAGGCTCGAGCGCTCGTGCCGGAGCACATGAGCCGCGAGTCGGTGTTTCCGAGGCGGGAGGAAATGGAGGCCGGGCTCCGTGCTTTCGCGGAGCGCAGCCGGCTCCAGGTGCGCTACGGCTGTCGCTGGGAGTCGACGAGCGTCACCGACGACGGCTTCGTACTCAACACCTCGGACGGCGGGTACAGCTGCCGAATGGCCGTCTTCGCCGTCGGGATGACCGAGCCTTGGAAGCCCGAGTTGCCGGGGATCGAGGCCGTCCCGCACTACGCGGAGGCAGGGGCCGCCTCCGAGTACCGCGACCGCAGTGTCGTCCTGATCGGGAAGCGGAACTCCGGCTTCGAGCTCGCAGACGGACTGCTTCCCTGGGCGCGGCAGATCGTCCTCGTCTCTCCGCGCCCGGTGCAGAGCACCGTGCTGGCACACGCGACCGTGCGGCCGCGGTACTTCCAGCCGCTCGAGGAGCATCAGCTCGGAGG
>JBKPLR010000035.1:0-15269 GCA_046731695.1 Actinomycetota bacterium
ACGCACGGCTCGGCGCCGAAGTACGCCGGCCAGAACAAGGTGAACCCGATGGCGATGATGCTCTCGGGCGTGCTCATGCTCCGGCACTTGGACGAGATCGAGGCCGCGAACCGACTCGAGGGCGCGATCGCCGAGGTGATCCGCGAGGGCAAGAGCGTCACGTACGACATGAAGCCGACGCGTGACGACCCAACCGCCGTCGGGACGAGCGACGTCGCCGACGCGATCATCGACCGAATGGGAGCGCGGGTCTGAGCCGGCGGAAAGTCACGGTCGTCGGCGCGGGGAACGTCGGCGCGACGTGCGCGCAGGTGTTGGCGACGCGCGACTATGCAGACGTCGTGCTCGTCGACATCATCGAGAACCTTCCGCAGGGGAAGGCGCTCGACGTCAACCAGATGGGCGCGGTGCTCGGCTACGAGCCCACCGTCGTCGGCTCGAACGGCTACGAGGAGAGTGCCGGGTCGGACGTGATCGTCGTCACCGCCGGCAAGCCGCGCTCGCCGGGGATGAGCCGTGACGACCTCGTCACGACCAACGAGAAAATCGTCGGCTCGGTGGTCGCGCAGGCGATCGCGCAGTCGCCTGAGGCGATCCTGATCGTCGTCTCGAACCCGCTCGACGCCATGTGCCACGTCGCCAAGAACGTCTCCGGCTGGCCGAAGGAGCGCGTCTTCGGGATGGCCGGGATCCTGGACACGGCGCGGTTCTCGACGTTCATCGCCTGGGAGACGCGCTCGTCGGTGAAGGATGTGACCGCGATGGTGCTCGGCGGCCACGGCGACCAGATGGTGCCCGTGGTCTCCGCGACGACCGTCGGCGGGGTCCCGATCCGCCGGCTCGTCTCGGAGGACCGGATCACTGCGATGGTCGAGCGCACTGCGAAGGGCGGCGGGGAGATCGTGGAGCTGCTAGCTACCTCGGCGTGGTACGCGCCCGGGGCGGCAGCCGCGCAGATGGTCGACGCGGTGATGCTCGACGAGCACCGCGTGCTCCCGTGCACGGCGTACCTGGAGGGCGAGTACGAGATCGAGGGGCTCTACATGGGCGTGCCGGTCAAGCTCGGCGCGGACGGGATCGAGGAGATCGTGGAGCTCGAGCTGAGCGAAGACGAGCGGGAGGCGCTGGAAACTTCGGCTGCGGCCGTTCGCGAGGTGGTCGGCGTGCTCGGCAGCGCCGCCTGAGCCGCCGTGCGGTGCTGGGCGGCCAGTTGGCATGGTTTCGTGACAGACCCGGCACAGACGCGTATGACCTGTGCGGGTACGCTCGTAGCGGGCGGCGGGTGGAACCTCACTCCCCACCCGGGTGGGGACGCGCGCGCGTGAAACTACTAACGACGGCAGGAACATGGAGCTCGGGCTAGGCGGTCGCACGGCGATCGTTTGCGGCGCGTCGTCCGGAATGGGCCTCGCGATCGCCGAGACGCTCGCGGCCGAAGGCGCGAACGTCGCAATGTTTGCCCGGCGCCGGGAGCTGCTCGAACGCGAGGCGGAGCGAATCGGCGCGCTCGCCGTCCGCGGAGACCTGACGAACCCGGCGGACCTGAAGCGTCTCGTCGACCGTACCGTCGAGGCCTTCGGCGGAATCGACGTCCTCGTCAACAACGGCGGCGGCCCGCCCCGTACGGCCGCACTGGAGATCACAGACGAGTCCGTCGAGGCTGCGGTCGAACTGCTGCTCCTCTCCGCGATCCGCCTCACCCGCCTATGCCTGCCACAGCTCGAGCGAAGCGGTCACGGCCGTGTGATCAACATTGCTTCGAGCTCCGTGCGCGAGCCGATCGACAACCTCGCGCTGTCGAACTCGGTCCGGCCCGGCCTCATCGGCTGGGCGAAGACCCTCGCGCGCGAGCTCGGCCCGAAGAAGATCACGGTCAACTCGATCGCGCCCGGCCGGATCGAGACCGAGCGTCTGGCCGAGGTCTACGCGGGCAAGCCTCGAGCCGAGGACCTCGAACAGATTCCGCTCCGCCGCTTCGGTGACACGAGCGAGGTCGCCTCCGTCGTCTGCTTCCTCGCTTCCGACGCCGCCTCCTATGTCTCGGGCACGGTCATCCCGGTGGACGGTGGCCTGACTCGCGCACTGCTTTGACGCCGGCGGAGCCGTCCCCCACGCCGCCTGCCCGTTCGGCCTGGCGGTCACCCGGCCGTATCGCGGGCGCAGGCGCATTCCTGCTCCTGCTCGTCGTGCTGATCCTCTGGCTCGCGCCGTCCGGCGGCTACGACCTGCAGCTCGTCGACCCGGCTCATCCGGTCGCCCCACTGGTTCAGATCAAAGGCGAGCAGCCGACGCGCGGGAAGGGGCCGATCTACTTCGTGGACGTGCGAGAGCGTCCGGCCAGGCTCATCGAACGGCTCTTTCCGTGGACGCGCGCCGACGGCTCGTCGCTCGTCCGTTCACCTGACATCAGCTCCACGGTCGAGCGCAGGCTCGGACAGGTGCAGATGGCCGACTCGCAGAAGATCGCGCCGTACGTCGCGCTCAAGCTCCTCGGCTACAAGGTGAAAGCGCGAATCGGCGGCGTAAGCGTCCTGCTCGTCGACCAGGACACGCCCGCGGCACACGTGCTCCAGCCCAACGACGTGATCCTCGCGGCCGACGGTCAGGAAGTGAAGACCATCGTCGATTTGCACGCGGCGCTCGCGGGGAAGCGACCCGGCGACCGGGTGAGGCTTCGCTTCCGGCGCGGCGAGAAGATCCGTACGGCGACGCTGCACACCGTCGCCGACCCGGAGAACTCGAAGCGCGCGATCATCGGCATCTCGGCACTCGACGATCTCCAAGTACGCCTGCCGATCCCGATCGCGATCAACGCCGGCGAGATCGGCGGTCCGTCCGCGGGCCTTCCGTTCGCCCTCGACATCCTCCAAGAGCTCGGCCACGACGTCGCCCACGGACGGAAGGTCGCGGCCACCGGTGAGCTGCGACTGAACGGCGACGTCGCTCCGATCGGCGGCGTGAAGCAAAAAACGCTCGGAGCTCGGCAGGCAGGTGTGGACGTCTTCCTTGTGCCTGCCGGGGAGAACGCGGCGGAGGCGAGAAAGTACGCGGACGGGCTCCGCATCGTCCCTGTGGAAAGTTTTCAACAAGCGTTGCGAAAGCTGACAACGTTAGGCCCGAAAGCGTGAAGAAGACCTAATTTTCGGCAAGTTTGAAACGGCCGGAAATTGCATTGTTTTCTCCACAGACAAGTCTTGTATGGCCCGTCTGGAGCCCTATAGTGCCCCCTTGTCAGGCAGCGGCGGAAGAGGGAGTGGGCAGGAAGATGAGCAAGCAGACCCGAGTAACCTGCGAGGATTGCTATTTCCGTCGGGCGGGCCTCTGCGCCCTCCCACTCGCGGAGCCGTGCCCCACCTTCCGGCTCCATAGTCGCGGCTCGCTCGCCCCTCCGCGCCAGCCCAGGTTGGTGCCCCGGCCGCTGACCGGGCAGACAGCAGCCGCATAGACTGACGCATGCGCCTCGGCCGCAACGGCGCGGACGACGAGCATCGCGAAGACTCTTCCGGCTTCTACGCGAAGCTCATCCTCTTGCTGGTGCTGGTCGCCTACCTGATCGCGTTCGTGCTCCAGAACCGCAAGGAGGTCGGCGTCCACTTCGTCTTCGCGACCTCGCGGGTCTCCTTGATCTGGCTGATCCTGCTCAGCATCGCGATCGGCGCCCTCGGCGGCGCGGTTGTCTCGCAGCTACACCGGCGCAGTCGTCGCCGCAAGTAGCTTTCCGAGCCGGCCGACGCCTTCGGTGATCTCGGAAGGCGTGACGAAGCTGAACGCGAGGCGCGCGGTGTTCGGCTCGCCGCCGAAATCGGCCCCGGGGACGAACGTCACCCCCGCTTCCCGCGCACGCGAGAGCAGCTCCGACGCGTCGACGTCTTCGCCGAGTTCGAGCCAGACGAAGTAACCACCCTTGGGCTCGGTCCAGGTCGCGCGGCCGGAGAGCCCGCGCTCGAGCGCGTCGAGCATGGCGTCGCGCCGCTCGCGGAGCAGCCCCCGCACTCGCTCGAGGCTCGACTCGAGCAGCCCCCGGCGCAGGAACTCGTGCAGGGTCGCCTGGGCAAGCAGTGCCGGCGTGATGTACGTCGCGGCGGCGAGCGGCTCGAGCCGCGAGACGAGCGCCGCGGGCACGATCGCGTAACCCACTCGCAGCCCGGGTGCAACGGTCTTCGAGAACGACGAGCTGTACATGACGTGCTCGCCGCCCTCCAGCTCGAAGATCGACGGGAGCACCTCTCCGGCGAAGCGGACGAGGCCGTACGGATCGTCCTCGAGCACCGACAACCCCCGCTCCGCCGCGAGCTCGGCGACCCGCTGCCGCCCAGGCTCACCGAGAGTCGTCCCGGTCGGGTTCTGGAAGGTCGGAATCGTGTACAGAAGGGCCGGCGCAACGTCGACGAGGACGCGCTCGAGCTCGTGGACGTCCATTCCGTCGGCGCCGACACTCACCTCGCTCAGCTCCCGTCCCTCCTGCAAGAGGATCTTGCGCGGACGGTCGTACGTCGGCCGTTCGACGATCACCCGCCCGGCAGGAAGCGCCGCGAGCAGAAGATGGAACACCTGCAGCGAGCCGTTCGTGACGACGACCCGATCGACGTCGACCCCGTGCCGCGCCGCGATCCACTCCCGGAGCGGCTCGTACCCGAGGGTGCTTCCATACGAGAGGATCGTCCGGCCGTCGCGCCGTAGGGCGGCCTCGGCGCACCCCGCAAGTTCGTCGACCGGCAGGCACTCCGGTGCGGGGATGCCGCGCGCGAGGGAGATCGTCACGAAATCGAGTCTAGAGAAGGCGCCGGTGGCTGCCGAAAGAGATTCAGATGCGCGCCGCGCTCGTCTTCGCCGCTGCCCTTGCGATTGCTGCTCCGGCTTCCGCCGCGCCCACGATCCTGGTCAAGTTCGCCGACCCGGCGCACGCCCGGGTGCAGGCGGCAGCGTTCGGGGACAAGGTCGTCCGGCAGACGTCGAGCGGGGTCGCCGTCGTCGGCGTGCAGCGAGGCGAGACCGCCTCGCACGCGATCGCCGCCTACCGAGACCGCTGGGGAGTCCTGTACGCCGAGCGCAACCGCAGCCGGCGCCCCTTCGCGCTCAACCCGCCTAACGACCCGGACTACAGCCTGCAGTGGGCGCTCGGATCCGTCTCCGCGCTCTCGGCCTGGGCGCTGTTCCCCGGCGGCTACACGACGCCTCCGGCGGGAGCGACCGTCGCCGTCGTCGATACCGGCGTCGAGGCGACCCACGAGGACCTCTCTCCGAACCTGACGTCCGGTGCCACCTGCGTCGGCGGCTGCGTCGCCGGCGCACCGTCGGACTCGGTCGGCCACGGAACGCACGTCGCGGGCATCGCTGCTGCGGCTGCGAACAACGGCCTTGGGGTCGCGGGCCTCTCCTATTCCTCGCCAATCGTGGCCGTCGGTGTCTTCCACAACGATCCCACGGACGGATGGGTCGCGTATGACTCCGACATTGCCGACGGCATCTACTGGGCCGCCCAGCACGGGGCGCGCGTCATCAACATGAGCCTCGGCGGCACGGGCTACTCGCAGACTCTGTGCAGCGCCGTGTCCGCAGCTGTGAACACGTACCACGTCGTCGTGGTCGCGGCCGCGGGCAACTCGAGCTCGGCCGTCTCGACCTACCCCGCCGCATGCCAGGGCGCGATCGGAGTCGGCGCGACGGACTCGACAGACGTCCCCGCCTCCTTCTCGAACTACGGCTACCCGAACGTCTTCGTCTCGGCGCCCGGCGTCAACATCCGCTCGTCGTTCCCGCCGAACGGCTACGCGTACGAGTCCGGGACGTCGATGGCCTCCCCGTACGTGGCCGGCCTTGCCGCGCTCCTCCTCGGCGAGCACCCGACGGCTTCGGTCACGGCGATCCGCCAGCTTCTCGCCAAGACCTCCGACAAGGTCGGCAGCAATCCGTACGGGTCGGACCCGTTCAACACGTGCACTGGCTGCACGTGGGAAGCGCACTACGGCTACGGCCGGATCAACGCGGCCCAGGCACTCGCCGCTCCCGTCCCACCGCCTCCGCCGCCGCCGCCGCCCCCGCCCCCCGGCCCGCCCCCTCCTCCGCCTCCCCCTGTCCCGCCGCCGCCTCCGCCGCCGCCCGACAAGGAGGCGCCCGCAGTTCGCGCCTTCCCGGCCCGTGGCCGGCACGGCAAGCTGCTCCGGCTTCGCTACGCCGTCAACGACAACAACGGCCAGACGTCCGAGCGAATCACCGTACTTCGGCGAGCCAAGAGGCTGAAGCTCTTCACGCGGCCAATGCGCGCGACCGAGGACCACATCGCGTACTGGGTGGTCTGGCGCGCCAGCAAGGCTGGGAAGTACCGCTTCTGCGTCCGCGCAACCGACGGCGCCGGAAACCGGAGCCCGCTCGCCTGCGCGGCGATCCGCGTTCGCTAGGCGCGAGCGCCGGCGGTCTCTGCAGCTAGATCGGCGACCTCGGTCGGGGTCGTCCCGACCCGGACGCCGCGCTCTTCGAGCGCTTCCTTCTTCGCCTGCGCCGTGCCGGACGAGCCAGAAATGATCGCCCCCGCGTGGCCCATCGTCTTGCCGGGCGGCGCCGTGAAGCCCGCGATGTACGCGATGACGGGCTTGGTCACGTCAGTCTCGATGAAGACGGCCGCTTTCTCCTCTTCGTCGCCGCCGATCTCCCCCACGAAAACGATCAAATCGGTCTCGTCGTCCGCCTCGAAGCGCTGGAGGATGTCGATGAACGACGAGCCCACGACCGGGTCGCCCCCGATCCCCACGATCGTGGAGTTGCCGAGCCCGCGCTGGGTGAGCTCATGGCCGATCTGGTACGTGAGCGTGCCGGAGCGTGAGACGACGCCGACCGCGCCCTCGCGGAAGATCTCGGCGGGAATGATCCCGACGTTGGCTTTCCCTGGGGAGAGCGCGCCCGGGCAGTTCGGGCCGAGCATCGTGATCCCCCGCGGGCGGATGTAGTTGTAGATCCCGAGCATCTCGTGCGCAGGCAGCCCCTCGGCGATGCAGATCACGGTCTGGATGCCCGCGTCCACGGCCTCGTAGATCGCGTCCGCCGCAAACCGCGCTGGCACGAAGACCATCGTCGTGTTGGCGCTCGTCTCCGCGACCGCATCCGCGACGGTGTCGTAGACCGGTACGCCCTCGACCTCCTGGCCGCCCTTGCCCGGCGTGACGCCCGCGACGACGTTCGTGCCGTACCCGCGGTTGCGAAGGCCGTGAAAGCGGCCCTCGCGGCCGGTCAACCCCTGGACGACGAGGCGCGTGTCGCCGTCGACGATGATCGCCACTAGGCGGCCTTCCTCGCCTTGAAGATTCCGCGGTCGAGCCGGAGGCGCCCGCCCTCGATCCGGTCGGCGAGCAGCTCCCGCACGCGCTCGGCCTCGGCGCCCTCACAACCGGCCCGCTCGAGCCATGACTCGAGCTCGATGCGCTTGTCCTCCCGCTCGAAGTGCTCGACCTGAAGCCCCGCCTGAGCGAAGAGCCGGCGCCATTCGTCCTCCGAGCAGTTGCGGACGTGGGTCGGGTCGCGGAGGCGGTCGGCCTCCTCGCCCGCCTCGCCGAGGAAGAGGTTGTCGGCGACGAGGACGAGCTCCCGCGAGACGCGCGCGAACTCGCTCAACGCCGCTGCCGACTCCTCGAAGTGGTGAGCCGCGACCCTGCAGGTGACGACGTCGAAGCTCTCGTCCGCGAAGGGCAGGTCCTCGGCTCGGCAGACCACATCGGGCCGCATTCCCGGCGCGGAGTCGCAGGTGACCACTTCGCAGCCTGCCTCGCGCAGGCGCGCGGCAACGTGGCCGCCTCCGCTCGCGACGTCGAGGACGGTCTTGCCCGCGGCCCACTCCGCGAAGAGCTCGAGGTCGCGTCCCTGCCGGTGCGCTTCGCTTTCGTGGTAGGCCTCCGCCCGCTCCGACCAGACGTCTGTCACGCCGCCAACTCCACGGCGCGACGGGCCGCCTCGAGCATCGTCGGCTCGACGTGCAGGTTCGGCGCGGCAGCCTCAGCGAGGATCTCTCGACCTTCCTCGGCGTTCGTGCCGTCGAAGCGGACGACGATCGGGTGCTCGATCGTGATCTGCGAGAGCGCCTGCAGGATCCCCTGCGCCACCACGTCGCAGCGAGTGATCCCGGCGAAGATGTTGAAGAGGATCGAGCGGACCTGCTGATCGGCGCTGATCACGTCGAGCGCGTCGACGACGCCCTGAGCGTCGCCGCCGCCGCCGAGGTCACAGAAGTTGGCCGGGCGGCCGCCGACGAGCGCGATCACGTCGAGCGTCGACATGACGAGGCCTGCGCCGTTGCCGAGGATCCCGACCTCGCCGTCCAGCTTCACGTACGTGACCCCCTTCTCGCGCGCGGCGCGCTCCTCGGGCGGGTAGGCCTCGGGATCGCGCATCTCCTCGATGTCCGGGTGCTGGTAGAGCGCGTTGTCATCCACGGTGAACTTCGAATCGAGGGCACGCACCTCGGCCTCCGGTGTGACGATCAGCGGGTTGATCTCGCAGAGCATCGCGTCGGTCTCGACGAAGCAGCGGTAGAGCTTCTCGACGATCGCGGCGATTTGCTTCTGCTCGTCCGGGTCCTCGATCCCGGCGCCGAAGATCAGACGACGGGCCTGGTAGGGCTGGAACCCCTCGAGGGGGTTGACGTGGAGCCGCGCCAGCGCCTCCGGCTTCTCAGCCGCGACCTCCTCGATCTCGACACCGCCCTCCGTCGTGAGCATGAAGAGCGCCTCTTTCTGGCCGCGGTCGAACGTGACCGAGAGGTAGTACTCCTTCGCGATCTCGGACGCGTTCTCGATCCAGAGCTTTCGGACTACGTGGCCGCGGATGTCGAGCCCGAGGATCTCCTCCGCCTTGTGCTCGGCGTCCGCGGGATCGTCGGCGAGCTTGATCCCGCCCGCCTTTCCGCGCCCACCCGTCAGCACCTGTGCCTTGACGACGACCTGACCGCCGAGCTCCTCGGCAGCCGCCCGGGCCTCCGCTGGAGAGGTCGCGAGCCGGCCGTCCGAAACGGGGATGTCGAAGCGGCGGAAAAGCTCCTTGCCCTGGTACTCGTAGAGGTCCACCGGCGCGCGAGTGTACCGAGGCAGCCTCAGGCGCCGTCCTGAGTCACGACGCAGACCACTTGGCCGGTTGTGACCGATTGGCCGGGTCTGACGGAGAGCTCCGTCACGGTGCCGTCGCGGTGCGCCGTGATCTCGTTCTCCATCTTCATGGCCTCGACGACGCAGATCACCTGGCCTGCGTGAACCTCGTCGCCTTCCGAGACGTCCACCGCAAGCACGGTTCCCTGCATCGGTGTAACGACTGCGTCCTTCGCTGCCCCGTGTGCGCCACCTGTCGTCCGCTCGCGACGACGGCGCGCCAGCTCGGCGTGCGGCGGCTCGGGGACGAGTGCGCTGATCTCGAATCGTCGCCCGTCGAGCTCGAAGGTCTGCACGCGTGCCCGGAGCGTGCCGTCCGACGCTGCCGCTACGGTTGTTGTCAAATGAGACAACCGCTCTGCTTCGGTCGCAAGCTCCTCGGACTCGACGATCCCGTGGCACGTCTCGCCGGCGACGAAGCACGGGTTGGTGAGAAGGGCGCGGTGAAAGCCGACCAGCGTGGTGATCCCGCCGATCTCGAACTCCTCGAGCGCGCGGAGCATCCGGCGTCGCGCGTGGTCGCGGTCCACGTCGTAGACGATCAGCTTCGCGACGAGCGGGTCGTACAGATCGGGAACGACCGAGCCGACGGTCACCCCGGAATCGACTCTCACGCCCGGCCCCGCCGGCTCGCGGTAGCTCGTGATCCGCCCAGGGCTCGGAAGGAAGCCGTTGGACGGATCCTCGGCGTTGATCCGGCACTCGATCGAGTGGCCGGCGAGTCGGACATCCTCCTGGCTCAGCGATAGCGGCTCTCCAGCCGCGATGAGAACCTGCTCGCGAACGAGGTCGAGCCCCGTCGCCAGCTCGGTCACGGTGTGCTCGACTTGGATACGGGTGTTCATCTCGAGGAAGAAGTACTCGCCCTCGCGCGAAAGAAGGCCCTCGATCGTGCCCGCGCTCCCGTAGCGCACGGCTCGGGCTGCGTCGACGGCGATTGCCCCGATGCGGTCGCGCAGCTCGTCGTCGACCGCCGGCGACGGTGTCTCCTCGACGAGCTTCTGATGCCGCCGCTGGATGGTGCAATCGCGCTCGCCGAGGTGAATCACGTTGCCGTGGGTGTCGGCGAGTACCTGGACCTCGACATGGCGGGGATCCTCGAGGTAACGCTCGACGTAGACCGACGGGTCGGCAAAATAGGCCTGGCCCTCGCGGCGGGCGGACTCGAGCGCACGCTCGGCCTCGTCCGGCCCGGCGACGACCTTGAGGCCCTTCCCTCCTCCCCCGGCTGCGGCCTTGATCGCGAGCGGCCAGCCGAGCTCGTTCCCGAGCCGGACGACGTCCTCGGCGGTAGCGACGGGCTCGGTCGTGCCGGGCACGATTGGGACGCCCGCGGCACGCATCTGCTTGCGAGCAGCGGTCTTCGAGCCCATCGCCTCGATCGCGTCGGCGGGCGGGCCGATCCAAACGAGCCCGGCGCGGGCGACCGCCCGGGCGAAGGCTGCATTCTCGGCGAGAAAGCCGTATCCGGGATGGATCGCCTCCGCCCCGGCGCGCTTCGCCGCCTCAACGACGCGTTCCTGGTTCAGGTAGCTCTCTGCGGGCGGCCCGGGCCCGACGAGATACGCCTCGTCGGCGGCCGCGACGTGCAGGGACCCTCGATCGACTTCCGAGTACACCGCGACCGTCTCGATGCCCAACTCACGGAGCGTGCGAAAGATCCGAACGGCGATCTCGCCGCGGTTTGCCACGAGAACTTTCGAGAAGGACGCCATGGCCCGTATTCTCCCTGCACATGGGTCTGGCCGACCAGCTCACGCTTACCCGCGCCGCCGCGGTGCCGCTCGTCGTCGTACTGTACGTCTGGAACTTCGACGGCCACTTCTGGTGGGCAACGGGCGTCTTCATCGCCGCGATGACAACGGACTGGTTCGACGGCCGCGTCGCGCGCAGCCGGGGACGCTCGTCGCCACTCGGCTCGCTGCTCGACCCCGTTGCGGACAAGCTGCTCGTGCTCACGGTGCTGATCGTGCTCGTGGACGAAGGTGATGTGTTCAGCGGCTGGATGGTCGCGGCGATCGTCGCCCGGGAGATCCTGGTTTCGGGACTGCGCCTCGCAGCGCTCGAGCGCGGAGTCGTCATGCACGCGCGTGACCTCGGCAAGCTCAAGACGTGGTCGCAGGCGACGGCTGCCGCGGTCGGCGGCTTCGCGGCAGCCGGGGCCTGGGACGAAACCGTCGCCTACTGGGCGCTGTGGATCGCCCTCATCCTGACCTGGCTTTCCGGGCTCGACTACGCACGCGTTGCGCCCGGCCTCCTCAGGGGCCGGCCTGTTGCGCAGTAGCCGACCAACTGCCGTCCTCGGCTGAGTTCTCGCGGATCCCTTCTTCGCGCCAGGCGCTCCGATAGGCACGGGGCTGACCGTTTTCCGCGAGCCGGTCGAGAGCGACGAGGATCGCGGCGCGCTCGTCAGGACTGGGCTCAGGCGTGATCGTCGGGTCGCGCTCCGGCTCCACGCCGGCAGCCTAAAGCCAGAGCGGATCCCGGACGATACGAACGGGGATGCGCCGCCCCGTCGCCCTCGCCGCCTGCTTTGCCCTGCTCGCAGTGCCTTCCGCGCCGGCCTCCCGGATCCGCGACGGCGGCAGCGGGCGCAAGCAGGGCGCCGTCGTGCCCGCCAAGTCGTGGGCCCAAGCAGAGATCAAGCTCGTCGTCGCCCACCGCCTGATGGCGAAAAGCGTCGCGGCGTTCCGTGCCAACGATTCCCTTACCCAGGGTGAGCTCGCCGCGCTCGTCGCCGGCCTGTCGAAGCAAACCGTCAAGCCGGCGGCGGACCCGAATGCGACCGTCACCGTCGCCCAACTGGATGCCCGCCTGGTCAAGACGCTGCAGCTCTCCGCTGCAGCGGGCAGCGTCCTTGCGGAGGCGCGCGCCGCAGGGCTGCGCGTTCCGGCGAGGTTCGGCAACGAAACTGTCGCCCGTCTCCTCGGACTCCGAACGAACCATCCGGCAAAGGACGACGACCTCGAACTGCTTCCGAGTGATCCCGTGACGCGAGCCGAGACCGCTTACTCGGTCGCAAAGACCCTCCGGTTCCGCGGTTGGGAGCCGCAGTACGCCCAGGACGCGGTGGATACCTTCAACCTCCCGAAGCTCGGCGCATGGCAGAAGCGGGTTCTCAACACCGCCGTGCGCTTCGTTGGCTTCCCGTACGTCTGGGGCGGGATGCACGAGACCGCCGAAACGCCGTTTGGCGTCAAAGCCCGCGGCGGCTTCGACTGCTCAGGCTTCGTGTGGCGCGTCTACAAGCTGCAGCAATATCCGGGCGGAGCCGCGCTGAACGCCACGATCAAGGGGCGGACGACGTATCAGATGAGCGGCGAAGTCCCGCGCTCGAAGCGGATCGGCTTCGCGAAGCTCGCGCCCGGCGACGTCCTCTTCTTCGGCTCCGCCGGCCCGCGCTCCAAGCCGTCGGCGGTCGGGCACGCGGGCATCTACCTCGGCGGGGGCTGGATGATCCACTCCTCGAGTCAGGGCGTCGCGGTCGTGCCGCTCACGGGCTGGTACAGGCAGACATTCGCCTGGGCAAGGCGCCCGCTGGCCGAAGCTGGCCTCGTTTCCAGCCGGTAAGGGGCGTAGCCCCTGTGGACAACTACCCCTTTCGGGGGATTGTGGCCGGGGTGCCTGGACTGAAGAATCGTGCCGTTGTGTTCGGTCCCGTGGGGAGGTTGACGATGTTGCAGTGGCGCCCTCGCCTCGTTGTGCTCGTCGCCGTGATCGCGCTGATCCTGATCGCGTTCGTCGGCGGACACATCGAGGATGCTTTGCTGAACCTCTACTGGTAGACGGACGGTGAAGCAAAACCTCCCGCCGCCGAGGTTGCTAGCAGTCGTCGCGCCGGTCTGCGCGGCCGGACTGGGGGTAACCATTGCCGCGGCAGCGTCGTTCGCGATCACGCCCCATCGCACAACGACCCTGCTCGGCGTCGCCGCACTGCTGAGCGCGTCCACTCTGGCAGATCGCTTCCCGGTTCCGGTCGAGGGCGTGGACACCGGCGGCGTCTCACTGTCGTTCGTGTTCGGTGTCGCCTCGATCGTGCTTTTCGGCTGGGCAGCCGGGCTCCTCGTCGTGTTTCTCGCGCCGGCGATCACGCAGCTGCTCGAGCACCGGCCCCTGATTCGAATCGCCTACAACGTCTCCGTCCTGGCACTTGCGGCGACTGCGGCCGGCGCGCTCTCGGCTCCGTTCAGCGACGCCGGCGGTCCGAGCGGCGTGCTCGCCCGCGTGGGCGCAGCTTCGTCGGCGCAATACACGGTCAACCTCGTGCTGATCACCGTCGTCGTCGCGGTGAGCGCGCGGCGCTCGTTCTTCGCGCTTGCCCGCTCGAACGTCCGCTGGACGATCGTGCCCTTCTCGCTGATGGGCTCGGCGGCGCTGATGCTGGTCGTTCTCTGGCAGCGCTCGCCGTTCCTGTCGGTCGCCCTCGTCGGCCCCCTGCTCGCGATCCAGCTCTACCAGCGCGCGATCGTCCGTGCGCTCCGTGCGATGCGTCTGGCGCTGACCGATCCACTGACGGGCCTCGGCAACCACCGCCATTTCCACGAGCGCCTGGAGCGAGAGCTCCAGACCGCGCATGAGCGCCGGCTCCCGTTGACCCTCTGCCTTGTCGACGTGGACGACTTCAAGCGGATCAACGACCGCTTCGGCCATCCGGCAGGCGACCGCGTCCTTTCCCGGCTCGCCGCGCGCCTTCGCCAGACCGGCGAGGCGTTCCGGCTCGGCGGCGACGAGTTCGCGCTTTTGCTGCCGGGGTACGACGAGGCAGCCGCGCTGACTGCGGCCTCCTCGGTCGTCGAGCGAATCGCAGCACTGGATCTCGAGCAAGTCGGCTCCGTGACCGTGAGCGCGGGAGTCGCGATTTCCCCGCAGCACGCGGGCGATCGCGACGAGCTCATCCGGCTCGCCGACAGCGCGCTCTACTGGGCCAAGGAGTACGGAAAGAACCGCGTCCGCGCCTACCGGCCTGACGTGATCGAGCTCGCCGAGCTGAAGCGGCTCGCAAGCGGTCCCGACCGAGCAGCGCGGTTCCGCGCCGCCGCGAGCCTGGCGCGGGCGGTCGATGCACGCGACGTCTACACGGGGAGCCACTCCCAGCGGGTGGCCGAGCTCGCCGCGCGCACTGCGCGACGCCTGGGCCTTCCGGACGAAGAGGTCGAGCTGACGCGGCTCGCGGCAAGCCTCCATGACCTCGGCAAACTCGCGATCCCAGAGGAGATCCTGCGCAAGCCTGGGCCGCTGACCGAGCCGGAGCGCATGGTGCTGGAGCGGCACCCGCAGATCGGGTTCCGCATGCTCGAGAGCCTCGGCGTCGACCCCGTTGCCGACTGGGTTCTCCATCACCACGAGCGCTGGGACGGGAGCGGCTATCCGGACGGTCTTCCGGGCGAACAGATTCCTCTCGGCGCGCGGATCATCTTTGTCGCGGACGCATACGATGCGATGACCTCGGAGCGCGTCTATCGCCGGCGCGTCGCGCCCGAAGAAGCAATTGCCGAGCTCGACCGGTGCGCGGGCACGCAGTTCGACCCCTGCATCGTGATCGCATTTGCAGAAGAGCTCGGACTGGACACCGCGCCTGTGGAGCCGATTCGAACCGCAGCCTTGGCGTCCTGATAAGTCGGGGCGGGCTCTCTGCGGCAAAGCCCGCCCCGTACAAACCAGCGTTGTGACACTTTCGGCGCGGGCCGGTCACACACGCGTGCGCATTTCGCAGTTACGATCGCCGCGGGGAGGAGGATGGGCGCGCCTTAACCAGGGGACCAGGCAGAAGGAGCGGCGGTGACGCAGTTTTCAGAGGAGCTGATCGCGCGCTCGGGGTACGAGCGGACGGGATTCGCGGATCGGTACGACCGGTTCCGACCGCGCCCGCCGCGGGTTCTCCTCGAGTTGCTCTGGCGCGTCGCTCGCGCTCCAGAGCCGGAGCTCGTCGTCGATCTCGGCTGCGGCACAGGCCTCTCCACTCGTGCCTGGAGCGCGATCGCGCAGCGCGTGATCGGAGTCGAGCCGAATCCCGCGATGCTCGCCGCCGCCGAGGATGCCGCGGGCGTCGAGTACCGCCGCGCATTCGCCCAGCAGACGGCTATCGCCGACGGCACCGCGGACATCGTCACCTGCTCCCAGTCGTTCCACTGGATGGAGGCG
>JBKPLR010000036.1:0-43086 GCA_046731695.1 Actinomycetota bacterium
GCTGCGGCCAGTCGCCCGGCGGCCGGGAGGCGCGCGGTCGCGCGAGTGAGGCGTAGTTGGCAGAGGACGACCAGCGCGGGGCTGATCACGACGAGCATGCCCCAGGTCGAAGGCGCGAGCCCGTACACCGAGACGGCGATCACCGGCAGGACGGTTTCGAAGCCGCAGTAGTCGGTGAAGGCCAGGAGCGTCGAGAGGAGCAGGAGCGCGAACGGCCGGTCGCCGGCCACGCTGCGCAGCGAGCCCAAGCGCTTGCGTGTGTCAACCACTGGTCGCGTCTCGCGGAGGAGCGCAATGGTGAGCAAAGCGCCCGCGACTCCGAGTGCCGCGATGCCGAGCAGAAACGCGTTCCAGCCGCCGAGGACGACGAGCAGCGCCCCGAGCGGCGGGCCGAGGAGCGCGCCGAGATTGGTCGCTACGCGGACGGTCGCAAAGCCGGGTTCCCGCTCCTTGCCGTCGCTCAGGATGTCTGCGACGAGCACGCGGTCGAGCGAGTAGGCGGGCGCGCCGATCACCCCTTGGAGGACGATCAGGGCTAAGGCCACGGCGGTTGTGCCGCCGAGCCAGGCGAGCAGGAAGAGGTTGGCGGCCGAGGCGAGAAAGCTCCAGAAGATCAGCGGTTTCCTGCCGACGCGGTCGGAGACGCGGCCGCTGAGGTAGTTGGCGATGGCCGCGGCCGGAGCGCTTGCGAGGAAGAGGAGGCCGACGCGGCTCGCCGGCCAGTGCAGCCCCTTGACCGCGTAGATGCCGACGTAGACCCAGAACGTCGAGAAGGACGCGCTGTACGTGAACGAGATCGCTGCGACCGGGAGGACGCGCCGGTCCGGCCGGCCGCCAAAGATCGCGCCTAGCGCTCTAGCGGCTCTCGAAGTCGACGCGGAGCTCCTCCCGAAGGAGGACGCGTCCCTTCTCGGTGACTGTGACCGAGCGGTTCGCCTCCCCTCGCTCGACCCAGCCGAGCTCGAAGAGGCGTGTTGTGATTGCGGCGCCGAGCCCACCTGCGACGTGCAGTTCCCGCTCGCTCCAGTCGAGACACCCGCGAACGAGCGGGCGCCGCTGCCGCTCGAGGCTCTCGAGATCGACGCCGAGCGGCTCGAGGCGTTCAACGCGGCCGCCGAGCGCGTAGCCGCCGTTCTCGCGGACGACCACCTCGGCCTCCTCGAGCGCACGGGCGAGTGCGACGCCGAGCCCGCCGGCGAGGTGGTCGTAGCAGGTCCGCGCCTCGCGCAGGAGCTCGCCTTTGGTCGCTTCGCGAAGCGACCGTGGCTCGGGCTGGGGCGCGACCACTGCCAGCGCCTCGATCGCATCCGCGACGGCAGGCTCTCCGATCCGGTAGTAGCGATGGCGGCCGTTCTTGGTCGTGGCGAGGAAGCCGCCGTCGACCAGCCGAGCGAGGTGCTCGCTGGCGGTCGAGGGGGCGATCCCCGCCCGCGCTGCGAGCTCGCTGGCCGGCAGCGGCCCGTCCTCGATCACGGCCTGGACGAGCGCGGTGCGCGCGGGCTCCGCCAGGAGGGCGGCTGCGGCGGCAACGTCGACGTCGCCTCTCATCCGAAGAGCTCGGGGTAGCGCTCACGCGCGGCCGCGATCAGGAGGTCGCGCGTCGGAGGACGCTCCTGCTCGTGACCGCGGTCCCAGTCGGGCGCGAACTCACGCTCGAGCGCGTCGAGCTCTTCGACCTGCTTGCGCAGCGCCACCCGCCAGTCTTCGCTGCCGGGGCGAGGCAGCATCAGCAGTTCGCTCACGGAGGCGACGAGCGTGTTCTTGCGGACGATGGTCTCCGGCGTTACATCTCGCAGGCAGATGCCCCACGTGCCGTCGAGGTACCACTCCCAGTCACGCTGGCGTTCCCTGGCTGCCCCTTCGCGGGCGAGCGTCGCCTGGCGGTGACGGGCGGCGAAGTGACCCTCGAGCGCCTCGATTCCGCCGGCCTCGTCGACGAGCCGGAAGTAGTCGGCGGGAAACATCCCGGTGCCGTCCTCGAGCACGTACGACGGCCGGGGCAGCCGGCGTTTTTCGATGAGCGCAGCGATTTCAGCGGGTGTTTCGGGCCTGTCCTGACACAGCGCTTCGAGCGTGAGGTAGTTCGCTCCGATGTACGTGCGGTCGGCCGCCGTCAGCATGCCGGGACTCTACCGCGTCAAAACTTCGGCTTGGACCGAAATATCTGGGCGCGGTCGTTCGCGAGATAGGGTCCACCCGGTGAGTGGGGGACGCCGGAAGCTGATCGTGGTCTCCAACCGTGGCCCGATCACCTACGGGAGGGACGAACGCGGGCAGCGCCTGGCGCGCCGCGGCGGGGGCGGTCTCGTCACCGCGCTGCGAGGGCTCGTCGCGCACCACGACGTCACCTGGATCGCCAGCGCGATGAGCGACGAGGACCGGGCTGTCGTGGTGGAGGCCGGCGGCGAGGCGATCGACGAGCGGCTCAACGGCGAGTCTGCCTTCCGCCTGCGGCTCGTCGCGCACGACGGGACGACGTACGACTGGTTCTACAACGTCGTGTCGAACCCGATGCTCTGGTTCCTGCAGCACTATCTGTGGGAGCTCGCGTACACGCCCTCGTTCGACATCGCGCTGCAGAACGCCTGGGACGAGGGCTACGCGCGCGTGAACGCAAGCTTCGCCGAGGCGGTCGTCGAGGAACTCGAGGTCGACTCCGAGGCGGCGGTGTTCTTCCATGACTACCACCTCTATCTCGCGCCTCGGCTCGTCCGCGAGCAGGTTCCGGACGCGCTGCTCGCGCACTTCGTGCACATCCCCTGGCCGCAGACGGACTACTGGCACGTGCTCCCGGAGCCGGCCCGGCGTGCGATCCACGACGGGTTGCTCGCGAACGACGTCGTCGGCTTCCACGCGCACCGTTGGCGTCTGAACTTCCTGCGGGCTGCGAGCGACCTCGCCGGTGCGGAGAGCAACTTCGTCGAGAGCTGGGCCGACTACGACGGCCGCCGGTCGCTCGTCACCGTGCATCCGATCTCCGTCGACGCGGGAGAGTTCGAGGAGCTGGCGCGAAGCGACCAGGTGATGGCTGCGGAACGCGAGCTCGTCGCACGGCGCCCCGAGCAGCTCGTTCTGCGGGTGGACCGCACTGATCCGTCGAAGAACATCGTCCGCGGATTCCGGGCGTTCGAGCTCTATCTCGAAGCTCATCCAGAGGCGAGCGGACGGGTCGGCATGCTCGCACTGCTCGACCCTTCGCGGCAGGACATCCCGGAGTACTCGGAGTACCTCGGCGCAATCCAGCGCGAGGCCCGCCGCGTCAACGATCGCTTTCAGCGGGAGGGCTGGGCGCCGATCGAGCTCGTGATCGAGGACAACTTCCCGGCCGCGATTGCCGGCTACAAGCAATTCGACGTGCTCTTCGTGAACGCCATCTTCGACGGCCTCAACCTCGTGGCGAAGGAGGCGCCGCTCGTGAACGAACGGGACGGCGTCGTGCTCCTCTCGGAGAACACGGGCGCGCACGAAGAGCTCGGCGAGTGGGTGGTGAGCGTGAATCCCTTCGACGTCGCCGGGCAGGCCGAGGCGCTGCACGAAGCGTTGACGATAGCTCCCGCGGAGCGGCAGCGGCGTCTGGACGCGATCCGGGCGCACGTGCAGGAGCACGACGTCGCAGAGTGGATCGGGGCCCAGCTCGCGGATCTCGACCGCTGCGCCGCCACCGTGCGCTAGCTGCGGCGTTACCGTTTGCGGTGATGAGCGAGCTCTCGCACGTGGACGAGACCGGCGCGGTGCGGATGGTGGACGTCGGCGGCAAGCCCGCTCAGCGGCGGCGTGCAACGGCTTCGGCGTCGGTTCGGATGGCGCCCGAGACGGCCTCCCGGCTCTCTGAGCTGCCCAAGGGGGACGCGCTTGCGGCTGCGCGAATCGCAGGAATCATGGCCGCCAAGCGGACGAGCGAGCTGATCCCGCTCTGCCATCCGCTGCCGCTGACACACGTTCAGGTCGATCTCGACATGGGCGAGGGCGCGGTCGAGATCACGGCTACGGCGGAGACGACCGCGCAGACCGGCGTTGAGATGGAGGCGCTCGTTGCGGCTACGGTCGCGGCGCTCACTGTTTACGACATGGCGAAGGGCGTCGACTCGGGAATGGAGATCGGCGAGGTGAGGCTGATGGAGAAGGTGAAGGAGTGAAGGCCGCGGTGATCACCGTCTCCGACGGCGTGTCGCAAGGCACGCGAGAGGACGAGAGCGGCGATCTCCTCGCGGGGCTCCTCGCGGAGGACGGTTACGAGGTCGAGCGCCGGACGGTTCCCGACGACCGTGACGCCATTGCCGATGCGATCGCTGAGCTCGCCGAGGAGTCCGCACTCGTGCTCACGACGGGCGGGACGGGCCTCGGGCCTCGCGACGTGACGCCCGAAGCGACACGTGAGGTGCTCGAGCGCGACGCGCCCGGCATTGCAGAGGCGCTGCGCGCGGACTCGTTCGCGAAGACGCCGCACGCACTGCTCTCGCGCGGGGTCGCCGGCGTCCGCGGGCGCGCCCTGGTCGTGAACCTCCCCGGGTCTCCCGGCGGCGCCCGCGACGGGCTCGCAGTCCTGCGTCCGGCTCTGGAGCATGCGCTGTCGCTGCTGGCCGGTGAGCCGACTGCGCACCGCCAGACATGAGCGCCCTGGCGTATCCCGCCCGTTTCGTTCGGCTAGTGAAGTTCGAGCACACGGTCTTCGCGTTGCCGTTCGCCTACGTGGGCGCGTTCCTGGCCGTCGACGGCGTGCCTTCGGCGCACGACCTCCTCTGGATCACGGTCGCGATGGTCGGCGCCCGCTCGCTTGCGATGGGGCTGAACCGGCTGATCGACGCCGGCCTCGACGCGCGCAACCCGCGCACCGCCGGGCGTGAGCTGCCGGCCGGGTTACTCTCGCCGTCGCAGGTGGTCGCCTTCTGCGCGGCCTCGCTCGCCGTCTTCCTCGTCGCCGTCTTCCAGCTCGACCCGCTCGTGCACTGGCTGTGGCCGATCCCGGTTGCCGGCTTCGTGATCTACCCGTACCTCAAGCGCTGGACGTGGCTCTGCCACCTTTGGCTCGGAGCCGTGGACGGCCTGGCGCCGGTCGGCGCGTGGGCGGCGATCACTGGGACGATCCCGTGGGAGGCCTGGGCTCTCGGCGGTGCGGTCGCCTTGTGGGTGGCGGGGTTCGACCTCTTCTACTCGCTGCTCGATCTCGAGATCGACCGGGCGCAAGGGCTCGAGTCGATTGCCGTCCGCTTCGGCGAGCGAGCGACGTTCCGGTTCGCGCGGCTCTTCCACGCGGGGACCATCGCGCTCCTTGCCGCGGCAGGCGCCGGCCTCGACGTGGACTGGCTCTACTGGGCGGGGGTGGGCGCGGTCGCGCTGCTGCTTGCGTACGAGCACGCGCTCGTCCGGCCCGGCGACCTGCGGCGCCTCGACACCGCCTTCTTCACGATGAACGGCGTCATCTCGGTCACGTTCTTCGTGTTCGTCCTTCTGGACTCGCTGTGATCAGGGCGCGCGGGATCGAGCGCCGTTACGGCGACAAGCGCGTGCTCCGCGGGCTGGACTTCGACCTCCCGCGCGGGGGCTTCCTCGTCGTGACGGGCCCGAACGGCGCCGGCAAGACGACGCTGCTGCGACTGTGCGCCGGGCTCGCCCTGCCGAGCGCCGGGACGCTCGAGGTCGAGCCCGACCGAAGCCGGATCGGGTTTCTCGGGCACGAGCCGCTCGTCTATCGCGAGCTGACCGCGCTCGAGAACCTCGATCTCTACGGGCGGCTCTACCGCGTGCCGGAGCGGCGCGAGCGAATCGGGATGCTCCTCGAGCGCTTCGGCTTGTGGGAGTCGCGCCGCGACCGGGCGTCGGCGCTCTCGCGCGGCCAGCTGCAGAGGCTCGCGCTCTGCCGGGCGCTCCTGCACAAGCCGGAGCTGCTGATTCTCGACGAGCCCTTCGCCGGCCTCGACGACGACGGAGCGGAGCTGCTCGACCGCGAGCTCGCCGGGATGCGCGAGCGGCGGACCCTCCTCGTCGCCACGCACGACCCCGAGCGGCTGGCACGGCTTGCGAGTGGGAGGCTGGCGCTTGCGTAGCTACTTGGGCGACACGGCGACGCTGGCGCGCAAGGACCTGCGGCTCGAGCTGCGGGCCCGCGACACGCTGCCCGCGATGCTGCTCTTCGTGCTCTCGATCCTCGCGGTCTTCCACTTCGTCCTGCCGTCCGGCTCCTCGCGGCTCGCGGAGCTCGGCCTGCTCTGGATCGCGATCCTCTTCACGGCGCTGCTCGGCCTCGGCCGCGCGTTCGTCGCGGAACGGGAGCAGGGACTGCTCGACGCGCTCGTGCTGGCCCCGTGCGACCGGAGCGCGATCTGGCTCGCAAAGGGCCTCGCGACCCTCGCGTTCCTGCTCGTGGCCGAACTCGTCGCGCTGCCTGCCTTCGCGCTCTTCTTCTCGCCGGTCAGCTGGGAGATGATCGCCGGCGTCCTGCTCGCCGACCTCGGGATCTGCGCGGTCGGGACGCTCCTCTCCGCGATGGCCGCAGCCGGCCGGGCGCGCGAGCTGCTGCTGCCGCTGCTCTTCCTGCCGCTTGCGCTCCCGATCGTGATCGGCGGCGTCGGGGCGAGCGTCAAGGGCTCGGCGAGCTACCTCGCCTTCCTTGCGCTCTACGACCTGATCTTCGCGCTGCTCGCCTGGGCCTCGTTCGAGTACGTCGTCACCGAATGAGCGACGACTGGTTCGTCCGCAATGCGCGGGAGGCGCCCTGGGCCCGGCGCGGGGGGCGCGGGTACTCGATGCCGTTCGAGGGTCACGGCGAGTTTCCCCAGCTCGGGGTGGAGCTTTACGTGCTCGGCCCCGGCGAGCCGATCGGCATGTACCACTGGGAGTCGAACCAGGAGGACTTCCTGGTGCTCTCCGGGGAAGGGTTGCTGCTCGTCGAGGGCGAAGAGCGGCCCTTGCGGCAGTGGGACTTCGTGCACTGCCCGCCCGGGACGAGGCACATCATCCTCGGCGGTCCGTGCGTCGTGCTCGGCGTGGGCGCGCGCCAGGAGCATCCGGACAAACCCTGGGGTGGCTACAGCGTGGACGACGTCGCCTCCCGCCACGGCGTGGGCGTCGAACGCGAGACGAGCGACTGGCGCGAGGCCTACGCCGGCTTTCCGTCCGCTGAGCCCGCGGAGTACGAGGAGGGCCGGTTACCTAGCCTGTGACAGCGGCGCTAATCGCGTCGATGTGACGGTGATCGGTGCCGCAGCAGCCGCCGACGACGTTCAGGTTCGGCAGCCGTCCGCGCAGCTCCGCGTAGGCCGCTGCCAGCTCGGCCGGGTCACCCTCGTCCAGCTCTTCCGACTCGTCGAGCTCCGCGTGGCTCTTCTTCGACGCGTTGGCCCGTAGCCCGCGCAGCCGTTCGAGCCACGGTGCCGGCTCGAGGACGCCTTCGAAGTGGGTCGGGTGGGCGCAGTTGATCATGAAGTACTCGGCGCCGCCCGCCGTCTCGGCGTCGACCTGCTCGATCGCCTCGCCGAGAGGCTGTCCGCTCGGAAGGCGGCCGTCGGTCTCAACGGTGAAGGAGATCACCACGGGTGTGCCCGCCTGGTTCGCCGCTCGCACGATTCCCGTCGCCTCGTCAGCGTAGGTGAGCGTCAGGGCGCTGACGAGGTCCGCGCTCGTTCCGGCGAACGTCTCGACCTGTGTCGAGTGGTACTCCTCCGCCTCGTCCGCCGACTTGGCCGAGTCGACGCGATAGCCGTCGCCGCGCGGGCCGATGCAGCCGCTGAGGCGCATGCCCGGCTGCCGCAGCTCCTCGAGAAGCTCGACGCCGCGGCGGTTCACGTCCGCGAGGTCTTCCTCCGAGTAGCCAAGCCGCTCACCCCAGTCGCGGTTTGCCCGCCAGGTCGGGGTGTCGAGCACGATCCCGACGTCGCGGTTGCGCGCGATCTCGAGGTACGTCCGGTAGTACGCGCGCAGCGCCTCGACCCCGGCCGGGTGATCGAGCAGGACGAAGGAGGCGAAGTCCGGCAGGTCCAGGCCCTCGTGGAAGATCAGCGTCGTCTCCATCCCGCCGTCGGTGATGAGGAGCTCGCTCACGTCGTCGCCGGGACCGGCTCGGCGCGGCGGGCCAGGCGCCGTTGCTCTCTCGGGTCGGGCCACATTGCGATCAGCGAGCCGAGCAGGAACACGAAGCCGGCCAGCCAGACGAGGACGACGAGGGGGTTCACGAGCACCTTCAGGACGACCGAGCCGTCCTTGTTGAACTGGTCGCCGATCACGAACAGGTCCTGGGCGCGGAGCCAGTCGGTATGGATCGCGACCTCGTTCGAGACCTGCTGCTCGGCCGGGTAGCTGTTCTTGCCGGCCATCAGGACGCCGAGCTTGTCGCCTCCTCGCGAGACTGCCAGTCGCGCCCGTTCCTCGACGTCGTTCGGCCCGTCGCGCATGACTGCGCCGAGGTACGTGAGCTCGTACCCGCGGATCGACATCGTCTCGCCGGGCCGGAGGTGCTGGACCCTCGTCGCCCCGTAGGCGCCGCCGGCGATCCCGATCGCGAGCAGGACGATCGCCGCGTGAACGATGTAACCGCCGTAGCGGCGGCGGTTGCGGCCGACGAGCGAGGAGAACGCGCCAAGCCAGGTCTGCTCGCCGAGAGCCTTCCGCGCTCGCGTTCCGCGGACGAACTCGACCGCGATTGCGGCCAGCACGAAGATCGCGAACGTGTAGGCGATCACGCCACCCGCGTTCGAGCCGGCGCCGAGGGCGAGCAGGACGACGCCTGCGCCGACGGCGATCGCGAACGGCCAGAGCAGGCTCATGCCGAGGGCGCGGAGCGAAGTGCGCCGCCACGCGACGAGCGGGCCGATCCCCATCAGCAACAACAGCGGCAGCCCGAAGACGCGGAGGAAGAAGTCGAAGTAGGGCGGCCCGACGGTGATTCGCTCGCCGCGTACCGCCTCTGAGAGAAGCGGGAACACGACTCCCCAGAGCACGGTCAGCGTGAACGCGACGAGAAGGAGGTTGTTGTAGAGGAACGCCGCCTCACGCGACGCGAGTGACTCGAGGCGGGTGCGCGCCCGGAGCAGTGGCAGCCGCCAGAAGATCAGGGCTGTCGCGAAGGCTGCGGCCGCAACGATAAAGCCGAGGAACCAGGGTCCGATCGACGACTGCGCGAAGCTGTGGATCGAGCTGATCACCCCGCTCCGGGTGAGGAAGGTGCCGAACAGCGAGAGGCAGAACGCGAGCGAGACCAGCACGCAGTTCCAGACGCGGAGCATGTTCTTCTTCTCCTGCACCATCACCGAGTGGAGGAACGCCGTCGAGGCGAGCCACGGCATCAGGGCGGCGTTCTCGACCGGGTCCCAGGCGTAGTAACCGCCCCAGCCGACCTCCTCGTAGGCCCACTTGGCGCCGAGCAGGATTCCGATCCCGAGCGCCGTCCAGGCGAGCAGCGTCCAGCGGCGCGTGGCGATAATCCAGCGCTCGTCGGTGCGGCCGGAGAGCAATGCGCCGGCGCAGAACGCAAACGGAATCGTCAGGCCGACGTAGCCGAGATAGAGCAGCGGGGGGTGGATCATCATGTACGGGTTCTGCAGGCTCGGCGTGAGCCCGGCGCCGTCCACGGGTGCGGCCGCCCTCGCGAACGGACTGGCGACGAAGGCGAGCACGAACGCGAAGAACGCTGCGATGCCGCCGAGCACCGGCACCGTCCACGGAAGGAGCCGGCGGATGAGTCCCCTGTTGAGCACTACCGCGGCCGAGCCGAGCGCGGTCAGGACCAGCAGCCAGAGCAGAAGGGATCCCTCCTGGCCGCCCCAGAACGCGGTGAACGAGTACGGGAACGGCAGCTTGCGGCTCGAGTGGTCGGCGACGTACGTGAATGAGAAGTCGCGGGTCCGGAAGGCGTTCAGGAGGACGATCGCGGCGACGGCGGTCGCGGCGAAGACGCCGAAGAACGCGTTTCGCGCCGACTCGTGCAGCCGCCGCCGGCTCTGATTGGCGGCGAGGCTACCTGCCACCGCGGCGTAGAGCGCGAGGCCGAAGGCGACGATGAGAGCGGCGCGGCCGAGGTCAGCCACGGCGCGAGTCTAGCCGGATGCGAGCGGGTCTCGTTCTGCGATCATTGCAGCGGTTTCGTGCTCTCCCGGCTGCGCCACATCCCAGTTCCCGCGCTCGCGTCTGCGGCCGTTGTGCTGATGGGGACCGCGCTTGCACTGGTCTTCTTCTACGCGCCGATCGACGCCGACCAGGGGCTGTCGCAGAAGATCTTCTACATCCACGTGCCGATCGCGCTGACGTCGTACGCGTGCTTCGCTTGGGGGGCATGGAAGGCGTTGGCGCACCTGCGCTCGCGGCCTCCCGGCGCCGACCTCGAGAGCTACACCGCGATTCACCAGGGAGTGATCTTCGGGGCGCTGACGCTGCTGACGGGCTCGATCTGGGCGCGGATCTCGTGGGGCCACTGGTGGACGTGGAGCTCGAACCAGCTCGTCACGTTCCTGATTCTGTTCCTCTTCTACTCGGCGTACTTCATGCTCCGGTATTCGGTCGAGCCCGGGCCGGGGCGCGCGAACATGTGCGCGGTGTACGCGCTGTTCGGGGTCGTCCTGATCCCGGTCAGCTGGCTCTCGATCCGAATCGCGAACGACTACATCCATCCGACCGTGTTCACGACGGACGGTCCGCAGATGTCGGCGTCGATGTTCCTCGCGTTCTGCGTCTCGTGGGCCGCGCTGCTCGTCTTGGCGGGAACGATGTACCGGGTCGAGCTCGCGGGGAAGCGGCTGGATGCGCGGCTCCGCGAATTGCGGGAGCTGCTGGCTTGAGCGCTTCGGAGAAGTACGTCGCGGCGGCGTACCTCGTCGTATTCCTGGCCGTGCTGGTGTGGGTGGCGATCATCGCGTCGAAGCTGGCGCGGCTCGAGCGGGATGTGGACGAGCTGGTGGATCTGGCGCGTGAGCGCGCCGAGGCCGTGCGAGAACGGGAGAAGGTCTCCGCGTAGGCAATGTCGCTAGGTCGCCAGATCGTGCTGACACAGAGACCGTGTGTTGGACGGCCGTGCCGGCAAAGCCAATACGGCGTCTTCGGTCACCGTCGCAAGCGAGCGCCTTAATGCTGCTTCGGGTCGGCTCGCGCGGCTCGCGGCTCGCGCTGACGCAGGCGGAGGCGGTGTCGGCGCGGCTGCGCCGGCCGGGGATCGAGATCGCGCTGGTGCCGATCACCACGGCCGGCGACCGGGACCGGTCGAAACCGTTCGGCGAGATCGGGTCGCGAGGGGTGTTCGTGAAGGAGATCGAGGAGGCGCTGCTCGACGGGCGGATCGACGTCGCGGTGCACTCGGCGAAGGACATGACCTCGTCGGACACCGAGGGGCTGGTCGTCGGGGCGTACCTCGCGCGGGAGGACCCACGCGACGCGTTGTGCGGGGCTTCCGAGCTGCGGCCGGGAATGCGGGTCGGGACCGCCTCGGTGCGGCGCCGGGCGCAGTTGCTGGCGCTGGAGCCCGAGCTGTCGATCGAGCCGTTGCGCGGAAACATCGACACGCGGCTGCGAAAGCGCGGCGAGCGCGGGCTTGACGCGGTCGTGCTCGCGGCGTGCGGGCTCGACCGGCTGGGCCTCTCAGACGAGATCGGGCGGCGGTTCTCGTCGGAGGAAATACTTCCGGAGGCGGGGCAGGGGGCGCTGGCATTGCAGGTGCGCGCGGGCGAAGAGCAGGCGGTCGCCGAGGCCGACGACGGCGAGACGAGGCGCCGAGTCGAAGCCGAGCGTGCGGTCGTGTTCGCGATCGGCGGTGGTTGTCTCGCGCCGGTTGCGGCCCACCACGACGGCTCGACACTGACGGCGCTGGTGGCAGCAGAGGACGGGAGCTGGGTCGAGCGGCGCAGCGGGGATGACCCGGCCGAGCTCGCGGCGGAGCTCTCCGCGCTGGCCCGGACGTGACGAAATCGACACGCTTTTGGCACAAACGCGTGCGCATTTGCCCGCTACCCTCGAGTTCCCCCTGGGTGGGAGGGGGTTAGGGATGGGACCCGCCTCTGTGCCGCTGCGCCTGATTGTCACCCGCGCCCGGGAGCAGCTCGAGCCGCTCGCCAGCCGCATCGAAGAGCTCGGGCATGAAGTGATCCGCTGCCCGTTGATCGAGCTGGAGCCCATCGGGCCGGCCGATGTCTACGTCGAGGGCTACGACTGGGCGGTCGTGACGAGCCCGTTCGGCGCCCGGGAGCTCCGTCGTCGCGCGCGTGGCAGGCTCCCGCCGGTTGCCGCGATCGGGCCGGGAACGGCCACTGCGTTGCGCGACACCGGGATCGAGCCGGCGGTCGTCCCGAGCATCTCGACGCAGGAAGGCCTGGTCGCCGAGCTGCCCCGTCCGGCCGGCCGTGTGCTCTTCGCCGGCGCCGAGCGGGCGCGGCTACACCTCGTCGAGGCCCTCGGCGCCGAGTTCGTCCCGCTCTACCGCACGCGCCTCCTTCACCCCGAGCCGCCTCCGCACGGCGACCTCGTCGTGCTCGCCTCGAGCTCCGCCGCCGAGGCGGCCGCAGCACTCGAGCTCGGCCTCCCGGCGGTCTCGATTGGCCCGGAGACAACGCGCGCAGCCCGTGCCGCCGGCATCGAGGTTGTTGCCGAGGCCGCAACGCACGACCTCGACGGTCTCGTCGCAGCCGTGGCGCAAGCTGCCCAGGCAGCCGTTTAGGCTGCCGCCTCGTGTTCATCACGTTCCTCTCGGACTTCGGGCTCCAAGACGACTTCGTCGGAACGTGTCACGGCGTGATGAAGTCCATCGCGCCCGAGGCCCACATCATCGACATCACGCACGGGATTCCGCCGCAGCACGTCCTTCAGGGCGCACTGGTGCTCTGCAACACGCTGCCGTACATGCCCCAGGGAGTTCACCTCGCGGTGGTCGATCCCGGCGTCGGGGGCCATCGCCGCCCGCTCGCGATTCGCACTGGAGAAGGCCGCTTCCTGGTCGGCCCGGACAACGGGCTTCTGCTTCCCGCCGCCGACCGGCTCGGCTCCGTCGAAGCTGCGCACGAGCTCGCGAATTCCGACTACGCACTGGACAGCGTCTCGAGGACGTTCCACGGGCGCGATCTCTTCTCACCAGCTGCTGCGCACCTCGCGCGCGGGATCGCGATCGAAGAGCTCGGCCCGCCGATCGACCCGCTGGCACTCGTGCGCATCGACGTGCCGGAGCCCGAGGTCGGACAGAACCGCATCCGCGCGACGGTGCTCTACGTCGACCACTTCGGGAACATCGAGCTGAACCTCACGCGAGAGCATCTCGAGCAGGCGGACGTGCATCCGGGCGTGACCGTCGAGCTCGAGCTCGCGCTCGAGCGCTACTACGCGACAGCGGTGCGCACGTTTGCGGACGCAGGGCCCGGCGACATCATCCTCTACGAGGACGCCTACAAGAACGTTGCGATCGCGATCAGCGGCGGCAGCGCGGCCGAGATGTTCGGTGTCGGGGCGGGACACGAGGTCCGCATCCACCTCCGGACGCCGTGAGCCCCGTCGTCGAGACCCTCGGGCGCCGCTTCGCGCGTTTCGCGACGAATGTAGTCATCCGACGACCTCGACTCTGGCGGGCTCTTCGCCCGGTCATGCGGGCGCAGTTCGACAACCTGGCACCGCGCTGGGACCAGATGCGCAGCGACGACCCATTCGCATCGCTCGAACGCGCGCTCGACCACGTCGAAGGCACGCCGTCCCATGCGCTCGACCTCGGCACCGGCACCGGCCTCGCCGCCTTCGTTGTCGCGCGGCGCTTTCCGGGAGCCGAGGTGATCGGCGCCGACCTCGCCCCGCGCATGTTGGACGAGGCGCGGCGGAAGACGCCACCGGAGCTGGCCGGCCGCGTGACGTTCCAGCAAGCCGACGCGTCGCACCTGCCGTTTCCGGACGACAGGTTCGACCTCGTCACCCTGGCGAACATGATCCCGTTCTTCGACGAACTGGCCCGCGTCACGGCGCCCGGCGGCTGGGTCGCGTTTTCGTTCTCGGCCGGGCCGGAGACACCCATCTGGGTCCCGCCCGACCGGTTGCGGGAGGAGCTCGAGCGGCGCGGTTTCACGGATTTTGCGGACTTTGAGGCCGGCGCTGGAACCGCGCTCCTTGCCCGCAAGCGCGACCCCGACTAGGCTCGGTGCCACAAGGACGTTCGCGGCGCGGTTGCACCGGCCCGGACGTCCTTCCTTCGCGGGGTCGCGGCTACACTGGGCGCGCGGCGAGGTAGCTCAGTTGGTAGAGCACACGGCTGAAAACCGTGGTGTCGCCGGTTCGATTCCGGCCCTCGCCACCTAACGTCCGAAGGCGAAGACGAGGCTCCAGGAGCTCTCCGGCCACTGCGCGTCGAGTCGATAGCAGCCGGCTTCCGGGAAGACGACGTACGAGCCCCACTCGTGGGTGTACGGCTTCTCGGGAACGTCGGGGTGGCTCGGCCTTGCCGGGTCGAGCAGGGGTCCGTTGCTGCGCTCGGTGTAGGTGCCGTGGATCGTGATCGAGAGCGGCCGTCCGCTTGCGAGGTTCGTGATCGAGATGCGCACGGGACGCGTGACCGTCTGGGCCAACTCCCACGCGAACTTCACGGCCCAGCCGTCGTTCCCTTTCAGGCCGGGCTCGGTTGCGTAACGCCAGACACTGACGTTCGGATCGCGCTTCAGGTACGGGCCGATCCAGAACGGCGATACACCGACCCAGAGCCCCTGCAGCCCGGGCGGTGTGGACGTCGGCGTCACGCCGATCCCCGCACACGTTGCCGCAGCAACCCTGGGCCGTGCGATCCGGAACAGCGTCATCGGCTCATTCGAGGCGCGTGAGGAACAGAAGAAGCCGTAGCGTCTATATGACGGCCTTGTCGTATTGAAGCGGGGATTGCAGCGCTGGCCGACACGGAGGCAGCGCGTGCGGCCGCCGATGCGAGCGCGTGTGCTGCCGCGTGGGCAGTGCTTCGACGTCGACGTCTTGAGCTGGATGGTCGCCGGCCCGCTTGGTGCAGAGCTTGCCGGCGTGACGCCCCGAGCCGTCACGGCTGCCGCCGCGACCGCCAGCGTCAATAGCGCGAGCCCCTTCATCGCGACGAGCCGGCGCGGACAGTTGCGAGGCGCTCGATCAAGCCTTCGACCAGCTCGGTCTTGAGGAGCACGTCGTCGGCGCCGGCCTCCCGGACCGCACGGTGGAGCGCCGGTGCTTCGTCGCCCGTGAGTGCGATGAGGCAGATGTTGGGGTGATCGCGTCTCAGCCTGGCGGCGGCGGACACCCCGTCGAGCAGCGGCATGTGGAGGTCGATGACCACCGCGTCGGGGTCGAGCTGCTCGGCGAGCTCGATTGCCTCGAGGCCGTCGCTTGCTTCGCCCACCACCGCGAGCTCGGGTTGACGGTCGATCAGGTCGTGGAGCGATTCGAGGTAGGCGCGATCGTCGTCGGCGATCAAGACCCGGATCCGATCGGGTGCGGCCTGGCCCGCGTTGTTCATCGGAACTGCAACGCTAGCCTTGCCGCGTTGATTCGTGAACAAACTACGAAGCCGGTCGCGATCATCGGCGCGGCGCTCGATCTGGGGGCCGGCCGCCGCGGCGTGGACATGGGTCCTTCCGCAATTCGGTACGCGGGGCTCGACACCCGCATCGAGCGCCTCGGCCGGCGCGTCGAGGATTGGGGCAATGTCATGACGGCAGTTGCAGAGGCTAGCGCGGTTGGCAATGAGCGGCTCCGCTTCCTACCGCAGATCAAGGAAACGTGCGAGCGGATCGCGGAGCTCGTGGGGCGAGCGGTCGAGCGCGAGTATCTGCCGTTGGTCCTCGGCGGCGACCACTCCGTTGCCCTCGGCACCCTCGGTGGGCTGGCTCGGGCCCGCGGGCCCGGCGGCGCGCTGTGGCTCGACGCGCACGGCGACCTCAACCGTCCGGAGACCTCGCCGAGCGGGAACGTGCACGGCATGCCGCTCGCGGCGGCGCTGGGGCTCGCCGGCCAGGAGTTCGCGGATTTTGGCTTTCCGCTCCCGGCGGTCGAGTCGGCTCGGGTCGCGCTCATCGGCGTACGGGAGCTCGATGAGGGCGAGCGCGAGCTGCTCGGCTCGCTCGACGCCCGCGTCTACACGATGAGCGACGTGGACCGCCTCGGTGTCGAGCGGGTCATGCGTGAGGCGCTCGCGCACGTGGCCGGTGCGGCGTTCGTGCACCTCAGCCTCGACATGGACGTCCTCGACCCAGAGGTGGCGCCCGGCGTCGGTACCCCGGTGCGCGGCGGGCTCTCCTACCGTGAGGCGCACCTGGCCATGGAGCTGGCCGCGGAGTCGGGCCTCGTCGGGTCGCTCGAGGTTGTAGAGGTGAACCCGATCCTCGACCGCGAGAACGAGACTGCCAAGCTCGCTGTCGAGCTGGTTGCGAGCGCGCTCGGCGCGCGGATCCTCTAGACGCTCCGTTCGAGGAACGACTCGATCGCGTCTGCGGTCTGCTCGTAGGCGTCCCAGTAGACGATGTGGCCGCCGGGCACGGCGACGACCTCCAGCCGGTCGCCGAGCTGCCGGACGTAGTCGGCGAGCTGATCTTCGCGAACGAGCCCGAACTGCTCCGCGTGGACGAGAAGAGTCGGAACCGGGAGCACCGTCGGCGGCGGCGGCTCGGTGCAGAGCTCGCCGTACGCGGTCACGACCGCCGAGCGGCAGAACCGCCACCGCAGCCGCCCGTCCGGCGAGAGATCGAGGTGCTCGCGCGCCTCCTCCTCCAGAAACTGGCGCGGGGTCGGCGCCCCGCTCGCCATCCGCGCTGCGATCGCTTCCTCCACAACGGCGAAGGAGTGATCGCGAGCCGCGTCCTCCGCGAAGTCGAGGCCGACGTGCGGAAGGATGTGAATCGCCGGGTCGAGGAGAACAGCAAGGCTCACGCGCCCGGGCTCGCGCGCACAGAGCTCGAGGATCAGGCGCGCGCCGTAGCTGTGGCCGATCCAGGCCCGCGGCTTTGTGCTCTCCAGCGTTTCGAGCACGTCGTCGAGCTGCTGCGAGATACTCCACGGCGGCTCGTAGCCCGATCGTCCGTGCCCGCGCAGGTCAGGGGCGAGCACCCGGAAACGCTTCGCAAGCCGCTCCTCCGCGAGCCGCCGGTAGCGCCGTCCGTGCGCCGAGACGCCGTGCAGGCAGACGATCGCCGGGGCTTCGGCGTCGCCCCATTCGTGCAAGTGCAGCTGCACTAGAGGGAGTCCATGAGCGCGGGGAGGGTTTCGCGCCAGCCGCCGGTCAGCGCCACATCCGCGGTTCCAGTCACCGGACCGGGTGAGCTCTTGAGCACGAGGATCACGCTTGCCTTGACCGATGCCACGAGGTGCTCGAAGTCGCCTTCAGTCTCGACTGCGATGTACAGGCGCGGTGCCACCGAGCGGCCCAGGAGGCCGAGCTGGCGTGCCCGTGGGACAAGCCCCGCATCGCACGCGGCGCGGTCCCCGCCGACCGCCGCGCCGAGCCTCGCGGCGAGGCGCTCTAGCTCGCGCACGCCCTCGCCGACGCCGGCGCCGGCCGCGATCACGATGTCGGCTTCATCGAGGTCGAACGCCCGCTCGTCGGCCTTGCTGTCGACGAGCCGTGTTCGCGACTGCGGGATGTCGCCGAGCGGCAGCACACGGACTTCGGCCTCTGCGTCGTCGCGCGGCTCGAGCGGGTCGAACATCCGCGGCCGCACGGTCGCGAGCTGGGGCGTCGTCGCGCCCATGATCACCGAGACGATGTTGCCGCCGTATGCGGGCTTGTGTTGGATCAGCCTGCCTGCGCGGTCGATGCCGAGGTCGACGCAGTCGCCCGTCATCCCGAGCTCGAGCTCCCCGGCTGCACGCGGCCCGTAGTCCCGGCCATGGCTCGTGGCCGGGATGAGCAGCGCATGCGGCCGCTCACGCTCGAGCACCTGTCGCAGCGCGCCGGCCCAGACCTCGGGCTCGTAGTCGCGGAGGCGCCCGTCGTCGACGGTCACGACTTCCTCGGCCCCGTGGCGCGCCGCCTGACGGGCCGCATCGTCGAGGCCGTGGCCGAGGATCAACGCGACGTTCTTCCCGCCGAGCTTGCCTGCGAGCTCGCGCCCCTTCGCGAGCAGCTCCAGCGAGACGCGCGCCGGGCGCCCGTCGACGAGCTCGACCACCGACCAGCAGTCGTACGAGTGCCCCGGCTGCTCGCCGAGGCGCTCGGGCTTCTCCCACGCGACGGCCGGTCGAGGCCGCTCGGCGAGGAGCGCACGCACCCGCTCCGCCGCCGCCGCCGGATCGTCGTGGTTCTCCTGCGCGCGCTCGGGGGTCACGTCCCGTACCGCGAGCACGCGGGTCGGCGAACCCGTCTGGCCGAAGCGCTTGTCATCCGGCTTCGGGTCGGGGACGAGGTCGGCTGCTTCCCAGACGACGATCCGGTCTCCGGCATCCTCGACGGGCTCGGCGTCTCGAAAGCCCTCGGGCGGGAGCGCGACGGAACACACCGCGGGCAGGTCGAGCTCGTAGACCTCCTCGCCCTCGTCGCCGAGCCGCCGGGCCCGGAGGTTGCCGGCCAACTCGGTCACGTTCGTCGCCTGCGGCCACCCGAGGAACGCGGCGACCTCCGGCGGCACCTGCCAGGTCTCGGAGTCGAGCGTCTTCCGGCCGCAGAGCACGAGGTCCGCGCCTTCCTTCGCGACCGCCATCGCGATCGTCCGCGACGTTCCGAGCGTGTCGGCGACGGCGAAGAGACGGTCCGAGAGGTGGATGCAGCGATCCGCGCCGAGCGCGAGCGTGACCCGCAGCACTTCTTCGGCCTGGGGTGGGCCCATCGTCATCGCCACGACCTCACCCCCGTGCTCGTCTCGAAGCCGGGCGGCATGCGCGACGGCGTAGGCGTCGAACTGGTTCAGCTCGAGCGGGACGCCTTCGCGGACGAGCTGCTTCGTCTCCTCGTCGAACCGGATCGCGTCCCCGCGTGGCACCTGCTTCACGAGGCAGACGATCTTCACGTGGTTGAGACTATCGAGCGGTGCTCGGGGTGCTCTACGACATCCACGGCAACGTCCCCGCGCTGGACGCGGTGCTCGCGGACGCCTACCAGGAGGGAGTCGACCGCTGGCTACTCGGCGGCGACTACGGAACGCCGAGCCCGTGGCCCTTCGAGACCTTGGCGCGCCTGCGTGAGCTCGACGACGCGACCTGGATCCGCGGAAACGGCGAGCGCTGGCTTCGCGAGCCGCCGACCGACCGGCCCGAGGTGATGGAGTCCTATGAGCTGTTCACCGGCGGCCTGCCCGAGGAGGAGATCGACCGGCTGTACGCGCTCCCCGAGCGCGCCGAGCTCGACGGCGTGCTCTACGTGCACGGTTCGCCGCTGTCGGACGTCGAGAGCTTCGCGCCCGAGCCGGAGGAGGGTGAGGCGCGGATGCTCGCGGGCGTCAGCGACCGCATCGTCGTCTTCGGCCACAGCCATCAGCAGTTCATTCGGCCCGGGCCCGACGGCACGACGCTGCTCAACCCCGGGTCGGTCGGCATGCCCCTGGACGGCGACCGGCGCGCAGCGTGGGCGGTCAGCGAGCTCCCGGGTGAGTTTCAGTTCCACCGCACGGAGTACGACGTCGAGCGCGCCGCGGATGCCTACCGGTCGATGGGCGGCAGCTTCGGCGACATGGCCGCGCGCCGGCTCGAGCGCGGCTCCGATTAGTCGAGCGAGGCGTCGAGCGAGATCTCGACGTTGCCGGCGAGCGCCTTCGAGACTGGACAGTTGTCCTTCGCTTCCTCGGCAGCGCGGCGGAAGTTCTCCTCGTCCATACCTTCGACCTCGCCGCGGATGGTCAACTGCATCTTCGTGAGCCCAAAGCCTTCGCCGACCTTTTCGAAAGTCGTTCGCGCCTCGGACTCGAGTCGTGTCGGCGGCGTTCCCGCCTGCGCGAGGCCGGCCGAGAGCGCCATGGACACGCACGCTGCGTGCGCGGCTGCGATGAGCTCCTCGGGGCTCGCGCCTTCGGCGTCCTCCGCTCTCGCTGCCCACTGCATGTCCGTGTCAACGGAATCGGTGCCGGTCGTGACGTGACCGGCGCCGCTGACGAGGTCGCCCTCCCACGTCGCCCTCGCCGTTTTTTCAGTCGCCATTCGTCGCCTCCTCTTCGCCCGACCCTGAGGGCCGATAGTACGTCTTCCCCCGCAGCTCTTCCGGCAGGTAGTCCGCGTCAAACCCGGCGGGGTCGTCGTGTGGATAGACATAGCCTTCGCCTCGTCCCAGTTTCCGGGCGCCGCGGTAGTGCGTGTCACGCAGCGCGTCCGGCGGACGGACGTGTCCGTGCTCGCCCACGTCTGCGGACGCTTCCTTCAACGCTGCGTACGACGCGTTCGACTTCGGAGCCCGCGCGAGGTAGATCGCAGCCTGAGCCAGGTTGAGACGCGCCTCCGGTAGCCCGACGTGCTCGACCGCCTGCGCGGCGGCCACGGCCACGAGCAGCGCGCGCGGGTCGGCGTTGCCGATGTCTTCGGAAGCGAGCACGATCATGCGCCGCGCGATGTAGCGCGGGTCCTCGCCGCCCTCCAGCATCGCAGCGAGGTAGTAGACGGACGCGTCGGGATCCGAGCCGCGCATCGACTTGATGAACGCCGAGATGAAGTCGTAGTGCGCGTCGCCGCCCTTGTCGTAGACGAGCGGCCGCTTACGCGCCGCGTCCTCGACGTGCTCCTCGCGGAGCGGGCCGCCTTCCGCGCGCGCCGTCTGGACGGAGAGCTCGAGGATGTTCAGCGCGTTGCGGGCGTCGCCTCCGGCCCGCCGCGACACGAGCGCCACGAGCTCGTCCCCGACTTCCGCCTCGAGCGCCTCCGTACCGCGCCGCACGATCAGCGCGAGCTCCTCCTCCGACAACGGCTCGAGGTCGTAGATCTGGCAGCGGGAGAGCAGCGCGGAGTTGACCTCGAAGTAGGGGTTCTCGGTCGTCGCGCCGATCAGCGTCACGAGCCCTTCCTCGACCGCAGGCAGGAGCGCGTCCTGCTGCGCCTTGTTGAAACGGTGGATCTCATCGAGGAAAAGGATCGTCCGCTGGCCCGAGCCGCCCAACCGGTCGCGGGCCCGCGCGAGCACCTCGCGGACGTCGGCGACCGAGGCCGAGACTGCAGAGAGCTCCTCGAATGCAGCGCCGGTCGTCCGCGCGACGATCCGGGCGAGCGTCGTCTTGCCGCTCCCGGGCGGCCCGTAGAGGATCATCGAGCCGACGCGGTCCTCCGCGATTGCGAGCCGCAAGGCCGAGCTCTCGCCGAGGACCTCTTCCTGGCCGACGAACTCCTCCAGCGTTCGGGGCCGCAGCCGCAGCGCCAGCGGCGCGATCTCGTTGATGCGCTCCCGGGCGGCGTCGGAGAACAGGTCGCTCATTCCGGAAGTATGCTCCGCGCGATGGGCACAACCGTCGAGCCTCTCGTCCGCACGGTCAGCGTCGTCTACCTCTACGTCTCGGACATGGAGCGCTCGCTCGCGTTCTACCGCGATCTCCTCGGGATTCCCTTGGCCGGCGACGGCGACTGGCAGGAGGCGACCCTCGGCGAGACGCGGTTCGCGCTGCACAAGACGCACGAGGAAATCGGGCCCCTCTCGTCGGGCACCATCCACGTCAGCCTCGAGGTCGCCGACATCGACGCTGCCGCCGAGCACGTTCGCAGCGCCGGCGTCGCGGTCAAGGAGACGATGCGGGACGAGTGGGGCGCGGCGATGCAGGTCGTGGACCCCGACGGCTACGAGGTCTATCTGTACCAGCCCCCGAGCTGATGGCGGTCGAGGACTACTCGAAGCCGGTGCTTGAGGGCCGCGGCGCAAGCGACTACGAGCGCTACCTCCGCACCGACGAGCTGCTCGCGCTGCAGAAGCGACCCGATGGGCAGGTGCACCGCGACGAGCTCCTGTTCCAGACCGTGCACCAGGCCTCCGAGCTCTGGCTGCAGCTCGCGTGGACGGAGGCGTTAGAGGCGACCCGGTTGATCGAGCGTCGCGACCTCGACGCGGCCGAGCGCCTGCTCCGGCGGTCCGTGCTCTGCGTCCAGTACGTGATCGCGCAGCTCGACATGCTCGAGGAGATGTCGCCGTGGGAGTACCAGACGATCCGCAAGGTGCTCGGGCACGGGAGCGGCTTCGACTCGCCCGGCTTCCGCGAGATCCGGCGCGTGGCCCCACAGCTCGGGCAGGCGTTCGGCGCGCTCCTGCGCGAGCGCGACCTGAACGTGGTCCAGCTCTACCGCGAGGGCCGCGAGCACGAAGGCCTCTACCAGCTCGCCGAGCTGCTGATCTCCCTCGACGAGCAGGTCACGCTCTGGCGTGCGCGTCACTACCTCGTGGTCGCGCGCGTGATCGGCGACGAGGTCGTCGGCACGCAGGGGACGCCGGTCGAGCTGCTCGGCGGCCTGATCAAGCAGCGCTTCTACCCGGAGCTCTGGCAGGCGCGGAATCGCCTGACGGCACTCGCGAACGAAGAGGACTGAGCCTGGACCCGGCGGAGCTCTGGGGAGCGGCCGATTACGAGCGGATCGCCGAGCGCTTCGCGCCGGTCCACGACGTGCTGATCGAGTGCCTCGAGGTGCAAGCCGGCGATCGCGTTCTCGACGTCGCCACCGGAACGGGCGAGCTTGCACTCCGGGCGGCGCGGCTGGGCGCCCAGGTCACGGGCCTGGACATCGCGCCGGCGCTGCTCGAGCAGGCGCGGTTGAAGGCGGCCCGCGAAGGTCTCGAGATCGAGTGGACGGAGGGAAACGCCGAGGTTCTGCCCTACGACGACGAGAGCTTCGACGTCGTCTGCTCGAACTTCGGCGTCATCTTCGCGCCGGATATCGAGGCGGCTGCGCGTGAGCTCGGCCGCGTCTGCGGGGCCGGCGCCCGTCTCGGAATCACCGCCTGGAAGCCGAACGAAGGCCTGCACCGGATCTACGAGCTTGTCGAAGCCTCGGAGGGCCGCGACCCGCCGGAGGAATGGGGCCGGGCGGAGCGGGTCCGCGAACTCCTCGGCGGGGACTTTGAGCTAACGATCGAGGAGCGCGTGTGGACGCTCGAAGGGGACTCGCCCGAGGACGTCTGGGAGCTGATGACCGCGGGCGCCCCTCCGCTGAAGGCGCTCGTCGACCGGCTTGAGCCCGAACGTCTCGACGAGTTTCGCTCCGCGATGCTCGACTACTGGGCCGGTTTCGAGCAGGACGGCCGGGTCGTGGAGCCGCGCGGGTATCTGCTCGTTCTTGGGCGCCGCAGATGAGCACCGTTGACCTGCGGTCGGAGGTCGTCGATCTCCTCCAGCGGCTAATCCGGCTCGACACGGTCAACCCGCCGGGAAACGAAACGTTGGCCGCGACGCTTCTACAGGGGTACCTCGCCGACAGCGGGGTCGAGACCGAGCTTTACGCGAACGTGCCCGAGCGGGCGAATCTCGTCGCGCGCTTGCCCGGAAGCGGCGACGGGCCGAGCCTCCTCCTGCTCTCACACACGGACACGGTCGTTGCGGATCCGGCCGAGTGGGAGGTCGACCCTTGGTCAGGGGAGCTTCGGGACGGCGAGGTCTGGGGCCGCGGCGCGCTCGACATGAAGGGCGAGGTGGCGGCGAGCGCGGTTGCGATCGCGTCGCTCGCGCGCGAGGGCTTCGAGCCGGCCGGCGACCTGATCTTCGTCGCGGCCGCCGACGAGGAAGTCGGCCAGGGGCACGGCCTCCAGTGGCTCTGCGAGAACCATCCAGATGCGGTCCGCGCCGACTATGCGCTGAACGAGGGCGCGGGCGAGCGGATCGAGCTCGGCGGCAACGCGTTCTACGTCTGCTCGACGGCCGAGAAGATGAGCTCGCCGTTCCGGCTGCTCGTGCACGGACGCGCCGGGCACGCGTCGATGCCCGGGATCGCGGACAACGCGCTCGTGAAGGCGGCTGGACTGATCGAGCGGTTAGGCGCGTACCGCCCGGAGTTGCGGATGGGGCCCGAGACGGACGCGCTGATCCAGGCGGTCGCGGGGCGGCGACTCGAAGCTGCTGATGCGCTGGAGCAGGCGCGCGAGCTCGGCCCCGTGGCCGCCGAGATGCTCGAGCCGCTGCTGTCCCTGACGCTCTCGCCGACCCTGATCGGCGCGTCCGAGCAGCGAAACGTAATCCCCTCGGTGTGCGAGGTCATCGTCGACTGCCGGCTCCTGCCGGGGCAGAGCCAAGACGAAGCCGAGCGCGAGCTCCGGGCCGTGCTCGGCGAAGGCGACTACGACTTCGAGTGGATCGAGGGACGCGGCGGGACGCGCTCGCCGCTGGACACGCCGCTGTGGGACGCGATCGAGGGCTTCGTCGGCGAGGCCGATCCCGCGGCGAAAGTCGTTCCGATCTGCGTGCCGGGTTTCACCGACAGCCACTGGCTCCGGGAGGCGTTCGGCACCGTTGCGTACGGGTTCTTCCCGATGCGCGCAATGGACGCGCGGGTGGCGGGTCGACTCGTGCACTCGGCTGACGAACGGATCGCGGTCGAGGATCTCGAGCTCGGCGTGGAGTGCTTCCGCCACGTCGCACGGGCCGTCTGTGGCTAGGCTGATTGGGTGACTGAAGAGAAGATCCGTCTGGGCGGGATGGCGCTCCTGAACGGCGTCCTCGTTCACGGTCCGAACTCATGGGCCTGCGCGGTCCGCACGCCCGATGGAGAGCTCAGGGTCGCGGCGGAGTACAAGCGGCTGCGAGCGAACCAAATCGAGTCGGCCTTTCTCCGCGGACCGGCGCGCCTGGCGGAGGTCTTCACCATGTTGCCGCGGATCCGCCGGCGCCTTCCGGAAGCGCGCCTGCCGTTCCAGCGCGCGTCCGTGCTCGGCGCGATGCTCGTCACGGCGGTTGCGGTTCGTGTCGTCAAGGGCTCGAAGCGCCTCACGCCTTTTGCACGCGAGCTGATCGGCGGCGCCCTTTCGGCTGCGCCCGCGGTGCTCGCCCTGCGCGGCTCCGATCTGGCCGCCTACCACGGTGCAGAGCACATTTCGATCGGCAGCTACGAGCACGGCGAGCCGCGCGCCCGCGAGCACGAGCGCTGCGGGTCGCACATGCTCGGCCCGCTTCTCGCCGCCTCCGCGATCGGCGGCGCGCTTGCCACACGCGCGCCCGCTCACCTGCGCGGCGTCGCGCGCGGCGCTGCCCAGATCGGAGCCGTCGCCGCCGCGACCGAGATCTTCGGCTGGATGGTGCGGAATCCCGAGCACCGCCTCTCGCGTGCGCTTGCCCGCCCCGGGCACGAGCTCCAGCACCGGTTCGCGACCGCGGAGCCGACGCCCGCGCAGCTCGAGGTCGCCGAAGCCGCGCTCGCCGCGTGCCTCGAGCTCGAGCGCAAGGCCGGTGGAGAGACTCCGCACTAAGCGGCTCCCGCCCGAGATCTTCGACCTTCCGGTCGAGAAGATGCGGGAGGGCTACTACACCGACGCCTACTTCAACCACACGCGCGAGGTGCTCATCCGGGACGGCCGGCACCCCCGAGTGATCATGCAGGTCTTCCAGAAGAAGGACTCCTACCTCGGCGGGATCGACGAGGCGATCGCCGTGCTCAAGCTCTGCGCGGACGACTGGGAGGACCTCACCGTCCACGCCCTCTATGACGGAGAGCGGCTCGAGCCGTACGACCCGGTGATGAGGATCGAGGGCGACTACACCGGCTTCGCGCACCTCGAGACGGTCTACCTCGGTGTGCTCGCGCGGCGCACGCTGATCACGTCCAACGTCGTCCGCGTTCTCGAGGCCGCGAACAAGAAACCGATCATCTTCATGCCCGCGCGCCATGACCACCATCGCGTGCAGACCGGCGACGGCTACGCCGCCTACCTCGCCGGCCAGGTCGTCGGCGCCGAGATCGGCGTCACCTCCGACGCGCAGGCGTCGTGGTGGGGCGGCAAGGGTGTCGGCACGGTGCCGCATGCGCTGATCGCTTCGTACGGCGGCAACACCGTCCTCGCGGCGACCAAGTTCGCCGAGAACGCCGACCCCGACATCAACATCACCGTCCTCGTCGACTTCGAGAACGACTCGGTCCGAACCGCGCTCGAGGTCGCCCGGGCGCTCGGCCCCCGGCTCTGGGGCGTCAGGCTCGACACCTCGGGCCAGCTCGTCGACCGCTCGCTCTGGAACGAGATGGGCGACTTCGAGCCGCGCGGCGTCAACGAGCGGCTGGTGTGGAAGGTGCGCGAGGCGCTCGACCGCGACGGCTTCGAGCGGATCAAGATCGTCGTCTCGGGCGGCTTCGACGCGGAGCGGATTCGCGCGTTCGAGGAACGCGGCGTCCCGGTGGACTCTTACGGGGTCGGCTCGGCGCTCATCCGCGGGGAAAACGACTTCACCGCGGACATCGTGATGACGGACGGCCGCCCGTCCGCGAAGGTGGGCAGACGCTACCGCGAGAACCCGCGCCTCGAGCTGGTCGACTAGGTGCGGGCCGAGGCCGCGATTCCGGGCCAGCTCTCGATCGGCTCGGTCGAGCGCACGACGTGCATGCCCGCTTCGGCGAAGCGCTGGAAGGCCGCGTTGGCCTCGTCCGTGTAGTCGACGACGCCGGGCACGACGACCGGTGACGTACAGTCCTCCAGCAGGTAAACCTTCTCCGCGAGGCCCCGGTCACGGTAGGGCGAGCTCAGGAGATCGTCGATCGTCCAGGCGACGCAGTGGCTCTTCGCCTGGCCTGCGATCACGACCGCATCGAAGGCGAAGAGCTTCTCGAGCAGCGGCGAGTTCGGCTCCCCGAGCGGCTCGCCGTCCGGCCCCCGAGTCACCTCTGGCCCGAGCACGGAGTAATGCTCGGTCAACGGCAAGCGCCCCTTCGGCTCGAAGTCGGGCTGCGCGCGGCGCGCGACCGTGTGGAAGAAGACCGCCTCCTCGACGGCCGGGACGAGGGCGTGTCCGATTCCTCCGAGCATCGCGTGGTAGGGCCAGATCGTGAGCGCGTACTTACCGCTCTCCTCCAGCGCTCGCGTGTAGTGGAGGAGGTGCCGACGGGCGTAGTCGAGGTCGAGCCCGAGCCCTTCGGCGACTCCGGGGTCGACCTGCCAGCGTCCCGCCTCGACGTCATCGGCCGACACGAGCGTGTACGGCTCGGGATGACGGCCGCGCTCGTCGACGAGCCAGAGGGCATGGAAGACCTGCATGGCCTGGTGGGTGTCGAGAGTCGGCACGATCTGCGTGATCGCGTCGAGGTTTCGGTAGAGGAACTCGCACAGTCGCCGGTTGTCGTCGACGGCGCCGGTCCCGGAGCGACCGGCCACGAACAGCTCGAAGCCCGGGACGCAGAACGTGTTCTGGACGTCGACCGCCACCAGGCAGATCCGGGGCGCGTCGTCGGAGGCGGCACGCAGCGCGTGCTCGCGGGCCCACGCCTCGGCCTCCCGCGCGCGTTCCTCGTAGAGCACGCGCCAGATCTCGCCGACCTTCTCGGGGTCGAAATGGGACGGAATCGGAAGCACGGCGCCTAGTGTAGAGAGGTGATTTCGCCCTACGGCCGAGCAGATCCGCCCCTCGTGGAGCGGGCTCTGGCGCTCGAGCGCGAGCTCAACTTCGAGCGTTCCTGCATCCGCGAGGTCGGTGTGCTGCTGCACGTGCTCGCGGCGCAGCGCGGGAGGTCGCGAGTGGGGGAGCTCGGCACCGGCTGCGGCGTCGGCGCGGCATGGATCGTGTCGGCCCTGCCGCCGCCGGTCCCGTTCGTGACCGTCGAGCTCGACGAGGAGCGGGCCGGTGCCGCCGCCGAGCTCTTCGCGGCCGACGAGAACGTGCGCGTCCTCCAGGGCGACTGGCACGAGCTGATGCCGCCGGAGGCGCCCTTCGACCTGCTGTTCCTTGACAGTGGCAAGCAGCATCCGGAGATCGACGGCGAGCAGGTCGTCCGTCTGCTCGCGCCCGGCGCGACGATCGTCATGGACGATTTGACCCCGGAGCGCCCTGCGCCGGATCCGGTGCGCGAGTTCTGGCTCAACCACCCCGAAATCGCGGCTACCGAGATCCTGACCACGCCCCACACCGCAGCGATCCTTGGTGCCCGCATCGGTTGACTCGGCGCCGGACAACCGCGATAACGAGAAAGGATGGACTGGCTGGTGGTTTTGCGCGACGAAGTCGCAGCGTGGTTGCCGCTGCTCTTCGCGATTCTCCTGGTCCTGATGGTCTACATCCTCTGGCGCACGCTGCAGGTGATGCCGCGCGTGACCGCCGCGAAGACGATCGTCGGGACGTCGTCGGTGACGTGGAACGACGTTGCGGGGCTCGAGGAGGCCAAGGAGGAGCTCGCGGAGGTCGTCGACTTCCTGCGCGACCCCGCGCGCTTCGGCCGGCTGGGCGCGCGTGTCCCGAAAGGGATCCTGCTCTACGGCCCGCCGGGAACGGACAAGACGCTGCTCGCGAAAGCGATTGCGCACGAGGCCGGCGCGAAGTTCTTCGCGCAGAGCGCATCGGCGTTCGTGGAGATGTTCGCCGGGCTCGGCGCCGCGCGGATCCGCAAGCTCTTCGAGGAGGCGCGGAACCATGCGCCCGCGATCGTGTTCATCGACGAGCTCGACGCCGTCGGCTCGGCGCGAACCGGCCACGGCTTCACGCGCGAGCAGGACCAGACGCTGAACCAGCTGCTCGTCGAGCTGGACGGGTTCGAGGCCCGTGAGCAGATCGTGGTCATGGGCGCGTCCAACCGGCTCCAGGATCTCGACCAGGCCCTGCTCCGCCCGGGCCGGTTCGACCGGCAGGTGCTCGTGGCGCCGCCGGACCTCGCCGGGCGCGAGGAGATCCTCGAGGTGCACACGAAGGGGAAACCGCTCGCCGACGACGTCGACCTGAAGGCGGTCGCCCGCCAGACGTCCGGGCTGACCGGCGCGGAGCTCGAGAACATCGCCAACGAGGCGGCGATCTTCGCGGGCCGCAAGAAGCAGAAGGTCCTTCATCAGGTTGACTTCGAGGACGCGATGGAGCGCGTGGTGGCCGGCCTCCAGCAGCGGCGCGTGATGACCGAGAAGGAGCGGCGGATCATCGCCTACCACGAGGCGGGCCACGCGGTCATGTCGCACCTGACCGGCGACCTGCTGCCGGTGCACAAGGTCACGATCGTCTCGCGCGGGAACGCGCTCGGCTACACGCTCAACCTGCCCGCCGAGGAGCGGTACCTGCACACCACAGAGGAGTTCGACGACCTGCTCAAGGTGATCCTTGCCGGGCGCGCCGCCGAGCAGGTCGTCTTTGGCCGGATCACGAACGGCGCTGCGAACGATCTCGAGAAGGCGACCGAGATCTCGCGCTCGATGGTGTTCGACTACGGGATGTCACGCCTCGTCTCCTCGCGGACGATGCGCGCCGACAACTACGCGCTTTCGGAGGAAACCAAGCGGCTTCGCGACCAGGAGCAGGCGCGGATCACCGACGAGGCTTTCCAGGAGGCGATTCGCCTCGTGCAGAAGCATCGCGCCGCTCTCGACCGGATCGCGGTGGCCCTGCTCGACAAGGAGACGCTCGACAAGGACGAGCTCGCCGAGCTGCTGAAGGACGTCGAGCCCGAGTCGCGATCGGCCGAGACCGTCGGGACTGTCAGGGCGATCGCCGCCGACTGAGGGCCAGATACGATCGCGGCGTGGAGCCGCTCGGAATCCATCACCTCGGCGTTGCGGTCGCCGATCTCGACGAGGCGGTCGCAACCTACGAGCGGCTCTTCGGGGCACGCCTCGAGTACCGCGAGACGGTGCCTGACCAGGGGGTCGAGGCGGCTTCGCTGCGAGTCGGCGAGGACCGCGTCGAGCTGCTTGCTTCACTCGGGGCGGAGACCCCTGTGGGGAAGTTCCTCGCGAAGCGCGGCCCGGGGATGCACCACGTCGCGTACGAGGTTCCGGACGTCGGCGAGGCGCTCGACGAGCTCGCGGCCGACGGGGCAGAGTTGATCGACGACCAGCCGCGCCGCGGCCTCTTCGGGCTCGAGGTCGCCTTTGTCCATCCGGATGCCGCCCACGGCGTCCTCGCGGAGATCGTCAGTGGCGGCTGAGGAGCGCGTCCGGATCGAGGTCGCCTTCGACGGCGGGCAGATCATGGCCGCGTTCGTGCCGGCGCAGGCGGCGGAAGACCTCGAACGGGCGCTCGACCAGCAGGACGGAGCGTTCTCGCTCGAGGCCGAGGACGGGCGCTACACGGTCTCGCTTCGGCGCGTGGTGTATGTCAAGCGCTTCACGCGCGAGGCGCGCGTCGGCTTCACCCCGAGTTAGGCGCAGCGCGGCGTCGGGCATGCCTCGCCAAGATGGCGAGCAACGTATCTCAGGCGCTGGCGCAACAGACCGACCTGCGCCGGCTGGTCGAGCTGGCCCAGCGGGGTGACCGGGAGGCGCTCGAAGGCCTCTACCTGCTCCACTTCGACCGGATCTACAGCTACCTGCATCTCAGCGTCGGCAACCGGCACGACGCCGAGGACCTGACGACCCAAACGTTTCTGAAGATGCTCGAGGCGATTGGGCGCTTCCGCTGGCGGACGGCGCCGTTCTCCGCCTGGCTCTTCCGGATCGCGCACAACCTCGCGATGGACCACTTCCGCGCGACGAAGCGCTGGCAGCCGGAGGAAGAGGTTCCAGAGCCGGAAGGGGCGGAGGAGAGCTCGGCTGAAGAGGCGGCGCTGGAGTCGATCGGCCGCCGCAGCATGCTGGAGCTGATCGAGAACCTCTCGCACGAGCAGAAGCAGGTGCTCACCCTGAAGTTCGTCTTCAACTTCTCGAACGGCGAGGCCGCGACGATCCTCGGTAAGACCGAAGGCGCCGTGAAATCCCTCCAGCACCGCGCGCTCGCCTCCCTGCAGAAGCAGATCTCGTCAAGCTAGTCCCATGCTCAATGTCGGGATCGTCGGGCTCCCCGGGTCCGGGAAGTCCATGCTGTTCGCCGCGCTGACCGGCGGCCACGGTCACGTCGGCACAGCCCCGATTCCCGACGAGCGCCTCGAGCCGATTGCGCAGGCCGTCGGTTCCCCGAAGACGACGGAAGCGGCGTTGCAGGTGGTCGATGCGGCCGGGACCGGCCCGGCCCTGCTCGGCGAGCTGCGGCAGGTCGATACCCTGCTGGCCGTCGTCGACGGGTTCTCAGGCACGCGCTCGGCTGACTCGGATCGCGAGTCGCTGCTGCTGGAGCTGCTCGTCGCCGATCGGGATCACGTCGAGCGACGGCTCGAGCGGGTGCGGTCGCAGGCGAAGTCCGGGGAGGCGCGCCTGAAGGAAGAGGTGACGGCGCTCGAGCGCCTCCTCGCCCAACTCGAGGCGGGCAGGCCGCTATCGGAGTTCGGCGAGGAACTGCCGCCGGAGCTCGAACCGCTGACCACGAAGCCCCTGGTCTTCGTCGAGAACGGGCCGGGCGGGATCGACCTCAAGCTCGAAGCCGAGCTGGCAGAGCTACCGGACGAGGAGGCTGCGGAGTTCCGTGAGGGCCTGTCTGCGTTGGAGGCCGTCCTGAAGGAGATCTTCGGCGCGGCCGACCTGATCACGTTCTTCACCGCGAACGAGAAAGAGGCGCGGGCCTGGACGCTCCGGCGGGGTTCGACCGCGCTGGATGCGGCGGCGGCGGTCCACACGGACCTCGCCCGCGGGTTCATCCGCTGCGAGGTGATCGGGTGGGACGACCTCGTCGAGGCGGGCTCGCGCGCGGAGGCCGGGCGCCGCGGCCTCCAGCGCGTCGAGGGAAAGACCTACGTCGTCGCGGACGGTGACGTTCTGAACGTCCGCTTTAGCGTCTAGCAGCAGCAGCCGCCAGAGCAGTCGCAGTCACAATCGCAGCAACTCATAGGCCTCCTTTCGTTACCTCGACGCTAGCTGATATATTGATGAACGTCAATGCAAACGAAACTGAGGGTTCTCGAACAGCCGTGTTGCGCCCCCGGTGCACCGCCGCTTCGGCAGTCGGTGGCGGAGAGCCTCGCCAAGCGGTTCAAAGCGCTCTCCGACCCGGCCCGTGTGGCGATCGTGAATCGGCTGGCCGGCGCCGGCGAGGTCTGCGTCTGCGAGTTCCGCCTCGGGCTCTCGCAGCCGACGGTGTCCCACCACCTCCGGGTGCTACGGGAGGCCGGGCTGATCGAGGTTGCGCGGAAGCGGGGGACGTGGGTTCACTACCGGCTCGTGCCAGAGGCAGTCGAGCAGCTCGCGTTCGCTCTCGGTGGCGCACCGCGGCCAGAGGGCGTCCTCGCCACCAGTGAGCGGACGGTGGCCTGGTGAGTCTGCCGCGCGCGCTGTTCGTGTGCGTCGGAAATGCCGGCCGCTCGCAGATGGCGCAGGCGTTCTACGAGCGGCGGGGCGGCGAGGCGCGGTCCGCAGGCTCGCGGCCGGAGCAGGAACTGCACCAGCCGGTGGTCGAGGCCATGCGTGAGCTCGGTATCTCCCTTGACGGCCGCCGGCCGAAGGGGATCGCCACCGAGGACGTCGAGTGGGCCGACGTGGTCGTGACGATGGGTTGCGGCGACGCGTGCCCGGTGCTGCCGGGGAAGCGGTACGTGGACTGGAACCTGCAGGACCCGATCGGCTTGTCCGTCGAGCAGGTGCGCCCGATCCGCGACGAGATCGCCTGGCTGGTCGAAGCCATCTAGCCGCTCGTCAGATTCACGCGGGCGCCCGGCCTCAATGGGTGGAGGTTGGGACGGTAGCGATGGAACGCGCACGCGTGTGTGACGCCTCTGTGCCGAATGTGTGTCTCTTGCGCGGGCGAGCCCCGCGGCGCCGGCTACTCGACCGGACGGGTTGCCGCCGCGGCGTCGAGCTGGTTCGCGTGGTAGAGCACGGTCGCCTCGGCGGTCCGTGCCGCTCGCCCGTCGTGGTGCACCGCCACGGCGTGCAGCAGTTCGGCGCGAACCTCCGTGTCCACTCCGCTCGCCCGCTCTTCCAGCAGTCGCAGCCCAAGATGTACGTGCCCGAGCAGCCGGCCCTCGTCGGTCTGCCGGAAGGTCGGCCCCCGCTCGAGCTCGATCGTCCGTCCCACGTCGTGCAGCAGTGCGGCCGCCAGCACGAGATCCGCACGCAGCCGGGGATGGAGCTGCGCCGCCTCGCGACACAGCGTGGCGACGCCGACGGTGTGCTCTAGCAGCCCGCCCGCATAAGCGTGATGCGTCTCCGCCGCCGGCAGCCCGCGGAGCGCGGCTCGCAGCCTCTCGTCCGCCGCGAACCGTCGCACGAGCGAGCGAAGCTGCGGATGCGCGATCTCCGCAGCGAGAAACTCGAAGAACCCGTCCAACTCGGCCGCGTCGCGCCGCATCGCCGGTGCCAGCTCCACCGGATCCGCTTCCGCCGCTTCCAGTGAGCGCACGTCGAGCTGCAGCCGGTCGCGAAACCGCTCGACTCGCCCGAGCACGCGCACGGCGTCACCCTCGGTGAACCGGCCTTCGAGCAGCTCCACGTCCGACCAGACCCGCGCTTCGATCCGTCCACTCGGATCGACGAGCTCGAGCGCGAGATACGGGTCTCCGGCGCGCGTCCGGCGCCGCTCCTTGCGCGCAACGGCGTAGATCCCCTCGACGACCCGGTCCTCGGCGAGGGATGCGATCGCACTCACGGCCCGAGTCTAGGTTCGAAGCCGGATGCTAGGCTCGCGCCGCGATGGCCGAGGTGAAGCCGTTCCGCGCCGCTCGCTACGGCGAGGCCGCCGGGCCGATCGAGACCCTCGTCGCCCCGCCGTACGACGTCATCTCGCCGGAACAGCGCGAGGAGCTCAAGGCCCGCAATCCGTACAACGTCGTCCACCTGACGCTCCCGGACGACGAGACCGAGGCCGGTCGCCTCTGGAGCGACTGGCGCCGCAACGGAATCCTGGTCGAGAACGACGAGCCAGGCGCGTACTGGCTTTCGCAGGACTACGTCGGCCCCGACGGCATCGCCCGGACCCGGGAGGGCCTCGTGGCCGCGCTGCGGGTCGAGCCGTACGACAAGCGGGTCGTCCTCCCGCACGAGCGCACCCACCGTGGCCCGAAGGAGGGGCGACTCCGGCTGCTGCGTGAGGTGAGAGCCCAGCTCGAGCCGCTGTTCTTCCTCTACGAGGGAGCGCCGCCTGCGAGCCGGCCGCAGGGCGATCCCGACCTCGAGGCGGACGGAGCACGCCTGTGGCAGCTATCTCCCGACAGCACCGGCATCTCGGACGCCTTCGCCGACCGGCAGCTCTTGATCGCCGACGGCCACCACCGCTACGAGACAGCCCTGGCGTTCCCCGAGAGTGCCTACGTGCTGGCGGTCCTGGTCAGTCTCGAAGATCCCGGGCTGATGATTTTCCCGACGCACAGGGTCTTCCAGCACGAGCCCCCCGAGGGGCTGCCGGTCGTCGAACGCCTCGCCGATCCGCAAAGCGCACTCCGCGCGCTCGAGGAGCTTCCACGGGACCGCGCGGCGGCCGTTGTCTACCGGAGCGGCGACGCCGAGCTGGCCGTCGACGGCGAAGGTGAGCTCGACGTCAGGCTCGTGGACCGCCTCGGCCACGGGGGCATCAGCTACACGCCCGACTGGCAGGAGGCGGTGCGTGCAGTCGACTCGGGCGAGGCGGCCGTGGCGGTGCTGATGCGGCCGACGAGAATCCAGGACGTCTTCGCGGTCGCGCAGCGCGGCGAGACGATGCCCCAGAAGAGCACGTACTTCTATCCCAAGCTCGTCTCGGGCCTGCTCTTCCTCCCTCTGTGAGCGACTGGCTCGAAGTCTGCCGCGCTGCGGTCGAGGACGTCCGTGGCGTGCTCGACGACCTGCCGACGCGGGCCGAGCGCGAGCCGGTCGTCGGCGACGGCGTCGGGGGGGACGAGACGACCGCCGTCGACGCCGCGGCGGAGCGGGTGATCCTCGAGCGTCTTCATGCGATCGACGGCGCGACGATCGTCTCCGAGGAGGTCGGCGAGCTCGAGGGCGACGGCGGCCTGCGCGTCGTCGTCGACCCGATCGACGGCTCACTAAACGCGAAGCGCGGGATCCCGTTCTTCTCGCTTTCGGTTGCGGTTGCCGAGGGCGACACGATGGACGACGTTCTCTTCGGCTATGTCTACGACTTCGGCTCTGGAGAGGAGTGGGTCGCAGAGCGAGGCAGCGGGGCGCTGCTGAACGGCGGCGACCTCGGCCCGACCCTTCCGAAGGAGGAGATCGAGATCCTGTCCTTCGAGGCGACCCTGACGTCGTCCGTCGCCGAGAAGGCCGCGGCAATGGTCGGCATCGCCTACCGCCTGCGGATCATGGGCTCGCTCGCGCTCTCGCTCTGCCACCTGGCTGCGGGCCGGGTCGACGCGGTCTGCTCGCTGAAGGCGGCCCGCTCGGTCGACATCGCCGCCGCCCAGCTGCTCGTCCGGGAACGCGGCCTCGCGATCGACCTCCCGGAGGCGCCGCCCTTCGGCGCCGCCCCGCTCGACATCCAGGGCCGCTCCCGCGTCGTCGCTGCGGCCACGCCCGAAGTCGCCGCCGGGCTCTTTGCCGCGCTCTCCCGTTGATCAGGATCGGGTGCTCGGGCTGGAACTACCAGCACTGGCGGAATGGCGTCTTCTATCCGCCGCGCCTGCCCCCGCGCCGCTGGCTCGACTTCTACGCGCAGCACTTCGACACGGTCGAGGTGAACGCGACCTTCTACCGGCTGCCCAAGGAGCAAGCCGTGGAGAACTGGGTCAACGAGAGCCCGTCCGGCTTCCTCTTCGCAGTCAAGATGAGCCGCTACGTCACGCACATCAAGCGCCTCCGCGACCTTCCGCCGAGCCTCGAGCTCTTCTACTCGCGGATTCGGCCGCTCGCCGACTCGCCGAGGCTCGGTCCGGTGCTCTGGCAGCTTCCCGGGACGTTTCGGCGCGACGACGAACGCCTCGCGGGAGCGCTCGAGGCCCTGCCGCCCGGCCGGCATTGCTTCGAGTTCCGGCACGAGAGCTGGTTCGTCGAGGAGGTCTACGACCTGCTTCGCCGCCACGGCGTCGCGCTCGTGATCGGCGACACTCCGAGGCGCCGGTTCCAGGCGCACGAGCTGACCACGGACTGGATGTTCATCCGCTTCCATCACGGCACCCGCGGGCGTCATTCGAACTACTCCGAGAGCGAGCTCGAGGAGTGGGCGCAGCGGATCGAGGAGTGGGCGCGCTCCGCAGACGTCTACGCATACTTCAACAACGACTGGAATGGCTATGCGGTCAGGAACGGGCGCTGGCTCAGGAAGCGGTTGGGTGTCTAGGGCGGCCCTCCTCGTCGCGGTCGTCTGCGTGGGCTGCGGCGGGCACGAGAACGCTCCTGCTGCCAAGCCGCCTTCGCCGATCCGCGTGCGGCTCACCGCGGACTCGCACCACCCGCGCGTGGACAGGCCGTGGCACTACGAGGTGCGGGTGACCGACGCGGGGGGCAAACCCGTCGCCGCGCGTATCCATGTCCAGATCCTCTTCGGCGGCGCGCCGGTCGGCCAGGTCGGGCGTCACCGGGTAGTGAACGGCATCTGGCAGGAGACGATCGGCGCGGGCGCCAACGAGCCGTTCCCCGCGAGGTCGCGCGGCTTGGAGCTCGTCTTCGAAGCGGTGGTCACCGCCCAGGGGCAGACGCGCAAGGTCCACTACCCGATCAAGGTCCGGTGACCGGAGCCGAGGTCGTCGTCGAGCACGTCCGCAAGGTGTTCGAGGATGGGCAGATCCCGGCGCTGGAGGACGTGTCGTTGCGGCTTGCGCCTGGTGAGTTCGCCGCGCTCACGGGGCCGTCCGGCTCGGGCAAGAGCACGCTGCTGAACCTGATCGGCGCGCTGGACCGGCCGGACGCGGGAACGATTGCCGTTGACGGGGAGACGCTCGCCGACGGGGACGCGACGGACTACCGGGCGAGCACCGTCGGCTTCGTCTTCCAGTTCCACAACCTGATCCCGGTGCTCTCGGCTGCTGAGAACGTCCAGGTGCCGATGATGAGCCGCCTCGGCCGGGACGAGCGCGCGAAACGGGCGGCCGAGCTGCTGGGCGAGGTCGGGCTCGCGGGCCGGGCCACGGCGTTCCCGCCGACGCTCTCGGGCGGCGAGCGCCAGCGGGTCGCGATTGCCCGCTCGCTCGCCAACGACCCGCGGCTGCTGCTCGCTGACGAGCCGACCGGCGCGCTGGACTCGGAGACCGGCGCCCAGATCGTCGCGCTGCTTCTGCGCCTGCGCGAGAGCCGAGGGATGACGATCCTGCTCGTGACGAACGACCCCGCGGTGGCCGAGCAGGCGGACCGCGTCCTCGAGCTCCTCGACGGCCGGGTCATTCCCGGCGGAGAGCCTCGACCGGTGTGAGCCTCGTCGCCCGCCAGGTCGGGTAGACGGCGCCGATCAGGCCGACGCCGAGCGCGAACGCGAGTCCCCAGGCGAAGACGCCGGCAGTGAAGTCGGGCTCGATCAGGACGCCGTTGCTGCCCGTCGTGAAGAGCTCGGAGGCCGCGTAGCCGAGCGCCAGTCCGGCGGCGAGGGCGAGGAGGCAGATCGCGAGCGCCTCGCTCACAATCAGGGCGCCGATCCGGCGCGTCGACCAGCCGACCGCGCGGAGGATCCCGATCTCCCGCACGCGCTCGAAGACCGCCATCGCCATCGTGTTCGTGACGGCGATTCCGCCGACGATGAGGGCCAGCAGCGAGATGATCCAGCCCGTCGTCACGATCAGGCGCGAGGTCGTGTCGATCTTCACGGCCTGCCCCGGCTCGGTCACGGCGATCGTGTTCGGAAAGTCGTGCTCGAGCCGCCGGGCGACGGACTTCGGACGAGACCCAAGCGACGCCGTCACCGCGATGGTCGTCACCTCCCGCGGACGGCGCGCGAGCCGCTGCACGACCCGCAGGGGCAGGACGGCGCCGTTGTCCACGAACGCGTTCCCGGTGTGGTAGAGGCCCGCGAGCCGGAAGGAGCTTTTGCCCAGTTGCAGCTGCCGGCCGGCTTCGAGCCCGAGCCGTCGCGCTGCCGCGTCGCCGAGCATCGCCTCGTCCCCAGCCGCCTGCCCGCCGCTGACGACGATCATCCGCCGTGCCGGGAAGTCCGCCTTCGCGTAGCCGAAGACGAGCAGGCGCTTCGTGTTGAAGAGGAAGATCCGTGCCGTCCCGGCCACGCCGGGCTCACGCGCGACCGATTGGGCCATGCTCTCGGGCAGCAGCGACTGCGTCAGGTCGGCCGTCCCCGCCTGGAAGAGGCCGAAGTCCGCCCGGCCGATGTGGATCAGCTCCGCCGCAGTGTTCTTGGCGCCGTTCGTGATCGAGAGCAGCGCGACGATCAGCCCGACGCCTAGCGAGACGCCTGCCGCGGTCAGCGCCGTCCGCACCGGCCGCCGCAGGAGGTTTCGCCACACGAGTCCCGGCCAGGTCACCTAGAGCATCTTCGCTACGCTCAACGGCAGATGGAAGCTTCGCGCGAAGAGATTCTGAAAGCGCTCGAGCAGGTCATCGACCCCGAGCTGAAGCGGAACGTCGTCGAGCTCGACATGGTGCGCGACGTTCGAGTCGACGGTGGCGATGTCACGGTCGGGATCGCGCTCACGGTCGCGGGCTGTCCGCTGCGCTCGAGCTTCGAAGAGCAGGTCGGGCGCGCGCTTGCCCCAGTCCAAGGCGTGCAGCAGGTCTCGCTCGAGTTCGACGTCATGACGCCCGAGGAGCGCGCCGCGCTGACCGCCCGGCTGCGCGGGTCGGTGACCGAGCGGACGAAGGGGATCGCGCTCGACCGCAACACGCGCGTCCTCGCGATCGCCAGCGGCAAGGGCGGCGTCGGCAAGTCGACGCTCAGCGCGAACCTCGCCGCGGCCTTCGCCCTTCAGGGTCAGCGCACGGGGATCCTGGACGCCGACGTCTACGGCCACTCGATTCCGCACCTGCTCGGGATCAACCAGAAGCCCGTTGCCGTCGATCGGATGATCGTGCCGCCGGTGCGCGGCGAGCTGAAGCTGATGTCGATCGGGTTCTTCCTCGACGACAACCAACCGGTGATGTGGCGCGGGCCGATGCTGCATCGCGCGCTCGAGCAGTTCCTCACCGACGTGCACTGGGGCGAGCTCGACACGCTCGTCGTCGACATGCCTCCCGGCACGGGCGACGTCTCGATCTCGCTCGGCCAGCTGCTGCCGCGCGCCGAGGCGGTGATCGTGACGACGCCGCAGCCGCTGGCGCAGGAGGTAGCCGCGCGCGCCGCGCTGATGGCGCAGAAGACGAACATGCGCCTGCTCGGGGTCGTCGAGAACATGAGCGGCGAGGCCTTCGGCAGCGGCGGCGGGGAGCGGCTCGCGCAGGAGCTCGGCGTGCCGCTGCTCGGGACGGTTCCGCTCGACCCGGCCCTGCGCGAGGCCGGCGATGCGGGCGAGCCGCTGGTCGAGAGCGACCCGGAGTCGGACTCGGCCCAGGCGATCGCGGCGATCGCGGAAGCAGTCGCCGCGACCAAACGCGAGCAAGGCGTCGGGATCGTGAAGTCCCTCCCGGTTCTCTCTTAGGTCGAAGGGCGTCCGAAGACGCCCTCCGTCGGCTCCAGCGACCCCGGGGCCCGGTAGGAGCCCCGCTGAAACCGAGAGCTAAGACGAGCCGCCGAGCGAAAAGGCGGCTCGGGTTCGTAAGGATTTCGTGAATGCGCGACGACGAGGTCATCGGGCGGCTGACCGGGCTCGGATTCTCGGAGGAGGACGCGCAGACGCTCGCGGATCACTTCCTCGACGCCGAGGCGCGCGGGAAGCGCGGCCACGGCCTCTCGCGGGTCGAATGGCTCTCGACGCGCCCGTTCGACCTCGACCCAACCGCGCAGCCGGCCCGGGTCGTGCGCGAGGTTGGATTCGAGCGCTGGGACGGCAACGGCGCGCTTGGCTACCTGACGCTGGCGGCGATCGTCGAGGCGCAGCTCGCCGATCCGCCGGCCGAAGCGAGGCTCGTCGTGGCACAGCGCTGCTTCCCGACAGGCGCGCTCGGTTACTGGGTGCGGAAGCTCGCTGAGGGCGGGCTCGTGGGGGTCCTCACTGCGACCTCTCCGCCGAGGCTCGCGCACCCCGAGGGCGGGGCCAAACTCGCCGGTACGAACCCACTCGCGATCGCGATCCCGAGCTCCGACGGCAAGCCGCTCGTTGCCGACGTCTCAATGGGCGCCGTCACATACGGCGACGTGATCGCCGGCGATGCGGCCGAGGACGAGCTCGTCCCGTTCGGCGGCGAACAGGCACACAAGTCCTTCGCGCTCGCGGTCGGGTTGCAGCTGCTGGTCGACTCCATCGTCGCTGAGCCCGGCTACGGCGCGGTGATGCTCGTCGCCCGTCCGGAGGCAGACCCGCTGCCGGCGTTACGAGCTCGTGCCGGCTGTCTGCGCTTGCCCGGTGATCGCTAGGAAGCGCTCGTCGCCGTGCAAAAACTCGAAGTCTTCGTCCTTCGTGGCCCCCTCCGGGACGATGTCCGGTGCGAGCTCGGCGGCACGCTCCAGGTGGTGTAGCGCCGCCTCCTTGTCGCCGGCGAGCGCCTCGAGGCACGCGAAGTTGTAGTAGCCCTGCCACGCGTCCGGATGCTCGGACACGGCGGACTGCAACTCGGCTCGGGCTTGATCCACGTCGCCCTTCCGGAAATGCCCGAACGCAACAAACACTTGCTCCCAGGCAGACGGCTCGAAGATCTCGCCGGGCTTGGCGCCGATCCCCACTACGGTGGTGCTCGGCTCTGCAGCGACCGCCGCGCGCAGTGTCCCCGGTGGGCAGTGGACGAGCGTGCCGGCGGGGGCGTCGTGCTCCTCGCCCTCGAGCGTGAAGGTCGCGCGCCCCGAGACCACGACGTAGAGCTCCTCGTGCCCGCCCTGCTCGCGGTGCTCCTCGACGACGTTGTCACCTGCCTTCTTTGCCGTGTACGCGTTCACGCCGAACGCGCGGATGTCGAAATGGCGTCTGATCGGCCGCCAGGTGAGTCCCTCGTCGTCCACGGGATACGACTCCAGATCCTCGATCCGGGCGACGGAATAGGTCTTCTCGGTCACGTCTGCCTCCTCAGCTCCTCGAGCACAACGGGATCGATCTTCTCGACTCCGTCAACGCGCTCTTCGAGGTTCTCCTTCCCGGCCCAGTCGAAGAACGCGCCCGCGAGCTCGCCGTCGTACCCGAGCTTCGTTAGCCGGTCGCGGAGCTCGTTCGCCAGGTCGTCGTCAACGTCGAGCCATTGATCCTCGGGCGTTTTGCCGAAGAGCGCCTGGTGCATGCCGTAGATCCGGCGCAGCTCCTCCAGCGGGCGCGGGTGCTCGTCGACGCGCAGGTCGACTACCTCGTCGGAGAGGCCTGCGTAGCCGCCGTTGTGCTCGACGACGAGCAGCGCCGCGGACTGCTGGCCCCGGCGGTCTCCTCCGGCAGCCTGCGCGGCGTCGAGGCAGTCGAGCAGGCGCTCCGCGAGCGGGCCCGAGCTTGCTTCAAAGGTCTCCGCGATTGCGTCCACGGTCTCTGCGGAGACGAGGATGTTTCCCTGGGCGGCGTAGCAGGTCCCGGTGCGGCCGCCGGCCCACTCCATGCACCCCTTGCCGGTGTACGTCGCGGTTCGGCCCTCACGGTCGACGACGCCGAGCTGGCGGTGATCGCGCCCTTCGTCGGCCGAGGTGAGCTTCTCGGCGACCTGTTCGGCGCTCAGTCCTTCGCGCAACAGCGCCAGGCCGCTCGGCCCGTAGCGAGGGTTTGCGTAGGCCTGGGTCGCGATCGCACCGACTTCCGGCTCGGCCCAGGGGACGACCGAGCCGACGCTGAGGAACTTCGACTGCGTGGCAACGCCCCACTGTTTCGAGTCTGGGTCGCAGGCCGCGATCGAGTAGGTGGCGACGATGAGCTCAGCCATACGTGAGTTCGGTCAGGTCGAGATCGAGCAACTCGCGCTTGTCCTTGGGAACGAGGACGCAAGCGACCTCTGGCCGGGAAAGCGCTCGCTTGACGGCTTCTGCGGAGTCGGCGCGTACGACGACCGGCCGGCCCGCGTCGTGGGCCTCCTTGAGCGCGGCTTCGTCCGAGACGTCGTCGAGGACCAGCGCGTCGTCGAGGTCGACTTCGCCTTCGAGCGCGATCTCCGGCACCTGGCGGCCGGTGGCGCCGAACCAGCGCTCTCTCAAACCGCCGCAGTCTCCCCGGGCTGCAACTCGATCACTTCCACGCCGGAGGCTTGCTGCCGGAGCTCGTCCGGCGTTCCCGCGAGGAGCGGGAAGGTGCCGTAGTGACACGGGATGCAGCGCTTCGTGCCGAGCAGCTCGAGCGCGACGCCGGCCTCGCGCGGATCCATCGTGAAGTGGCCGCCGATCGGCAAGACCGCGACGTCGGGCGAGTAGATCCGGCCGATCAGCTGCATGTCGCCGAAGACGCAGGTGTCGCCGGCGAAGTAGATCGTCGTGCCGTTCCCGAAGGTGAGCACGAGCCCCGCCGCCTCACCGAGATAGTCGCCGTCGTCCGAACCGCTCGAGTGAAACGCGTTCACGAGTGTGATCTTCACGCCGGCCGCCTCGACGGTGCCCCCCTTGTTCGAGCCGGGCATCTCGCCGACCTCGGCGCCCTTGTTTCCGAGCCAGCCCTTCAGCTCGACATTCGCCACGATCTCCGGCTTGAACTTCTTCGAGAGCTCCACCGTCTCGCCGACGTGGTCGCCGTGCCCATGGGTGAGGGCGATCACGTCGACCCGCTCGGGCTCCTTCTCGGAGTCGGGACACTTCGGGTTGCCGAGCCAGGGATCGACGTAGATCCGCTTGCCGTCGGGCGAGTCGAGTCGGAAGCTGGCGTGGCCGAGCCACGTCACCGGCACGTCGGGCATGCGTGCTCCTTTCTCACGGGAGGCCGGAGAGTACCGGGAGGACGTCCGGGCCGGTTGGCGAACCTTTGTGCATGGCTGGTCGGGTACTACCGGTCGGGCTCGTGGTTGCGGCTGCGGCGGCGGACGGGGCAGGGGTCCATGGGATCGCGTTCTACGCGCTGCTGGCTGCGGTGCCTGCCGCGGCGGTTGCGGCACTCGACGCGTTCGGGGAAATGCTCGACGCCGCGGGCTCGCGGCTGCACGCGCTGCTGTGGGCGGTCGTGCTCGCGCTCACGGTGGCAGGAGCCGCGGTGCGGGCGCCGGCCGTGACTGAAGGAACGGTTCCGGCAGTCGCGCGGACGGCGCTCGTCGCGTGCCTGGCGATCTTCTGCGTGCAGGCGGTGGTCTCTCTGGCCGCCGAGCTGCGCCGTTCTTAGGTTTCGCGCGCCTGCGCGCGAGTACAACCCGCCCTTCTTAAATGGGTGGGGGTTGGGATGGTGCCGGAAGAACGCGCGCGCGTCTGTAACGGTTCTGCGCCGATTGTGTGACTC
>JBKPLR010000037.1:0-10086 GCA_046731695.1 Actinomycetota bacterium
TCCTCACCCTGGCGCGTGAGTACGGGACGGAGCGGCTCGACCTCCTCGAGCTCGGCCCCGCCGCCGGCCTCAACCTGCTCTGGGATCGCTACGCCTACGTCTACGCGCGCGGAGGGTGGGGCTCGTCGAGGCTGGTGCTAAGGGGCGAGGAGCGCCGGCCGGTGCCGGCCCGGGTGCTGGCGACCGAGGCGGCCGTCGGCCGCCGGCGGGGGATCGACCTCAACCCGGTCGACGTCACGACCGAGCACGGGGCGCGGCTCTTGCACGCGTTCATCTGGCCGGGGCGCCGCGAGCGGGCCGCGCGGCTGTCTAAGGCGATCGAGATCCTGCGCCGCGATCCGCCCGAGCTCGTCCGCGGCGACTACGTCGAGCTGCTGCCGGCCTTCCTGGCCGAGCGATCGCCGGACGCGCTGACGGTCGTCTTCCAGACCGCCTCGACCGGCTACATCGGGCCCGAACGGCGGGCCCGGTTACGCGAGCTGCTGGAAGACGCCGGCCGCGACGGGCCGCTGGGCTGGGTCTCGACGCGGGCGGCCGAGGAGCGCGAGCACGACCGCGACGACAGCTACGAGCTCGAGGTCGCGCTGTGGCCCGGCGGCGAACGGCGCTTTCTTCTGCGCTGCGACTTCCATGGGAACTGGGTCGAGTGGCAGTGATCACCTCGGCGTCGAATCCGCGGCTGAAGCTCGTGCGGAAGCTCGCCTCGGCGCGGCAGCGACAGAAGCTGGGGCTGTTCGCGGTCGAGGGCGAGGACCTCGTCGAGGCCGGGCTCGCGGCGGGGCTCGAGCCGGTCGAGCTGCTCGTCGCGGGAGAGAACGTCTCGCTAGAGCTGCTCGCGTCGGTGTCGCTGCTGCCGCACCCGGCCCGGCGGATCGCCGTCTTCCGCCGTGACGATCTGCCTTCTGCGCCGGTGTCGGACACTGGTCTGGCTCTTTGGCACGTGGCCGACCCCGGGAACGTCGGGACGATTCTCCGCACGGCTGACGGGCTTGGGCCGGCGTTTGTCGCACTCTCTTCCGGCTGTGCCGACCCGACCGGGCCGAAGGCGCTCCGCGCATCGATGGGCGCGATCTTCCGCGTCCCGCTTGGCCGGTTCGAGGAAGCTCCTGGGCGGCGCGTGGCGCTCGTCGCGCACGGTGGCGAGCCGCTTTGGGACGCGGATCTCTCCGGACCCGTCACGTTCGTGCTCGGCGCGGAGCGCGAGGGCCTTCCCGAATCGGTCGCCGCCGCCTGCGACTTGCGTGTGTCGATTTCGCTCGAGCCGGGCGCGGAGTCGCTCAACGTCGCGGTCGCCGCCGCCGTCGCGCTCTACGAGCGGCGCCGCACTCGTGACTAGACTGCTCTCGATGGCGAAGATCGTGGGTGTCTGGACGTCGCCGGGGCGCAACAGCGCCCGCTCGGTCGGGCACGAGCGCCGGCAGGCGATCGTGGGCTCTGGGCTCGAGGGCTGTGCGCATGCGAACCCGCCGATGCGCGAGGTGCTGTTCGTCTCGAAGGAGCACCTCGACTCGGTCAACGTCGAGCCGGGCGCGATCCGCGAGAACCTGACCGTCGAAGGGACGGACGTCGAGCAGTGGCCGGTGGGCCAGCAGGTGCGCGTCGGCGGGGCGTTGTTCGAGATCACGATGGTCTGTGATCCCTGTAACCGCATGGACCAGCTGCGCGAGGGCCTGCGCGCCGAGCTCCAGGGAAAGCGTGGGATGCTGGCGCGCGTCGTCGAGTCGGGCGAAGTCGCCGTCGGCGACGACGTCGAGCTCCTTTAGCGCGGTTTCCTGGCGATCCAGACCGTGTCTTCGCCGCCCTGGTAGGGGCGCTTGTCAAACCAGCCGAAGCAGCCGAGGATCTGGAACCCGGCGTGCTGGAGCAGCGCCTGCCACTCGTCCGGCGAAAGCCAGGCGAGCACGAAGGACGTCGCGCCCGTTTCGCCCCGCACCGAGAGGGTCAGCGTCCGCGCGTCGGTGTCCCAGTCCGCCCGCTCGAAGATGCCGGGCTCCCGCTCGAGCCAGCGGCCGTTCGTCTCCGCAATGTCGGTCGCGTCGGGGGCGAACACGTCGAAGACGAAGCGCCCACCGGGGAGGAGGAGGTCGCGGGTCGAGCGCAGCGCTCGTAACCGCTCGTCCTCGTCGAGGAGGTGGAGGAACGAACGGAAAGGGCACGTCACGAGCCGGACCCGCTCCTCGACCGGCGGCTCTGCGATATCGCCCAGCCGCAGATCCAGCAGTCGCTCGACGCCGGCGAGCCGAGCACGCTCGCGGCAGACCTCGATCATCCCGGGGGAAGAGTCGACCCCGATGACCTCGATTCCCTCCGCTGCGGTCGGCACCGCGATCCGCCCGGTCCCGACGCCGAGCTCGACGATCGGCCCGCCGGCGCGTTTCGCCTCGCGAACGTAGAACGAGACGTCTTCGGTAACGCTGACGCTCCACGGGTCATAGACCCGGGCGATCGCGTCATAAGCGCTCACGAAGGGCGATGGTACAGTCGGCGGATGGATCCCAAGGCCCTCGAAACCGAGGCGCAGAGCGCGATCGCGGCCGCCCAGACGGCGGCCGAACTGGAGGACGCCCGCGTCCGGTACACGGGTCGCAAGAGCGAGCTCGCGCAGGCTCTGCGCGGAGTGCGCGACCGCGAGACCGGGCAGACGCTCAACACGCTCCGCGACAGCCTCGAACAGGCGATCGCGCAGCGGCGGGCCGAGCTCGAGCGGGCGGAGCTCGATCGCGCGCTCACCGAGGACGTCGTCGACGTCACGCTTCCCGGCGAGCAGCTTCCGCTCGGGCACCTCCACCCGATCACGCAGACGCGGCGCGAGATCGAGGCCGCGTTCCTCGGGCTCGGCTACGAGATCCGCGACGACCGAGAGGTCGAGACGACCGAGTACAACTTCGACAAGCTCGCCTTCGACGAGTGGCACCCTGCGCGGTCGCATCGCGCGACGTTCTTCTTCGACGACGGGCGGCTACTGCGCACGGAGACCTCGCCGAGCCAGATCTACGCGCTCGAGGAGCGTGAGCCGCCGGTCTACATGGTCTCGATCGGCCGCTGCTACCGCCGCGACGACATCGACGCGACGCACTATCCGATCTTCCACCAGTTCGAGGGCCTGGCCGTCGACCGCGGCATCACGCTCGCCGACCTCAAGGGAACGCTGCTCCACGTGATGCGCAAACTCTTCGGCCCCGACCGGCGGGTCCGGTTCCGCACGCACTACTTCCCGTTCACGGAGCCCTCGATGGAGCCGGACGTCTCGTGTGGGATCTGCGGCGGCTCGGGCTGCCGAACCTGCCGTTACTCCGGCTGGCTCGAGATGGGCGGCTCGGGCATGGTCGACCCGCGCGTCTTCGAGAACGTCGGCGTCGATCCGGATGAGTGGTCGGGGTTCGCGTTCGGCTGCGGAATCGAGCGCGTGGCCCAGCTCAAGTACGACTTCCCGGACATCCGGCCGCTCTGGGAGGGCGATCTCCGGGTGCTGACGCAATTTTGAGAGTCCCCGTCTCCTGGCTGCGCGAGTACGTCGCGATCGAGATGCCGCTGGACGAGCTGGCGTCGCGGCTCTCCGTGTCCTCCGCCGAGGTCGAAGGGATCGAGCGGCGCGGTGTCGCGGACGAGAACGGCAACCTCGGGCTGTTCCGGGTCGGCCGCGTGCTCGAGGCGGCGAAGCACCCGAACGCGGACCGGCTTCAGCTCTGCCGCGTGGACGTGGGGGAGGGCGAGCCGCGCCAGATCGTCTGCGGGGCCTGGAACTTCGGCACGGGGGCAACTGTTGCGGTCGCGCTTCCGGGCGCGCGCCTCCCGGGCGGGCTGCAGCTCGAGCAGCGCAAGGTGCGCGGTGAGCTCTCCGACGGGATGATCCTCGCCGAGGACGAGGTCGAGCTCGGGACCGACCACTCGGGGATCATGGTGCTGCCGGAGACCGAGCCCGGCACGCCGTTGGCCGATGTGCTCCCGCTCGTCGAGGAGGTGCTCCTCGTCGATTCGACCGGGAACCGCCCCGACCTGCTGTCCGTCTACGGCATCGCCAGAGAGGTCGCAGCGCTCTACGACCTGTCCCTTTCGGACATGCCAGGGGGGCAGCTCCCGGGAGCAGTCCCGAAGGGACAGGTGGACGTCGCCGTGGACGATTTCGCCGGGTGCCCTCGCTACATCGGGCGGCTGTTCCGAGACGTGACGATCGGGGCGGCGCCGGTCTGGCTCAAGGCGCGCCTGACGGCGGCCGGGATGCGCCCGATCTCGAATGTCGTCGATGTGACGAACTACGTGATGCTCGCGCTCGGCAACCCGCTCCACGCGTTCGACAACGCGACCCTTGGAGGAGGCAAGATCGTTGTCCGCCGCGCGCAGCCGGGCGAGAAGCTCCGAACGCTCGACGGCGCCGACCGCGACCTCGAGCCGGACGACCTGATGATCGCCGACGCGGGCCGCTCGGTCGCGCTCGCCGGGATCATGGGCGGCGAGGAGACCGAGATCGGCGCACAGACGACCGATGTCCTGCTCGAAGCCGCGAACTTCGAGCCGACCGGCATCTACCGCACGTCCGAGCGCCTCCGCCTCCGCACCGAGGGCTCGAACCGCTGGGAGAAAGGGGTCGACCCGTACCTGGCCGAGCCCGCGGCGAACCTCGCGACACAGCTGTTGATCGAGACCGCCGGCGCCGCCTGGGTCGGCGACACCGACGTGCAGGGCACGCTCCCCGACCGGCCGCGGATCGAGTATCGGCACGAGCGGGCGGACGACGTGATCGGCGTTCCAACGGCTCCGGCAGATCAGGACCGACTCCTCCAGCGTCTCGGGTTTGAGGGCGGTGTGGTTGCGCCGACCTGGCGCGCCCGAGACGTCACGCGGGAGATCGACGTCGTGGAGGAAATCGCCCGATTCCGGATGGACGACGTCCCGTTCACGCTCCCGGAGCGCCGCGCCATGTTCGGCGCCCTGACGCCGCTCCAGCAACTGAAGCGGCGCGTGGAGGACGTGCTCGCCGGCCTCGGCCTCGTCGAGACGTACACGCCGTCGCTGCGCGAGCAGGACCCCGACCCGAGTGCCTGGCGCCTCCAGGAGCCGATCTCGATCGAGCTCGCCGTGCTCCGCACCCGCCTGCTCCCGAGCCTCGTCGACGCCGTGCGGCGCAACCTCGAGCTCGGCGCCGGCGGCATCCAGTTCTTCGAGATCGCGCGCGTCTACCTCCCCGGCGGTGAGCTGCCCGACGAGCGCCGGCACGTTGCCGCGATCGTCGAGGGCGGCTGGAGCCGGGCGAAGGGGATCGTCGAGACGCTTTTTGGGGCCTTGCACGCGACCCCGCGCTTCGAGCGGACCGCCGACGACATGCTGCACCCGAACAAGGCCGCCTCCACCGGCGCGGGCATCGTCGGCGAGCTGCACCCCGGGACCCTTGACGGCGTCTGGGGCGCTTTCGAGCTCGATCTCGAGGAGCTGCTCGCCGCGACCCCAGACGAGGTGAAGTACGAAGACGTCGTCAGCTACCCGCCGGTGCGCGAGGATCTCGCCTTCGCGGTTCCGGAGGAGGTCACCGCCGCCCAGCTCGCAGACGCGGCGCACGCGGCCGCCGGGCCGGAGCTGCGCGAGTTCCGGCCCTTCGACGTCTACCGGGGAGCCCAGGTGGGCGAGGGCCGCAAGTCGATCGCGTTCGCGGTCACCTTCCAGTCGCCCGAGCGCACGCTCACGGACGAGGACGCCGTCGGCCTGCGCCAGAAGATCATCGCCGCGCTCGCCGAGCGCTTCGACGCCGAGCTAAGGCGCTAAGGCGCCGCTGCGGTGCCGATCTCAGGACGCGCGGGCTTCGCCCGTGCGTCCGTCTGAAATCACCGGCCTAACCAACTGTCGGGAACAACAACGCCCTACAGGGCCTCGGGCGCGATCCGCTCGGCCAGCGCCTCCAGCACCTTCAGCTGGATCTGCGGCGAGTCCTCGAGCAGCCGCCGGAAGGAGCGGTCTGTGATCACGAGCGCGCGTACCGGGCTCGTTGCGGTGACCGTTGCCGTGCGCGGCGAGCGCGAGATCAATGCGATCTCGCCGAAGAAGTCTCCGTCGCCGAGCTGGTTGATCCGCCGGTCGTCCTTGGTCACGTCCGCCTTGCCCTCGAGCAGTACGAAGAACTCGCGCCCGGCTTTCCCCTGCCTCGTTAGCTCCTTGCCCTCGCGCAGGTCGATCTCGTCGGCGAGGGACGCGACCTCCTCGAGCTCCCGCTTCGAAAGACCCGAAAAGAGCGGCACCCGCTTGATCAGCTCGACCTTCTGGTTCTTCCGCAGCACGCGCTGAGTCTAGAACGCCGCAGGAGCAGAGCGAAAGATGTTGCTCACAAGAACGCCTCGTAGCTCCACGCACACGAGCGGGGCGGCGACAACGGCCACGCTCTTTGCAAAATCCGCACACGCGCGAATCGCGTATGGGCTACCGTAATCCGCGATCGCCCGAGGAGGATCGACACTTGCGCAGGTTTCGTCTACTAACAATCGTTCCGTTCGTGCTCGCCGCCGTGCTGGTGCCCGGCGCCGCGCATCCGGCCGCTAAAGCCACCGCTCTGTCCGGGACCGTGGGTCCCGGTTTCTCGATCGCGCTCAGGGACGCGAATGGGGTCAGGGTCAGCCGGCTCGATCCCGGCGACTACACCATCACGATCGACGACAAGAGCGATCAGCACAACTTCCACCTGAGGGGCCCAGGCTCGGTGGACAAGGCAACGTCCCTCGACGCCGTACAGAAGGTGACCTGGGACGTCACGCTCGTCGACGGGATCTACAACTTCCGCTGCGATGCGCACAACACCATGAGGGGCAGCTTCCGTGTCGGCGCGGCGCCTCCGCCGCTCCCGAAGCTGACTGGCCGCGTCATCGGAAAGACGATCACGCTGAAGAACGCCGCGGGCAGGCTCGTCAAGGTGATCCCGCAGGGGAAGTACAAGATCGTCGTCAAGGACTTGACCAGGGCCGACAACTTCCACCTGAAGGGCCCGACTGCCAACAAGCGCACCGGCATCAGGTTCAAGGGGACGAGGAGCTGGACGCTGGCGCTCGGCCAGGGGAGCTACACCTACCGGTCTGACGCGCACAGGAAGATGCGCAAGACCTTCAAGGTGATCAAGCCGCCGACGCCCTAGCTCTAGCTAGTCGCGGTCGACAAACGAGAAGCGGCCGAAGCGCGCCTTCGTCTCGCCTTCGCGGCTGCGCCTCATCAGCAGGCGCATGGTCGCCCCGACCCCGCCGGAAATGAGGAAGCCGGCTCCGAACGCGGCTGCCGCGGCGATCGGGAGCTTCCCCTTCAGCATCTTGTCGGGGTCGAGACCCGAGCGAAGGTCGTCGACCGCGTCGGCCAGGCGCTCGCGCTCGGCCTCGATGTCCCTGCGGACCTGCTCCGCGTTGCGGCCGTTAGCGGTGGCCATCTTTGATCGCCTCTCTCGTTAGCTTGGCCTCCCGGATCGCCTGCTCGGGCACCGGCGGCGCTCCTCTCTTCAGCGCGGCTATGCCGACGGCGCCGAGCACCATCGTGAGGACGAACAGGACACCCATCACGATTAGGAGCGCCCCCCACATCGGGACTGCGGTCGCGATTCCTGCGGCGGCCGCTGCGAGGCCGAAGCCGAGGGCGTAGAGCAGGAAGAGCACGGCGCCGAGCGCGAGCCCGATCCCCACTGCGAGCGAGACGACCTTGCGCTTGACCTCGAGCGCAGCGAGCTCCAGCTCGAGGCGTACGAGCGCGCTCGCGTGCTCGGAGACGCTCTTTGCGGCCTGGCCGAGCCCAGGCTCTTGCTGCTCAGTCTCTGGGGTGGGCATGGCCTCTCCAGTCGATCACCTTCGCTGCGACGATCCCTGCAACGACTGCGGCGCCCACGATCAGCACCGGGGAGACGCCGCCGCCTCGCTTCTTGCGCTTCTCTTTCTTCGGCCGGTTGCCGAGCGGCGGGGGTGGAGGCGGGGAGGCAGGCGGCGGGTTCGCCGGCGACTCGCCCTTCGCGCGCGCCCGGATCAAGCTCGGCTTGAGCTTCCGCAGGAACGCCGCGTCGGCCGTGAGCTCCTCGGCCAACCAGGTGCCGACTCCGTCGCCGCGCTGGGCGGCTTTGCCGGCGAGCCCCTGGAGGTGCTGTGCGCCGCGCTCGACGAGGACGTCGACCTTCGTCATTTCTTCACCGGCGGCTCTTCGCCCGTCGCGATGCGCCAGACCCTCGAGGCGGTCTTGCGGGCAACGATCGTGGCTCCGGCGGCCATCCCCCCGTAGAGCCCGGTCCACAGCAGCTTTCGCAGCATGCCGGGTTGCTTGCCTGTTGCTGACTCGGCCAAACCTGCGAGTTACTGTAACTCGATGGCGCTCTCCAAGCAGGAACGGCTGCGCCTGATTGCGAGCGTGGTCTCGCGGCGGCGCGTGGGAAGCCAGCACGAGCTCGCCGAGGCGCTGAGCCGCGCGGGCTGCGATGTGACGCAGGCAACGATCTCGCGCGACATCCGCGAGCTCAAGCTCGAGAAGACCGTCGATCCGGTCGGCCGGCCGCGCTACGTGCTGCCGGGGAAGGATCGGCCCGATCCGCGCGAGACGCTCACCGGCGTGCTCGCGCAGTTCGGCGTGCGGACTTCGGTCGCCGAGAATTTGGTCGTCGTGCAGTCGGAGCTCGGCTCGGCCCCAGCGATCGCGCGGGCTCTCGACCAGCTCGAGCATCCGCGGATCGTGGGCACGCTCGCGGGCGACGACACGTGCCTCGTGATCACGCGCTCGGCCCGCGACGCCCGCGCGGTCGCGAAAGACTTGAACGCGGCCCTGACCTAGGAGGGCTTGGCGGAACCTCGCACAGACTAGGTTTCGGCAAGCCTCCTATCAGACGGTGCGGCCGCCGACGTACCAGACCGGGCCCTGCGTCTGGACGGGGCGCGTGTCAGACAGGGCGCGAAGGATGCGAACCGCGCCGCGAATCCGCTCCTCGTCGAGCCGCTCCAGGCAGCGCCGCGCCATCTCGGTCGACGCGCCGTAGCCGAACCGCTTCGCGACCCGGAACCGGAAGCCCGGCTTCCCTCCATAGCGCGCCGGGTTGAGGGGCGCCATTAGCAGTGCACCCCGATCGAGGTAGTCGCTGGACTCGAACTCGACCTCGGCATAGAGGTCGGTCCAGTCGTCCGGGAGCGCCGCGAGCTCGGCGTCCCACGCGGGCACGAACGGCTTCGCCTCCACCGGCGGCGCCGCACCTTCCGCCCCACTTGCGCCCAGGAGCACGAGCTGACCGTCGATGCCCTCCCGGTCGATGCGGGCCAGCAACCGCTGAATCAGCGCCGGTGAAGGCCCTGCGCCCCGCTGCGCCGTGAAGAACGTGATCACCCTTCCGCGTCGTCCGGGATTCACCGGCCCGAGCAGCGCCGCCGCCCGGTCGGAGTCGCCGAGATCCGGAATCGTCAGCCGCAAGCGCGCGTCACCCCAGCCTCCAGGCAGGTACCGCTCGATCGCCTGCCACTGGTCGACGAGGGCCACGAGGCGGAGCATAAACTCAGCGTCGTGGCGAAAGTGGAGCGGAAAACGACGCTCAGCGAGGAACGGGTCCGCACGTTCCTCCGCGAGATGCTCCTGATCCGGCGCTTCGAGGAGAAGGTCGAGGAGCGGTTCCGCGCAGGCGAGCTCCCGGGCTTCCTGCACGTCGCCATCGGTCAGGAGGCGGTCGCGGTCGGCGTCTGCCAGGCGCTCGACGACGGTGACGTGTTCGCTTCGACGCACCGCGCGCACGGCCACACGCTCGCGCGCGGGACGCATCCGAACGCAGTCATGGCCGAGCTGTACGGGAAGCTCGAAGGCTGCTCGCACGGCTATGGCGGGTCGATGCACCTCTACGACGTCGAGCGCGGGAATCTGGGCGCGAACGCGGTCGTCGGCGGCGGGCTGCCGGCGATCACAGGCGCGGCGCTGGCCTTCAAGCTACGCGGCGAGCCGCGGGTCGCGCTCGCCTTCTTCGGGGACGGGGCGACGAACATCGGCACCTTCCACGAGGCGCTCAATCTCGCCCAGCTCTGGCTGGTGCCCGCCGTCTTCGTCCTCGAGGACAACAAGTGGGCCGAGTCGACGCCGGAGTCGCAGCACTCGCCGATCCGCGATCTCTCCGAG
>JBKPLR010000038.1:0-13944 GCA_046731695.1 Actinomycetota bacterium
GCGGAGGCCCACGCGCTTCGAGGTGCAGACGAAGCCGGGTCTCTTCCACGCCTGTCCATAGCCGAGGACTCGCGTCCGCGGGTCGAGCACCGTGTCGCCGTGGCACGTGACGAAGACGCGCCCCCTTTGGCCCATGTTGTAGCTGTCACCCCACTCGAGGTCGACGCAGCCCTTCGGGCGCCGCGGCTTCGGCTTGAGGCCGCTGCGGATGTCGCGGCGCAGGCTCGGCGCGCTGCCGAGCCCGCTCGCGTACATGCAGCCGATGTTCCCCGACGGCGTGTGGAAGCCGGTTCACGAACGTCCTGGCGCCGGCGGCCGTGGGGACGAGTGCGAGGACGAGCACGAAGCGGGGCGAATCGGCGCACGAAAGGATCGTACGGCCTGGGTAGCATCAACTCAATGTCCGCTCCGGCGCTGAAAGACGTCCAGGCGAGACTCGACGAGCTGCGCGAGGAGGTGAACCACCACCTCTATCGCTACCACGTGCTCGATGACCCGGAGATCTCGGACGCCGAGTTCGACCGGCTCTTCGACGAGCTGAAGGCGCTCGAGGAGGAGCACCCGGACCTGATCACCGCGGACTCGCCCACGCAGCGGGTCGGCGCGCCGCCCTCCGAGCGGTTCCAGAAGGTCGAGCACCTCAGTCCGATGGGCTCGCTGGAGAAGGTCTCGAACGACGAGGGCCTCTTCAAGTGGGCCGAGGACATGCGCAAGCGTCTGGACTCCGATGAGCCCGTCGCCTACGTGATCGAGCCCAAGATCGACGGCCTCGCAATCAACCTGACCTACGAAAACGGCGTCCTCACCCGCGGCGCGACGCGCGGCGATGGCTACCAGGGCGAGGACGTGACGGTGAACTTGCGCACGATCCCCTCGATTCCGTTGCGGGTGCGGGGCGACGACGCCCCGGCCGTGCTCGAGGTGCGCGGTGAGGTCTACATGCCGCTCTCGGGCTTCCGCGAGCTGAACGAGCGGATCGCCGAGCTCGGCCAGAAGCTCGCCCCGAACCCGCGCAACGCGGCCGCCGGCTCGCTCCGGCAAAAGGACTCCTCGATCACGGCCTCGCGTCCGCTCGCCGTCTGGGTCTACGGGATCGGCGTCGCCGACGGCCTCGACTTCGAGACGCAGTGGGAGACGCTGGAGTGGCTGCGCGAGCACGGCTTCCGCACGAACCCGTTCGCGGAGCGGCTCGAGTCGATCGAGGACGTTGCGAAGGCATGCCGCGAGTGGGAGCTGAAGCGGACCGAGCTCGACTACGAAATTGACGGGATCGTGATGAAGCTCGACTCGCTCGAGCAGCAGGCGATCCTCGGCGCGCTGCACCAGCGGCCGCGCTGGTCGCGCGCGTTCAAGTGGGCGCCGATGACCGCGCAGACGAAGCTGCTGAAGATCGCGATCCGGGTGGGGCGGACCGGCGCGCTCAACCCCTGGGCGATGCTCGAGCCGGTCCAGGTCGGCGGCGTCACGGTCTCGAGGGCGACGCTGCACAACGAGGAGGACATCAACCGCAAGGACATTCGCGAGGGCGACACGGTGATCGTCCAGCGCGCCGGCGACGTGATCCCCCAGATCGTAGGCCCGGCCGGGGCGCACGCGAAGGGGACGAAACCGTTCAAGATGCCGAAGAAGTGCCCTCTTTGCGGGGCAAACGTGCTGAGGCCCGAGGGCGAGGCCATGCACCGTTGCCCGAACCGCGCGTGCCCGTCGCGCGGGCTCGAGACCCTGATCAACTGGGTTCAGGGGCCGGCGGACATCGACGGCGTGGGGGAGCAGCTCATGCGCCGGCTCTGGGATCTCGGCCTCGTGCGCTCGCTGCCGGACCTGTACCGGCTGACGAAGGAACAGCTGCTCGAGCTGGACGGCTTCCAGGAAAGGAGCGCCTCGAACGCGATCTTGGCGATCGAGGGGTCAAAGAAGACGCCGTTCTCGCGCGTCCTGCTCGGACTGAACATCCCCGACGTCGGTTGGGTCACGGCGCAGAACGTGGCGCGGCACTTCGGCTCGGTCGACCGGCTCGCGGATGCCGCACCGGAGGAGGTCGCCGAGGTCGAGGGGATCGGCCCGGAGCGCGCCGAGGCGATCGCGGAATGGTTCAGCGAGAAGGCGAATCGCAAGCTCGTCGAGGAGCTCAAGGAGCTCGGGCTCCGTTTCGAGGCCGGGCCCGAGGAGCGGCCGGTCGAGGGGCCGCTGAGCGGGCACACCTACGTGATCACCGGGACACTCGAGGGCTACAGCCGCGACGAGGCGCGCAAGGCGCTCGAGGCCAAAGGCGCGAAGGTCTCCGATTCGGTCTCGAAGAAGACGACCGGCGTGATCGCGGGCGAGAGCCCCGGCTCGAAGCTCGCCAAGGCGGAGAAGGCGGGCGTCCCGGTGCTGGACGAAGCGGCGCTGAAGAAGCTACTGCGCGGCTAGAACCGTCGCGAACCGATCCTGCGCGCGGCGGGCCCAAAAAGTCGAGACGGGATTGCCGTTCTGCAGCACCGAGAACACGTAGCGCTTCCTGACGAAGCCCGAGAGCGCCGACGCGCGGTCGGTCGTGCCGGTCTTGGCGAAGACGTGGCCGCGCGCTGGCGGCCGGCGCATCCGGTTGGAGAGCGTTCCGCTTAAGCCCGCCACAGGCAGCGCCGCGACGAAGACCGGCCGCAGCTCCGGATCGGTCCAGGCGGCCCGCAGGATCGCGATCAGCTCGCGGACGGTCATGCGGTCGAGCTGCGAGAGCCCCGACCCGTCGGCGATCCGCACGCCGGCCATCGGCACGCCCGCGCCGGCCAGGATGCGCGCCGCGTGGGCCGCTCCGGCCCCGGTCGTTCCCGGCGACGCGACGAGCGTCCCGAGCTGCTTGAGCAGCAACTCGGCGGTGAAGTTGTCGCTCGCACGGTCCATGTAGCGCAGGATCACCGAGAGCGGCGGCGACTCCACCGACGCGAGCGGCACGCCGTTGCCGTGGTCGACTCCGATCCCGGCCCCGCCGCCGACGGCCACGCTAGCGCGGCGCAGCGCGTCGCGGAACATGATCGCGGCCGACAGTGCGGGATTCCGCGAGATGCGGCCGCGGTAGATCGCGTGGTCGACGGTCAACGCCGAAAGCGGTGGCGACTCGTTCACGTAGTACCAGGACTTCCAGCCGGGAGCGGTGCGGCGGGCGTCGAAGAACGACTCGTCCCCGAAGACGGCGCCGGTCACGCGGGTGATCCCGGCCGCCCGCACCTGCCGGGCGAGCTTGAGGAGGTTGCTCGACGACAGCAGCGGGTCGCCGTGGCCGACGAGCAGCAGGCTGCCGCGCCAGGTGTTGCCCTTGAGCTCCCCGCGGCCGACGACGTCCGTCTCGATCCGGAACTGCGGCCCGAAAGCGACGAGCGCTGCGTACGTGACCGCGAGCTTCTCGTTCGAGGCCGGCGCGAGCGAGAGGGCTTCGTGCTCCGAGAAGACGATTGTGCCCGTCTGCAGGTCAAATGCGAGGGCAGCGGTGCGCGCCTTGGAGACGTTCGGCACCGCGAGGGCCCGTGCGAGGCGCTTCGAGAGGGGCGAGCTGCCGGCACCGGCATGCGCCGCCAGCACCAGCGCGGCGAGCACGACGATGGGCAGACGGCGTCCCATCGGCACCATTGTTCGGAGGAGACGCACCAGCGTCAAGTGTGGGACTGATTGCTTTCGCGGATGGGCCGTGCGGCCCTTGTGGGGCCCGGGACGCCCATCCGATAATCGGTTGAGTCTCTGTGGCCGCCAATCCCCTCCCAGCCCTGCTCGAGGAAATCGACGAGCTCCTCGCTTCCTCCTCGCCTCCAGAGGAGCCGGCGGCGCTTGCCCGCCTCGAGCGGACGCTGACGGACGGCTACGCGCACGCGCTCTCGCTCGAGGCCGAGCGGCTCAGGCTCGAGCGTCGCATGTCCGAGCTCGCGGGAGAGCTCAACGAGGGCAACCAGGAGCAGAAGACCCAGGAGCTCGTGCAGGTTTCGCGCCGGATCACGAGCGCCCACGCCGAGATCGAGCAGCTGCGCTGCAGCCTCGCGGAGCTGCGGGCGCGGGCGACCGCGGTTCGCGCAACCGTCTAAGGCGTCGCTTGCGACGCCGTCTCGGGACGCGCTGGAGGCCATGCCGGCTTTGCCCGTGTGGCCGGAAGCCCGTCCGTCTGAAGCCGGAACCGCTCTAGACGATTCCCGACCGGACCGCGTAAACCGCAGCCTGGATGCGGTTCTCGATTTGCAGCTTCATCAGGATGTTCGAGATGTGGTTCTTGACCGTCTTCGGGCTGATGTGCAGCTCCGCGGCGATCATCGCGTTGTCGTTGCCGTTTGCGATCAGCTTCAGGACGTCGAGCTCCCGTTGCGATAGCTCGGCACGGAGCGAATCCCCCGCCTCGGGCGAGATCGTGGTCGCGCGCACCTGCTGAAGCACCTTTCCTGCGATCGCGGGCGAGACGAGCGACTCGCCCACGGCCGCCGCTTCGATTCCGCGGATCAACTCGTCGACCGACGCGTCCTTGAGCAGGTAGCCGCACGCGCCGGCGAGGATCGCGTGCAGCACGTCGTCGTCCTGGTCGGAGATCGTGAGTACGAGCACGCGCGTGAGCGGCGCGATCGCGTGGATCTGCTTGATCGCCTCGATCCCGGACATGCCCGGCATGTGCAGGTCCATGACGACGACATCGGGGGCGACCTCGCGCACGAGCCGAACGGCGTCGGCTCCCGCGCCGGCTTCGCCCGCGATCTGCACGCCGCGCTCCTCGAGCAGGTTCCGCAGGCCGGTGCGGAAAAGGTCGTGGTCGTCCACGAGCAGTACCCGGACGCTCGTCTGTTCGGTTTCCTCGGAGCCGGTCTGAGCGATCTCGCTCACCGAACCCCCTTCCTTTGCCCGCAGGAGTTTAGCGCCGTCTAGTGGAGCGTGATCGTGACGGTGCGGAGTCCCCACGCGCGCGCCTGCGCGACCGTTGGGAACCAGACGTCGATCCGCGAGCCGTCGATCGCCGAGCCCGTGTCGGCCGCGATCCCCTCGCCGTAGCCCGGGATGGTCATGCGCGTCCCGAGCGGGATCACGCTCGGATCGACGGCGACGACTCCCCAGCCCGTCGGCGCGCCCGTCGCCGTGCGGCCGTGGATCGCGTAGCCGGTGGCCGTCACCGTCATCGCCCCACCGACGCCGGGGGTTGGGATCCCTCCGCCCACCCGCGCGGCCGCGGCCGCGGCCAGCTGGCGGGCGCGCGCCTCGACCTGCTGCGCCTGCTGCTCGAGCGCCGAGATCGTCGCCTCGTTGAGCCGCCGCCGGTTCGTGAGGCTCGCGAGATAGCCCGCCCGCTCAGCCCGTGCCTGTTCGAGCCCGGCAGCCGTCTGCGCGGCCTCGGCCGTGAGCGCCTCGAGCTCGTGCTGGCGGTTGGCAAGCGTGCGCGTCTCGACCTGGTAGCGGTGGCGGGCCTTGCGCGTCTGCATGATCACGAGCCGGTCCTGATTCGCGACCCGGTCGAGCGCGTCGATGCTGTTGAGCGCATCCGAGACCGAGCCCGCCTCCAGGACGACGGCCATCGGATCCGTGTCGCCCTGCTCGTAGAGCGCTTGGAGCCGAAGCGAAAGGGCCTTCTGGGCCGCGGACAGCGAGCGTCGTGCGCTGGCGAGCCGCTTTTCGGCCGCCGCGCGCTCGGCGCGCACCTGCGCGGTATGGATCCGGAGCGAGACGATCCGGGCGCGCTGCTGCGCGAGCTTCGAGTCGAGCGCGTACAGCTCGAGCAGCGCGCTGTGCGAGCGGGCGGCCAAATCGACGTTCTTCTGCGAGAGCTGGTTCGCCTGGTTCCGAAGATCGCTCGATGAGTCTGCGGCGACCCTGGACGGGACGAAGGCGGTCAGAACCAACAGTGCGGCGACCACCGGCCAGGCTCGCACCTTGCGTGTCTCCCCTGGCACGACGCGGCACCGTAGCACAGAAGTTTGTGCACAAACTTTGTACGTCCTATCTGAATTTGCGGCTGTCCGGTGTGCTTGTTAGGGTGCCGTGCTTGTGACGAACCGGCCCCTCCCAGGAGGGCGCCTGTCGAGCAGCCCGCCCCCCTCAGGCTCGACTAGACGAAAGGCGCCGGCCCTAGTCATCGCGTTCGCAGCGCTGTGCGCGGCGACCGCTATCCCGGCGTCCGCCGATTCGGTCCAGTCGAAGCAGGCAGAAGCTCAGAGCGTGCTCGACCAGATTCAGTCGCTCGACTCGAGCCTGGAGCGTGCGATCGAGGCGTACGACCTCGCGAACGTCAAGCTCGCGCACATCAAGCACGACCTCTCGCAGAACACGCACAACCTCGGCATCGCGAAAAGGAGCCTCAAGCACGCGCAGCGAGAGCTCTCCTCGCGCCTCGTCGACCTGTACACGAGCTCGGGCCAGGACGCTGGGCTCACCGTTCTCCTGGGCTCACAGAGTCTCGACGACATGCTCAACCGGATGGACGCGGTGGATCGCGTCTCGCAGCAGGACTCGCTCGTGCTGAAGCAGGTGACGCAGCTGCGCGCCGAGGTGCAGCGCCGCCAACGGGAGCTCAAGCACGCGCACGCGGAGCAGGAGCAGGTCGTCGCCGAGCGCGCGGCCGCCAGGGCGTCGATCCAGAGCCAGCTCGGCCAGCGCCGTGCGTTGCTGAGCTCGATTCGTAACCAGATCGAGCAGCTCAAGGCGCAGGAGGCGGCCCGCCAGGCAGAGCTCCAGCGTGAGATGCGAGCCCGGCTCGCCGCCCAGCAGTCGGCCTCGAGCGCGACCGTTCTCAATCAGACGGTGGGCGTCGACCCGGCGCCGACGATCGCCCCGCCTCCGACGCACGGCGGCGTGGTTGCGATTGCGGCGCAGTACCTCGGCACCCCGTACGTCTGGGGCGGCGCGTCTCCGTCGGGCTTCGACTGCTCGGGCTTCACGATGTACGTCTACGCGCAGGTGGGGGTCTCGCTGCCGCACAACGCCGCGGCGCAGTACGGCTACGGCTCGCCCGTTTCACGCGGCAGCCTCCAGCCCGGCGACCTCGTCTTCTTCGACGGCCTTGGCCACGTGGGGATCTACGTCGGCGGGAACACGTTCATCCACGCGCCCCACACCGGCGACGTGGTGAAGTACTCGAGCATCACCGGCTGGTACGCGTCGACCTACGTCGGCGCGCGGCGTCTCTAGCTGTAGAGCTCTTCGATCTCCTTCGCGAAGTGCTCGGCGCAGACGCGTCGCTTGAGCTTCAGCGTCGGCGTCACCTCGCCCTCCTCGGCGCTGAAGTCGCGCGGGAGGATCGTGAAGCGCTTGATCTGCTCGAAGCGTGAGAGCTCGGCGTTGACGTCGTCGACGATCTTCTGCACGCGCTCCTGGACCTGTCCAGGGGACAGTCCGTGGGACATGTCCGGTTCAACGGTGATCAGCGCCGCGACGTACCGTCGCCGGTCGCCGACGACGAGCGCCTGCGAGATGAGAGGCGCGGTCTTGAGCGCACTTTCGAGGTTCTGCGGTGCGACGTTCTTGCCGCCGGCGGTCACGAGGATGTCCTTCTTGCGGTCGGTGATCGTGATGAAGCCGTCCTCGTCGATTGACCCGACGTCGCCGGAATGGAGCCAGCCGTCCTCGCGGAGCACCTCGCGAGTCGCCTCCTCGTCCTTGTAGTAGCCGCCGAAGACCGTGTCGCTGCGGATCAGGAGCTCGCCGTCGTCCGCGACCTTGACCTCGAAGCCGGGCAGCGGCAGGCCTACGGTGCCGAAGCGCAGCCGGTTCGGCCGGTTCACGGACGCCGCAGTCGTGCATTCGGTCAGGCCCCAGCCCTCGATGATCAGGACGTCGAGCGCGTGGAAGAGCTCGCCGATCTCCTTCGCGAGCGGCGCCCCGCCCGAGACGCCCAGCCGCAGGCGCCCGCCGAGCTTCTTCTTGATCTTGCTGTAGACGAGCCTGTCCGCGAGCGCATGCTGCACGGCGAGCCCCGGCGGGAGCGAAGCGCCGCGCTGCCGGTACGTGCTCGCCCGTCGCCCCACACGCAGGGCCCAGTCGAGCAGCCGTCGCCGCGTGCCGGTCGTCTGGTCGAACTGCGAGACGATCGCCGTGTGCACCTTCTCGTACAGCCGTGGAACGCTCGGCAGGATCGTCGGCCGCACGGCCGGAAGCACTTCAGCGACCCGCATCGGGTCGGAACAGAAGGCGATCGTGTAGCCGACGTGGGCCGCGAGCAGGTGCATCAGGCGCCCGAAGTTGTGCGCCATCGGCAGGTAGAGCAGCATCGTGTCGTCCGTCACCGCGAACCCTTCGACGCCCTCGGTGCAGGCCGCCATCTCGTAGTAGTTGCGGTGCCGGATCATGCAGGCCTTCGGCGGGCCGGTTGTGCCGGACGTGTAGATGAAGGTGAAGAGGTCGTCCTCGTCGATCGCGGCCTCGGCGTCCGCGAGCGCGGTCGGGTTCTCCGCGGCGAACTCGCGGCCACGTGCGCGTAGCTTGTCCAGCTCGTCGAACGAGATCACGTGCTGGAGGCCGAGGTCGGCGATCTTCGCGCGCTGTTCCCCGTCCTCCACGAGCACGCCGATCGCGTCCGAGTGCTCGAGGACGTAGCGGCAGTCCTTCGGCGAGCTGTTCGCATAGATCGCGGCCCCGACGCCCCCGATCAGGCCGAGCGCGTAGTCGAAAAGCGCCCACTCGAGGCTCGTCCGGGCCAGGATCCCGAACGCGTCGCCCTTGCGAGCGCCGAGCGCCAGCAGGCCGTTGGCGATCTCCTCGACGGCCCGGCCGGCCTCCTCCCAGCTGACTTCGCGCCAGCCGTCGTCGGTCTCCACGAGGTAGGCCGGATTCGAGCGGCCGGCAGCGAGAGCATCGCGCCAGAGGCGCCCGATCGTGCGGTTGCCCGCCTCTCCGCTTGCGGGCTCCGCAGGTGCAGTTGCCGTCGTCTCGGTCAGGCCTCGAACTTTAGAAGGGAAGCGCGCGGTTGCGGCGAATCTGCCCGGTCCCACTACACTTATCCACAGCGGCCCCTATGCGAACTATCTGGAACGGATCCCTCAGTTTCGGCCTGGTGACGATCCCGGTCGGCCTCGCGCCTGCAACGACGCCGAAGGCGCGCTCGTCCGATGTCTCCTTCCGCACCCTGCACCGCGAGTGCAAGACGCCGATCAAGCAGAAGCGCTGGTGTCCGACGCACGAGCGCGAGGTCCCCAACGACGAGATCGTGAAGGGCTGGGAGGTCTCGAAGGGCCAGTTCGTGATCGTCGAGGAGGCCGACCTCGAGGCGATCGCGCAGCACGACACGTCGCGCGCGATCGACATCTCCCGATTCGTCCCGCTCGACCAGGTCGACCCGCTCTTCTTCGACCGCACCTACTACCTCGCGCCTTCGAGCGCGGCCGCACAGCGCCGGCCCTACGTGCTGCTGCTCGAGGCGATGAAAGAGACGGGCATGGCCGCGATCGGCCGGATGGTGATCCGGGGCAACGAGAACTTCTGCCTGATTCGCCCGAAGGGCGAGGCGCTCGTGCTCGAGACGCTCTTCCTCGCCGAGGACGTGCGGTCGGCCGCCGAGATCGACGAGGCGGTCGAGGAGACCGACGTGCAAGAAGGCGAGCTCGCGCTGGCGCGGCAGCTGATCGACGGGCTCGTCGGAGACTTCGAGCCCGAGGACCTGCACAGCGAGTACCGGCAGAACCTGCGTCAGCTGCTCGAGGCGAAGCTGGCCGGCGAGGAGATCGAGGTGCCCGAGCCGGCGCCTGAAGCTCCGGTAGTCGACCTGATGGAGGCGCTCAAGAAGAGCGTCGCCGCGACGAAGGGAACTGCCGGCGACGGCGCCAAGCCTGCGCGCAAGAAGGCCGCGCCGAAGAAGCGCGCGGCTGCAGGCCGGAAGTAACCCCTAGCTAGCGGTCTTCAGCGCCTCTAGCTGCGCCTGGAAGAGCGTCTTGTCGATCTTGCCCTGGTAGATCGGGATTGCTTCCTCGATGCAAACCCGGATGACCTCGGTCCGGTCGATCCCCAGCTCCTTCGAGAGCTCGTCGGGCGTCAGGTGGTTCGCCATTTCCCTCCTTCAGTAAAAAACCCGCCTGCGCACTCGGCGCGACGGGTCAGTCGACTCCTTCATTTCGGTGCTCGGCAGGAATCAGGGGTCCTGCCTCCCCGAGCGGTTCATCGTCTCGAAGAATAATCGCCGAAGGTGATGGACGCAAAAGTCGAGTTGCCCGGTTTCGAGGAGCGCTTCGCAGAGGTGCGCGGCTGTCGGCTGCGCTACCTGGTTGCCGGCGAGGGAGAACCGCTGTTGCTCGTGCACGGGCTCGGAGGGGCGGCCGCGAACTACCTCCTGCTGGCGCCCCTCCTGGCAGAGGGGCGGCGCGTCATAGTGCCCGAGCTGCCGGGTCACGGCGGGTCGGAGCCCTTACCCGCGGCGCCATCTTTGAACGGGTTCGCGGACCGGATCGCGCTGCTGGCAGAACGGGAGCTCGGGCCGACTGCCGTCGTCGGTCACTCGCTCGGCGGAGCGATCTCCGCGCGAATGGCGATCAGGCGGCCGGATCTCGTGGACAGGCTCGTACTTGCCGCAGCGGCCGGGATCGCGTCGGGCTCGCGCCGCGCCCGGTACGCGCTGACCGTCACGGCCCTGGTCAAGCCGGGGAGGAGGATCGCGCCTTACCGCGCCAGCGTTTCGCGCTCGGCGGTGCTGAAAACGCTCGTGTTCGGACGCTGGGGCGCGGCTGACCCGCCGGCGCTCCCCGAGGAGATGGCGCGCGCTTTCCTTTCCGGGCCGGCGCGGCACACTGACACGGTGAGCGCCTCGAAGGCCTTGATGGGGGACGACCCGCGTTCCGACCTCGACCGCGTCACGTGCCCCACGCTCGTCCTTTGGGGCGCGAGGGACAACCAGCTCCCTGTCGGCGATGCATTCGAGTACGCGAGACGCCTACGGGCGCCGGTCCGCGTGATCGCCGATTGCGGCCATCTCCTGATCGGCGAGCACCCGGAAGCCTGCGCCGATGCGATTGAAGAGTTTCTGGCGGGGGAACTGGGGTTCCCCCGCGCCAATCGGGGTGCCCAGATTTGAACTGGGGACCTCTCCGACCCGAACGGAGCGCGCTACCAGGCTGCGCCACACCCCGAGCGAAGACACAGGTTAGCGTGTGCATTGCGGCGCTCGCCTTCTTGGCGCTGGCGACCGGGAGCTCGGCTTCGGGGAGTTCCGCGTGCGGGTCTCCCGAGCTCATCTATTGGCCTCGGGCGGGGAACGTCCTCATCGGGGCGGGCGTGCTGAACGAGGAATTGCCTGCGTGCTCCGTCAACGTGACCGTGCGCGTTTCGATCCGGCACCGCGGCGGGTCGCTTCTGCGCGGGATTCGCGGCAACCCATTCGCGAGGCGTGTGCGTGCCGACGTGGCGCCGTGGAAGCCTTGGGCTCGCGCGCTCGCTTGGCGGAACTGGTGCGGGCCGAGGCGGCACTTCGTGCTTCAGATCACGGCGGGAGCCATGCGAGAGCGCCTCCGGTTCGCGAGGGTGCCGCGTTGCAGAAGCAGGACCGCGCGCTCGACCTTGGCACCGGCGCCCCTTCCGCTCCCGGGGCCTCGGCTTCCGGCCCACCTAATCTCTCCGGACACGCCGGTGCCTGTCTCCCCGAGCCTCCTCCGCGTCCAGAACGGCTGGATCGTCAGCAACGGCGGGACGCTGGTCTCGGTTTACGCGGGCGAGGCTGGGAACGATCCCAGCATCGGGCGGTTCGTGGTCATCCGCCAGGACCTCGTCTTCGGGATCCAGACGCGGGACATCGTGGACGCCGGCCCGACCGGCGCCGTACACATCGCGAATGCGCCCACCGGCCGGTCGGTCGAGACCTCCGCGCAGCACGCCGACCTGTCGTTCTCCTCGAAGTCGTCGAGCGGCGTCCTCCACCTCTCGACGGACACGATTACCCCCGCCTGAAGAGCCGCTGCAGCCAGTTCGAGCGCGGCGCGGCCTTTGCGCGCGCCTCGCGCTTCTGCTCCTGCCTGACCCACGCCTTGTGGCGGCTCGAGCGTGTGCCGTACTTCGGCTTCCAGTAGACGGGGCTCATTGGATCTCCCGGATCTCCCGGAAGGTTAGGCCGTACGCGATCAGCGCGAGCGCGACCAGCGCGCCGAGCGCGATCAGCGTCCCCGGTGCGGCGAGGTCCGAGACCGCGCCGACCAGCAGCAACCCGAACGGGGTCAGCCCGAGCGAGCCGAACCAGTCCAGGCTGACGACGCGCGAGAGCATGTTCCGCGGGACGAGCTCCATCAGCATCGTCTCCCAGACCGCGATCCCGAAGCCGATGCAGGCGCCGCGCACGAAGGCGGCGGCGAGCGCAAGCGGGAACCAAGGCGAGAGCGCAAACACGATCACGAGCACGCTGTTCAGCATCCAGATCAGGTACGAGACCAACCCGCGCCGCCGGCGCGGGTTCAACTGTGCAAAAGAGACCGCGCCGATGATCATCCCGGCACCGACCGCCGAGAAGATCCCGCCGTAGGCCCGCACGCCGAGGTCGAAGTGTTCGCGGACGAGCTTCGGCGTCAGCACCTGGATCGGCGCCCACTGGAACATCAGCACGACCGAGAAGAGCGAGATCGTGACCCACAGCCAGGGGACGCTCCGCACGTAGCGGATGCCGGCCCAGATCTCGCGGAACGTCCCCTTCGACTCGGCGGGCTCGGCCCGTGCCGGGCGGGTCGCCCAGACGAAGGCGAACGAAGCCAGGTACGAAACGGCGTTGAATCCGAAGACGACCGTCGAACCCGCCAGGCCGTAGAGCACGCCCGCGACGGAAGGGCCGACGAGGTAGCTCGTCTGCCGCGCGATGCCGATCAGCGCGTTGGCCGAGCCGAGATCCGGCTCCGCGACGACGAGCGGAACCATGCCCCCGAGCGCAGGCGTGAAGAAGCCCGTGGCTAGGCCCTCGGCGAACGCGAGGGCGGAGAGGATCCCGATCGACAGGTGGCCGCTGGCGTCGACGACTGCGAGCACCCCGATGATCCCGAAGCGCGCGACGTCCGAGACCAGCATCAGCGTCCGCCGGTTGTACCGGTCTGCGAGCGCGCCGCCGACGAGCACCGTCGAGAGCAGCCCGACGCCCTGGAGGGTCAGCACGTAGCCGAGCGACCGCGCGGAGCCGGTCAGCGTGTAGGTCCGCCAGCCGAGGGCGACGATGAACGCCGCATCGCCGAGCAGCGAGATCGTCTGCCCGGTCCAGAGCAGGCGAAAGTCGCGGCTCCGAAAGGCCTGAAGCACCCTCGCGCGGGACGGAACGGCGGCCGTCGCCTCCACCCTCGAAAGCTATCCTGCGCCGATGTCCGACTTGCTCCGCGTGGCATGCGTGCAGATGACGAGCGGGCCCGAGCGCTCGGCGAATCTCGAGAAGGCCGAGAAGCTCGTGGCGACCGCCGCAGCGACCGGCGCCGACCTCGTCGTGCTCCCGGAGAAATGGGACGCGATCGGCGATGCGGACGTCCTCTATGCGGCCGCCGAGCCGCTCGAGGGCAGCGAAGCGGTCCGGGCGATGACGGAGTGGGCCCGTACCCACGGGATCACGCTCGTTGGCGGCTCGATCGCGGAGCGGCGCGAGGGCCGCGAAAAGCTCGGGAACACGAGCGTCGCCTTCGGCCCCGACGGCGAGGTGCTCGGCGTCTACCGCAAGATCCACATGTTCGACGTCGAAGTCGGCGGGCAGGTCTACCGGGAGTCGGAGGCGCAGGAGGGCGGGGACGAGCCGGTCGTGGTGCGTAGCGAGGGTTGGCCGATCGGGCTGACGGTCTGCTACGACGTCCGCTTTCCTGAGCTCTACCGGATCCTCGCGCTCGAGGGCGCAGAGCTCGTCACGGTTCCGGCCGCGTTCACCGTCCCGACCGGCCGCGACCACTGGCACGTCCTTCTGCGTGCCCGTGCGATCGAGAACCAGTACTACGTCTTGGCGCCTGGGCAGTTCGGCGAGACGAGGCCCGGCAAGCCGAGCTACGGGCGCTCGCTGATCGTCGACCCGTGGGGGATCGT
>JBKPLR010000039.1:0-5964 GCA_046731695.1 Actinomycetota bacterium
GGCGGCAAACGAAGCTCGCTTCTCTACGACGCCGGCATGACCCCGGCCGCACTGGGGCGGAACCTGGACGTGCTCGGAGTGGCGGTCAAGGACCTGCGCGCGATCGTCATCTCCCACGGCCACGCCGATCACCACGGCGGCCTCGAGGGCCTATTCCGACGGTATGGCCGCTGCGGCCTGCCGCTCGTGATCCATCCCGAGGCGTGGCGCGAGCGGAAGCTCGTCTTCCCGACCGGAGCGGAGCTCCGCCTACCGCCCCCCAGCCGACGCGATCTTGAGCGCGAGGGCCTCGAACTGGTCGAGGAGCGGGGGCAAACGCTGCTGCTCGACGCCGCCGTGCTCGTGTCGGGGCAGGTCGAACGGTCGACGCCATTCGAGCACGGCTTTCCGATTCACTACGCGCGCTCCGGCGGCGACTGGAAGCCTGACCCGGTCATTGTCGACGACCAGAACGTGATCGTGAACGTCAAGGGCAAGGGCCTGGTGATCGTCTCCGGCTGCTCCCACGCGGGGGCGGTGAACGTGCTGCGAAACGCGCAGCGCCTCACCGGCGAGCAGCGGATCGCGGGCTTCATCGGCGGTTTCCACCTCACCGGCGGGCTGTTCGAGCCGATCATTGAGCCGACGGTCGAGGCGTTCTCACTCGCGCAGGTCGGCCGTGTGCTGCCCGCCCACTGCACCGGCTGGAAGGCAGTCCACACCCTCGCCCGAGCGATGCCGGCCGCCTTCGTCCAGCCAGCCGTTGGAACCACTGTCAGCTTCTGAGACCCCGTACAGTGCTCGCCGCGGCCCGCATCGGCAAGACGGAACCTGGTTCCGCGCAGTTCCAGTGCAAGCCCCATTCTGAAAGGCGCTCTAAGGGCCGCCCGTGACGAACGAGCGGATCCTGCTCGGCGCGTTCCCTCGGCGTCACCTGACGCGAACAGGGGGTCGGGGGTCGGCTTAGGTATTGAGCCTTGGCGCCGACCCCTTTAGCGGAGAAGCCGCCGACCCACGGCCCACGGTACGAGCTGGCGCCACGGCATTCTTCGTCCAAAGGGCGAGTCATTGCTCGTCCAAAGGGGTAGGTGAGTGCTCCGACCGGGAAAGTGTCCGACGAAGCCGGGTGGCCCGGCTAAGCTCCCTGAGCCGCTGCATTCGGCGGTCTGTCCACCGTCGCCGATGAGTTTGCCGAGCGTCTGCGGTCTTACGTCCGACCGAGCGAACTCTCGGTACCGGCGAGTTCGGCCGAGCAAAGGAGGACATGATGGCGGAGCACAAGATTGGAACGCGCGAGGACTGGCAAGCTGCCCGGGACGAGCTCGCGAAGCTCGAGGCCGAGCAGGCGAAGCGCAACGAGGAGGTCAGGCGCAAGCGGCTCGAGCTGCCCTGGGTGCCCGTTGAGAAGGAGTACGTGTTCGACACCGAGGACGGGAAGAAGAGCCTCGCGGAGCTGTTCGAGGGGCGATCACAGCTTCTGGCCTACAACATTATGTTCGGCCCCGACTACGAAAAAGGCGCCTGCCCGGGCTGCACCAACCTCGCAGACGGCCTCGACGGTGGGCTCATTCACCTCAACAAGCGCGACGTCACCCTGATCGCCTTCTCGCGGGCGCCGATCGACCGCCTTACCGCCTACAAGAAGCGGATGGGCTGGCAGTTCCCCTACGTGTCCACCTACGGGACCGACTTCGCGTTCGATTTCGGCCTCGCGCTGACCCCCGAGCAGGCGGACCAGGTGCCCGAGGTGAAGGAGATGGTCGAGAATCCGCCCGACTGGCTCGATGACTGGTCGCACCAGATCGGCGCCGAGCTCAGGGACGGACTACGAGAGGCCCCGACCTGGATCGCCTTCGCGCGTGAAAACGGCACCGTCTACCACACGTACACCGTGACGGCGCCCGACCCGTTCGTCGCTCCCTACTACACCTTCCTGCTGGAACGGACTCCGAAGGCGCCGCCCGACGAGCCCCGCGCCTGGCGAAAAGACGAGTATCCCGAGTAACACCGCCGGCGGCGTCCCGACCCGCTTGCGCGAATCCGCATCCGCCTGGTGCTCGTATCTCCCGGCGACCGGTTAGCGCCTACGGGGAGGAGCTCTGATGTCGCGACGCACGGTCTTCGCCGCACTTGTAGTCGCCCTCGCTCTCGGCGACGCCTCGGCGGCTCCTGCAAAGAAGGCACCGCCTGGAGGGGGTGGTCCCAGCGTTCCGACGAACCTACGGATCACGGCCAGCTCGGACACGAGCATTTCGCTCGCCTGGGATGCCGCGAACGGCGGCTCCAGCAGCTGGTGGTACTGCGTCGTCCGGAACGGAGAGGGGTGCCTTCGGGTCGACCCGCCGCAGACGACGCTCTCGCTGTCGAGCCTCTGGCCTGACCGCACGACGACGTACACGGTTGTCACAGTCGACATAAACGGCCACCGCTCGGCGCTTAGCAACAGCGTCACCCACACGACGCCGCCTGACACGACCCCGCCCAGCCCGGCGCCCGTGCTGACGGCGCAGGCCGTCTACCCGACGCGGATCAGCGTCTCATGGACGCAGTCGGTCGACAACATCACGCAGACCTTCTACACGCTGTTCCTCGACGGCGCGCCCGTCCCCGAGACGCCGATCTCGCCCTCCACGGTCTTCTATCTCGAGCCGTCGACGACCCACACGTTCAAGGTCACGGCGAGCGACTACTTCGGGAACACCGTCGAGAGCAACACGCTCTCGGTGACCACCCCGCCGAAAACGGACGACGTCGCGCCGACGGCCCCGACGAACCTGCAATTCTCGTTCCAGACGGCTCCGCCGGAGCTGTGGCTGAACTGGGCGCCGGCGACCGACAACAACGACTCGCAGGGGCTGCTCCTCTACGAGGTCTACCTGAACGGCGTCCTCGTCCCGGACGGCGTCGTCGGCGGAACGAACACCATCGCGTACTGCCGCGACGTCGGCCCGACGACCGTCGAGGTGCGAGCGGTCGACACGTCCGGAAACCGGTCGGGACCCAGCAACCAGCTGACCATCACCTGCTGACAAGCACACGAACGCGCCACAGCGGCGTCCCGGCCTCGACGGCAGCCGGGACGCCGCTCCTGTCCGGCTAGCTTGTGCCCGCGAGCGCCTCGGGGTTGACGACGTTGATCGGCGAGCCGGCGGCGAAGGCGGTGATCTGGTCGAAGACATCAGCAAACTGCAGCTCGAACTCCTCGCGCGTGACGTAGCCGATGTGCGGCGTGCAGACGACGTTCGGCAGCTGCAGGAGCGGGTGCCGCGGGTCCGTAACCGGCTCGCGCTCGAAGACGTCGACCGCTGCCCAGCCGGGCCGCCCTGCATGGAGCGCCGCGACGAGCGCGTCCGCCTCAACCAGCCCCGCGCGGCTCGTGTTGACGAAGATCGCGTCCTGCTTCATCAAGCCGAGGTCGGCGCGGGTGACGATCGCGCGCGTTGCCTCGGCCAGCCGCAGATGGAGGGTGAGCACGTCCGCCCGCGAGAACAGCTCCTCCTTGCCCGCGGCCGTCGCGTATCGGTCGGCGCGCGCACGCTCACGGCTCTCCTGCCGTGACCAGACGAGCACGTCCATCCCGAACGCGCGCCCGTATCCGGCCACGGCCCGGCCGATCCGGCCGTAGCCGAAGACGCCGAGCGTCTTCCCCCGCAGCGTCGTGCCGAGGCCGGTCTGCCAACGGCCGGCGCGCAAGCCTGCGTCCTCCTGCGGGATGCGGCGCGCCGCGGCGAGGACGAGCGCCCACGTCAGTTCCGCGGCCGCGTACGACGGCACGCCGGAGTGCAGGTTCGTGCAGACGACGACGCCGTTGCGCGTGCACGCATCGATGTCGATGTGCGGATAGGTGCTGCGCTGGCTGATCAGTCGCAACCGGGGGAGCCGGTCGAGGAGCGCTGATCGGATCGGCGTCCGCTCGCGGATCAGGACCAGCGCTTCGATGTCATGGAGTCGCCGCGCAAGCGTCTCCGTGTCCTCTACGTGGTCCGTCCAGATCGTGACCTCGTGCGCGGCGAGCTTGGGAAAGCAGCGAAGCGAACGGAGCGAGTCGGAGTAGTCGTCGAGAACCCCGACCCTCATCGCGCCGTCACTCGCCGTCGTACTCGTCGTTGCGCCGGTACCGGAAAGCGGCGCGCAGGTCGCCGGCACCCGTGGACACGCTCTCGTTCCGGCCGCGCGGCGCGCGGTCGAGCCACTGGTACATGCCCCAGAGCGCGTCCAGCCCGCGCGCATACGCCGAGTACGTGTGGAAGACGACCCCGTCGTCGAGCGCGAACGCGCTCATGCCCGGTGCCTCGCGCGTGAACGCCGTCGCGTCGGTGCAGGCGCCCGCGGCGATCACGGCCACCGGGCTCTCCGCCCCGGTCTCGAGGTCCGGCCGGATGTCCATCGCGTTCAGTCGGACGCAACGGCGGCAGGGCCTCGCTCGCGCGCCAGCCGCTCGGCATAACCGCCTCGGCGGAACGCGTCGACCGGATCCTCGTCGACGCCCAGCTCGTCGCGGAGTCGGCGAAGGAGCGGACGCACGTCTGCCTCGTACGCCTCGACGAGGACGCGGTGCGCGCCGAGGACGTCGCCCTCGGCCTGGCTCGCGGCGAGCCGCTCCCGGTCGACCAGCAGCGCCTTGGCGTAGGCCGTCTGGATATTGACGACGGACTGGATCATCGCGTCGATCTTCCCCTCGATGTTCAGCGACTCGTCGATCATGAACGCGATCGACCCGGCCGCGTCCGCCGTCGCGGGATCGAGCCGCGCGGACGCGATCTCGTTCATCACCCGGAAGAGCTCGAACGGGTTGATGGAGCCGACGATGAGGTCGTCATCGGCGTACTTGCGGTCGTTGAAGTGGAAGCCGCCGAGCAACCCCTCCTCGAGGAGCAGCGCGACGATCTGCTCGACGTTCGTCCCCTGAGGATGGTGTCCCGTGTCCACGAGGACCTTCGCCTGCGCCCCGAGCCTGCGGCACACGAGCACCGCCACGCCCCAGTCGGGCAGATCGGCGCTGTAGAACGCGGGCTCGAAGAACTTGTACTCGACGAGGAGCCGCATCGCCGCCGGCATGGCCGCATAGACCTCTTCCAGTCCGGCGACGAGCCGGTGGAAGCGCTCCCTGAAATCGTCCTGCCCCGGGTAGTTCGTCCCGTCCGCCAACCACGGGGTCAGCGCGGTCGAGCCGAGCCGGTGCGCGATCTGAACGGATTCGAGGCAGTGGTCGAGCGCGCGGCGGCGGACAGCGGGATCCGGGTTGCAGAGACTGCCCAAGCGGTACGCGTCGTCCTGGAACAGGGTCGGACTCACGGCGCCGATACGGAGACCCTGGCCCTCCGCGAACTCGCGCAGCTCGTCCCAGTCGTCGACCCAGTCCCAGAGGACGTGGATGGCCACGCTTGGACAGCAGCCGGTCAGCCGGTGGACGAGTGCGGCATCGGCGATCCGCTCCCGCACCGTGCGCGCCGCGCCCGGCCAGGGAAAGACGTGGAAGCGAGTGCCCGAGTTGCCGTACCCCCACGACGGCGTCTCGATCTCGAGCCGGCGCAGCTCGGCCAGCACCCGCTCCTCGTTCACGGCGCCTAGTCTGACGAAAGAGCCGCGGGCCGGTCGCATGCGATCATCGCCGTGCGGTGCGCGTCGCCCTGTTCGTCACCTGCCTGACCGACACCCTCGCGCCCGCGACTGGAATCGCGGTCGTCCGGCTGCTCGAGCGCCTTGGCCACGAGATCGAGTTCCCGCGCCGGCAGACCTGTTGCGGGCAGATGCACCTGAACACCGGGTACCGACGGGAGGCGCGCGACCTCGCACGCCGGTTCGTGCGCGTCTTCGAGGGCGCCGAGGTCGTCCTCTCGCCGTCGGCGTCGTGCGTCGGCACCGTGCGCGAGCTCTACCTGACGCTCGCCGACGGCGACCCGGGCCTCGAGCGCGAGGTGACGGCACTCGCTCCGCGTGTCTTCGAGCTGAGCGAGTTCATCGTCGATCGACTCGGGCTCGAGG
>JBKPLR010000040.1:0-6795 GCA_046731695.1 Actinomycetota bacterium
ATCCAGCGGATAGCCCGGAAGGCGAAGCAGCCGCCGGCGGCGTCGTCCGAGCCGGTCTTGACGCCGACAAACCCGTTGTACCCGAGCAATGTGTTGGTGTTGTGCACGGTGCCGACGACCGGCAGCGTCGCGCTCGGTGTGGCCACGATGCTCGCGAACACCGGCAGGCGCATCGCCCGATCGACGATGCGCACCTGGTCGGCGGCAGTCGACACGGTTGCGTCGTCGTAGCCGCTCGGGTCGGTGTAGCGGGTGTCGGTCATGCCCAGCGACCGCGCGGTGGCATTCATCTGGGCAACGAACTGGTCTGCCGAGCCGGAGTCCCATCGCGCCAGAACCCCGGCGATGTTGTTCGCCGACGGCAGCAGCAGTGCCTGCAGCGCCTGCCGTTCGGTCAATTGCTCTCCGGCGGCGATGGGCACGACCGACTCCTCCTGTCGGCGGCGGCGGTCGGTGTCGGCGAAATCGGCGTCGGTAAGCGTGATCGTCGGGCCGTCCTGGCCGAGCTGTAGCGGGTGGTCGCGGAGCACGAGATAGGCCGTCATCACCTTCGCGATGCTGGCGATCGCAGCCGGGTGCTGGTTCGGGCCGGCGTGGACCTGCGACTGTCCTATTTGGACAGCGGCCTGACCATCTGCCGGCCACACCGAGCTGGGCACCGCTCCGCCGAGCACACCACGGTGCCCACTGCGGGGGACATCGACGGAGGAGGACGCCAGCAACTGGTGGCCGAAGGATGCGGCGATTGCCGCGATGACGACCAGCAGGCCGGCGACACGGATCCTGCGAATCCGAATCCGATGGGTCGTTGTTCGTGCCGGTTCGCGGTAGGTCACGCTGCCATTCAACGCAGCGGGGTGTTGCCAGTACGTATGTGGTTTTCGATATGCCGGCGATACCCGCCGGCTCTAGCATCTGGAGCGTGCGTGTGTTGCTCGTTGAGGACGAGCCCTATATGGCAGAGGCCATCCGCGATGGGCTACGCCTGGAAGCGATCGCGGCAGACGTCGCAGGTGACGGCGACACCGCTCTGGAGCTGTTGAGCATCAACGCCTACGACATCGCCGTCCTCGACCGCGACGTCCCCGGGCCTACCGGCGACGAGATCGCCGAGCGCATCGTCGCCTCCGGCAGCGGCATGCCGATCCTCATGCTCACCGCCTCCGACCGTCTCGACGACAAGGCCACCGGGTTCGAGCTCGGCGCCGACGACTACCTCACGAAGCCGTTCGAGCTCGGAGAACTCGTGCTCCGGCTCAGAGCGCTCGATCGCAGGCGCGCCCACAACAGGCCGCCCGTGCGAGAGATCGGAGGTCTGCGGCTGGATCCGTTCCGCCGCGAGGTCTACCGCGACGACCGTTACGTCGCGCTAACCCGAAAGCAGTTCGCAGTGCTCGAAGTTCTCGTCGCTGCCGAAGGCGGTGTCGTCAGCGCCGAAGAGCTCCTAGCGCGAGCATGGGACGAGAACGCAGACCCGTTCACCAACGCCGTGCGCATCACCGTCTCGGGACTGCGCAAACGGCTCGGCGAACCCTGGATCATCGGCACCGTAGCCGGCGTCGGCTACCGCATCGACACGCAAGCAGACACCGAGCGTGAGGGAGGAGACCATGGATAGAGCCCGTGGTTTGAGCGTTCGCCTCAAACTCACCCTGAGCTACGCCGGCTTCCTCATGCTGGCAGGTTTCTTGATGCTCGCGGCCGCATGGCTCGCCGGCCGGCCTGGGCGATCGTTCGACTTCCTCCTGCCCGATGATGTGATCAGCACGCTCGGTGGCTTAGTGCCCGGGAACGACTCCTTCCTCCTGCGCGCTTTCGCTCCCGCGGCGGCCATCGTTCTGGCGTTCCTGCTGGTGTTCGGTCTCCTTGGGGGGTGGATTCTCGCCGGCCGCATGCTCGCCCCCCTGGCCCGCATCACCGACGCCACACGCATGACGGCGACCGGGTCCCTCTCCCACCGGATCGAGTTGGAAGGCCGTCAGGACGAGTTCCGCGAACTCGCTGACAGCTTCGATGCCATGCTCGCGCGGCTCGAAGCACACATCGCCGAGCAGCAGAGATTCGCGGCCAACGCCTCCCACGAACTGCGCACCCCGCTGGCGATCACGCAGACCCTTCTCGACGTCGCCCGCAACGATCCGAACCGCGCAAACGGCGAACTCGTCGACCGCCTCCACGCCGTCAATACCCGAGCGATCGACCTCACCGAAGCATTGCTCCTGCTCAGCCGCGCCGACCAAGGGTCCTTCACCCGAGAAAACATCGACCTGTCCCTCATAGCCGAAGAAGCCACCGAAACGCTCCTCCCCCTCGCAGAACAACGCGGCCTCACCTTCGAGACCTCCGGCGACACAACCCCCACCATCGGCTCACACACGCTCCTGCTGCAGCTGGCTACGAACCTCGTACAGAACGCGATCGTCCACAACCTCCCTGAACACGGCAGCGTGTGGATCACGACCAGCGTCCAGCCCAAGAGTGCGGTACTGACCGTCGAGAACACCGGCGAGAAGCTCACCCCACAGGCAGTTGCCACGCTTGCCGAGCCGCTCCTTCGCGGCGCCCAACGCATACGCACCGAGCACGCAGGCGTCGGCCTCGGCCTGGCAATCGTCAAGAGCATCACCCAAGCACACGACGGAACCCTCACCTTCACCCCCCGGGCCGCCGGCGGGCTCCGCGTCACGGTACAACTACCCGCCGCGCCACCGCACACTGGCCCAGAACTGAAAAGCAGCCGGCGAGGCACGAATCCACGCTGGCCCGTCGAGACGGATGGATCCTTTATGGAGCCCACCGGTCGTTTAACGCCGGTCAGACGAGAGGAGGAGGTGCCTCGCAATGGCTGAGAGGAAACCCGCGAAGACGCGCACCGAGGCAAAGCCCAAGGGATTCACGGCCGACGAAAGAGCCGCAATGAGGGAGCGCGCCAAAGAGCTGAAGGCGGAAGCGCGCGCGAGCAGGAACAGGGCGAACGGGGAACGCGACCTGCGCGCGGCGATCGCCGCGATGCCGAAAGCGGATCGCGAGCTGGCCGAGCGAGTCCATGGGATCGTCACAGCCAGCGCGCCGGCGCTTTCGCCGAAGACCTGGTACGGGATGCCCGCGTATGCCAAGGAGGGCAAGGTCGTCTGTTTCTTCCAAAGCGCGGCCAAGTTCAAATCGAGGTACGCGACGCTCGGCTTCAGCGACACGGCGAACCTTGACGAAGGCGCCATGTGGCCGACTGCCTTCGCGCTGAAGGAGTTGACCGCCACCGAAGAGGCGAAAGTCGCCGCACTCGTGAATAAAGCGCTGAGCTGAGGAGGCAGAGAGATGATCGTGGAGTACATCCGCTACAGCATTGATTCAGGACGAGCCGAAGCCTTCGAGCGGGCGTACCGCCAGGCCTCCGAGGCACTCGAGGCGTCGGGGCACTGCGAGCGCTACGAGGTGTCGCGCTGCACCGAGGATCCGACTCAGCACGTCGTTCGGATCGAGTGGGACTCCGAAGAGGGACACCTGTCCGGCTTCCGTCAAAGCCCGGAGTTCCGCCGCTTCTTCGAAGCTGTCGGTCCGTTTGTGCACGACATCGAGGAGATGCGCCACTACGAGGTGCTGCTCGCGAGCACGGCCGCGTCGCGAGGGTGAGCGCTGAAGCGCGCGGCGCCGGACCGGTCCGAGTGCGCATGGGACTGCACACGGGCGAGCCGACGGTGCCGATGTGCATCGCACCGCGCGCATAGCCGCTGCCGGTCACGGCGGTGCGCGATCGGTAAGTCGTGGGCGCCGAGCGACTTCCTCGCGGCGACCTCACCCAGGCGGCGAAGACCTCGATCGCGTCGACGACCGTCTCGAAGCGTCGGAAGCGGAACAGGTCGAAACCGTGCTGGGCGCCGGGCAGCTCCGCATAGACGACCGCGCTGGACGACGCGCCGCGCAGGCGCTCGACGAAGCGTCGTGCGTCCTCGGCGATGACGGAGGTGTCCTGATCGCCGTGCACGACGAAGAATGGCGGCGCGTCCCGCTTGACATAGGCGTGGGGTGAGGACAGTGGCCCGTCCGAGGAGATGGGGCCGTAGTAGCCGTACAAGGAGATCGCCGCGGTGACCGAGGTGTCCGCGTTCTCGAGGCGAGGCTGGAACGTCGGATCGCTGGGCGTGACAGCCGCCAACGAGGCGAGGTGACCGCCCGCGGAGCTTCCCGCGACGAAGACCATGGCCGGGTCGGCGCCGTACTCGCGGCCGTGTTCGGGCACCCAGGCGATCGTCTTCTTCACGTCGATCAGCGGATCGGGGAACCTCGCCGCCGGAAGCAGGCGGTAGTTCGCGCTGATGCACACCCAGCCGTGCGCCGCGAGCCGGTAGAGGAGGGAACGCGCTCCGAATCGCTTGCTTCCGAAGCGGAAGCCTCCTCCGTGCAGGTAGATCAGGATCGGCCCGCCCGCAGGATGGGAGCGGTGGCGATAGACGTCGAGCCGGTTTCTCCTGCGCGCCGGCCCGTAGCGGATGTTAGCGATGCGCTCCACACCGTGGCGATTGAAGGACCGTCGGGCGAGCAGGGAAAGGCGCTGGCGAAGCTGAGCGGCAAGCGCAGCGTCAATGCCGTGTCGCCAGCCGCCACCGAGGCCGTCGCTTAAGGCACGCTCGAGCGCAGCGCGTGTCCCTTGTCCGCGCCGGCCGAGGACGGCGAGGCCGAGCTATGCAAGGACCGCGAAGGCGAGCCCGGTCCAGAAGACGGGCGAGTCGACCCCGTTCTGGGCGATCGCCAGCGCTGTCGAAGCGAGGAGCACGACGAAGGCGGCGAGAGGCCGGTTGATCACCCAGCCAAAGAGAAAACTCAACCGGAAGGGACTCGACCGGCTCGGGCCGTGTCGTGACACGGCCGACAACACGACCATCGCCATGATCCCCGTGGAAACCAGATAGCCAATCGGCATTGCATCGCTCCTACTCGTCTGTCAGAAAGCGCGCTCCCCACGCTGAAGGTCCGTCCACAGGCCAAACGGGGAGCCGCGACGCTTGCGGAAAGGCGGCGGCGGGCCAAGGAGGTGCCGCCCGAGTTAACCGGTTTGTACGCGTGTGGCGTACACCATTGACTCGCAGCGGGGACTCTGAGAGCGTCGTCCTTAGATCGTTCGCCGCGTCGCCGTAGTGCGACGGCCTCGACGAAACTCGCCGCGCGTCGCCGTAGTGCGGCGGCCTCCACGATTAGGGGTCGACCCGACGACCGGGAGGGAGCATGGCAACTGTCGAGACTGCAACCGAGATCCGCCCGTTCCAGTTCGATATTCAGGACGAGGCGGTGGAAGACCTGCGCCGCCGCATCGAGGCGACGCGCTTGCCCTCCAAAGAGCTCGTCGAAGATCGGTCGCAGGGCGTGCAGCTGGCAACGATTCAGGCCCTCGTTCGGTACTGGACCACCGACTACGACTTCGGCCGGGTTGAGGCGAGGCTGAACGCGCTCCCGCAGTTCAGGACCGAGATCGACGGGGTGGAGATCCACTTCATCCACGTGCGTTCGCCGCACGAGGACGCGTTGCCGCTGATCATGACGCACGGCTGGCCCGGTTCGGTCATCGAGCTGCTCGAGACCGTCGGCCCGCTGACTGACCCGACCGCTCACGGCGGCAAGCCGGAAGACGCATTCCACCTCGTGCTGCCGTCCTTGCCCGGCTACGGCTTCTCGGGCGAGCCGACCGAGCTCGGCTGGGAGTCCGGCCGCACGGCACGCGCGTGGGCGGAGCTGATGCACCGCCTCGGCTACACCCGCTACGTCGCCCAGGGCGGCGACGTGGGTGCCCTGGTTACGGACCTGATGGGCCGCCAGGCGGTCGAGGGTTTGGTCGGCTACCACCTGAACCTGCTCACGGCGGTGCTCGCAATCGGCGATCAACTGCCCAGGGAGTCCGAGCAGGAACGCGCAGCGGCCGAGGCGGTCGCGGCGTTCAGGCAAGACGGCTTCGGCTACTTCCTCGAGATGGCAACGCGGCCGCAGACCATCGGCTACTCCTTGCTGGATTCACCCGTCGGGCTGGCGGCCTGGCTGCTCGATCACGACACCGACAGCTACTACAAGATCTCCCGCGCGTTCGTCGACAGGGAGCCCGTCGGCAATCTCACCCGGGAGCGCATCGTCGACAACATCACGCTGTACTGGCTGACGGGCACCGCAGCGTCGGCGGCCCGGTCGTACTGGGAGGACGCACGCGCGCTGGCCGCATCGATTGCGAGCGGCCAGGCCCCTCCGGCGGTCACCGTGCCGGTCGGCTTCACCACGTTCCCGGGCGAGATCTGGGCTTGCCCGCGCAGCTGGGTCGAGGCGGTCTACCCCGACCTCGCCTACTTCAACGAGGTCGACAGGGGCGGCCACTTCGCCGCCTGGGAGGAGCCGGAGCTCTTCTCCGAGGAACTACGCGCCGCGTTCGCCTCGGTTCGCTGAGTGCCCAAGTCCCTCTACCCACGGAGGTCCCCATGAGTACTACCAGCATGCTCCCTGACGTCGGAATCGAGCTTCGGGAGAGTTACGCCGAAGTCGGCGACGTGAAGCTGCATTACGTCGAGGCCGCTGACGGCCCGCTGATCGTTCTGCTACACGGCTTCCCGGAGTTCTGGTACGGCTGGCGGCGACAGATCGCGCCGCTCGCGGCGGCGGGTTTTCGGGTCGTCGCCCCCGACACGCGTGGCTACAACCTGTCCTCCAAGCCAGAGGACTTCACGGACTACGCCGTCGACCTGCTCGCGGACGACATCCGCGGCCTCGTCGGAGAACTCGGTGCCGAGTCCGTGTTCTTGGTGGGTCATGACTGGGGTGGAT
>JBKPLR010000041.1:0-10835 GCA_046731695.1 Actinomycetota bacterium
ACACGGACCCGAGCGGCTACGACGATGCAACCGTGTCGACTGCCGCCGACCAAGTGCGCAACGTCGATCGCGCCATGCGCCTGCCGGCGTTCGCGGGCAACGTCGCCACACCGAGCGCGACGCTGCCCGTCGCCGGCACCGTGCACAACACCAACACATTGCTCGGCCACAGCGGGTTTGTCGGCGTCAAGACCGGCTCGACCGCCGCGGCCGGCGGCTGCTTCGCCTTCCGGGCCATCCGCTGGATCGACGGCAGGCGGACGACGATCACCGGGGTCGTGTTGGGCCAGCCCGGCCACGACCAGCTCGAGGCGGGTCTCGCTGGCGCCGACGCCATGGTCGAACGCATCGCTGGTCATCGAACTAGGCCAGATCTCCAGCAACGAACCCTGCGACGACGAACTGCGCCCCGAAACTATCTACCACGGCCGCGCGTCCCTGTACTCCGACCCTAGACACGCGGCGGGGTCGCACCGCCGTACCTGGTGTGCGACCTTCGCGGCATCAACTCCGGCACCGCGGAAACGGCGACGTTTGCCGCAAGGCGAGGTCTCTAGCGCCAGTCGACGGAGACGACCTCCATCGGCTCTCCGAAGCCCTTGAGCGAGGTCACGCGGGGCTCGGACACGCGGAACGCCATTTCAATCCCGTCGAGCGTCTCCCGGCTGACCAGAACTTCGCCCGCGGCTGCGGCTGCACCGATTCGGGCGGCGATGTGCACGCTCTGTCCGCCGTAGTCGGTGAAGCCTGCGCCTGTCTTGAACGCGTTCCCCGCGTGGGCGCCGATTCTGACATCCGGCGCGAACACCTCCGACTGAAGCGTCCGTTGGATCGCCACCGCGGCGTCGACTGCGGCGCGGGGCTCGTCGAAGGAAGCGAAGAAACCGTCGCCGGTCTGCTTGATCACCTCGCCGCCACTCTCGACGATACGTGCTCGCAACAGCTTGTCATGCTGAGCGAGGAGCTTCCTCCATCTTTCGTCGCCCAACGTCTCGAGCAGCTTCGTCGAGTCGACGATATCCGTGAAAAGGAAGGTCCGACGGGCCTCGACGCGCCCGAGGAGCTCCTTGGCGCGCGCCTCGTCGAGGTTCGCTCCGAGGCGCTCGAACGTCGTCAACGCAGCCTGCAGCTCGAGTGTCGCGGCATGCTCGTCGCCCTGACCGCGAAAGGCGATGCCGAGCAGCAGCCTCGCCTGCGCCACCTCGTACGGAGCGCCGATCTGCTGCCACTCGTCGCGCACGCGGCGGAGGTCGCGGGCCGCGCCGTCCCAATCCTGCTCGGCGAGCTCGATCTGCCCGAGGGCGAAGTGGACGGTCGCGTCGAACGCGGGCGCGGGCCGGTCGCCGATCTTGTAGGCGTCGACGAGCTGCTGGAGCTCCGCCGCGGCCGAGCGGGCCGTCGCGACGTCCGCCGCCGCGATCGCGATCTCGACCAGGGCCGGGAGCGCCCGCACACGCGCCAGGGGCTCCCGGAGCTCCCCGACGGCGCGATTGATCCCGGCCAGCGCGCTCTCGACCCTGCCTTCTGCGAGCTGCAGGAGCGCCAGGCCGGGCTGAGGCGAGCGCCCGAGCTCGTTCGCGGTGCGGTACGCGTCCTCTGCGGCCGCGAAGTCGCCGCGACGGCGGCGGATCTCTCCGATTTCGTAGTACCCGCCCGCCGTGATGTGGCGGTCGAAGTCCTGGAGCTCCTCGCAGGCGGCGAGTGCGGTCTGCTCGGCCTGGGGCCAGTCGCCGCGCAGGCGCATGACCTCCGCGCGGTGGATGCGGCAGGCACCCGGGAAGCCGTTCATGTCCGCCTTCTCGCACCAGCGGCTGGCCGCCTCCGTCCACTCGGCCGCGCGGCGGAAGTCACCCACGTCCTGGCACGCCGAGATCGTCACGCAGTAGACGAGCCCCGTCGCGAATGGGCGCAGCTCGCCAGAGACCGCGGACGTGCTCGCCTCGTCGAGGATCGCGAGCCCGGCCTCGACGTCCCCCTGCAGCACGAACGCCCGGCCCTTGCCGACGAGCGCCAGGACCTGCGTGTCCCGGTCGCCGGCGCGGGCCGCGATGTCGTGGGCCCGTTCGAGCTCGGGGAGGGCGCGGTCGACGTCTCCCTCGGCGAGGAGGGCCGTGACTCCGCGTGAGAGGGCGAGATACCCGTGCTCCGCCGCCTCCGGCAGCCCCTGCAGCAGGCGCTCGGCGTTCGAGAACCATCCGCGCGAGACCGCGAACGCGCCCCGGTTCATGTGGTCCCACGAGAGGGTGAGCGCGAGACGGGCCGCGCCGAGCTTGTCGCCCGCCGCCGAGAAGCCCGTGTACGAGCGCTCGCGCAGGCCGATCGCCTCGTCGAGCCTGCCCGTCCACCAGGCCGCATCGGCGAACCGCTCCAGGTCGTCGGGCGTCAGGTCGGGCTCGTCCGAGCGCAAGTAGGCGTCGTAGGCCTCGCGCCAGGAGTGGCGTCCAACGGCCTTGCGCGCGACGTCGACGAGGTCGGTCACTCGTAACAACGTACCTCGCCGGTGTTTCCGGAGTTCGGGCCGTCGTAGACTCGCAGCCGTGGCGACTGGACGCGAGAGGCGCTCAGACTGAAGCAGTTCGGCGTCGGCCTGGCCGCCGCCGTCTTGATCGACGCAACGATCATTCGGGCGGTCTTGCTCCCGGCCAGCATGAAGCTGCTCGGCGATTGGAACTCGTTCCTGCCGAGCTGGCTCGAATGGCTGCCGAGGGTCGCTGTCGCGAGCGAGGTCGAGGAGATACCGGAAGCACCTCCCGTGCCGACTGCGTAGAAGCTCTTTAGCGCGAGATTCTGGGCCCTCGCCTGCGGAAGCGGCGGCGGCCCAGGATCTCGGCGGTTGTGTCACACGCCGGTTCGCACGGCCGCGAGTGCGGCCGTCCGGCTCCGGACACCGAGCTTCGCGTAGATGTTCTCGAGATGCTTTCGCACCGTCCCGGGGGAGATCCAGAGCTCGCGGGCGATCTGCGCGTTCGTCCTGCCCTCGCGGACCAGCGCCAGAATCTCGTGTTCGCGCGCGGTAAGGCCCGCAGCCGCAACTGCAGCTGCCGCATCCCCGTCGTCGACGAGCCGCTTCCGCAGCTTGGCGTTGCGGTACAGGTGCACGAGGTGCGGCTGGAGCACGTCCAGCACGCTCCGGTCGCGCTCGTCGAAGTCGGGCCATTCCTTGCTTCGCGCAAACGAGAACGTCTTCGTGTGCCACAGCGGCGACGGAATGGCGACCACGAGCTCGTGCTCGGTGCTCCACGGCACGAACCAGGCCTGATAGAGCTCACGCCGCCGCAACTCGCTCGAAGTGAGGAAGTCGGAGATCTTCGCGGCGGCGAAACGACCAGTGGCAGCCCGCGAGCAGAGTGGGTGCTGGTCGATCAGTCGCCACAACGTCCCGTCGCTCGCTCCCTCAGCCGGCTCGTCCCGGCAGTAGAAGTTGACGGCGATCAGGTTCATCCGGACTCGGTCGAGCTCGGTAAACGTCACTTCGTCGCAGGGCACGAGGGACGAGAGGCACTCGAGCACCTCGGTCGGGAACGGCTCTTCGCCGGCCGCGCCATACGCGAGGTCGACGAAGCCGAGGACGGCCTCGTAGTCTGAGCTCGAAAGCCGCTGCATCGGCCAAAAATACGAAAAAGTGCGTATGGACACAATGGAGGGCACGGGCGATCCTCGGGGGCGACGAGGAGAGGAGAGATCATGCACTGGCTCAAGCTCTGTGCGCTGCTCGCCGCCCTGGCCGCCGGTTCGGCCGCGGCCGGCCGGGCGGAGGCGGGTCCCTGGGGCCCCGAGACGCCGCACTTCAACCTCGAGGCCGTGTTGCGACCCACCGTGATCGGCCCTGACAAAGGCTTCGGGCTGATCAAGTTCCGCCAACCCAACGACGCGAACACGACCATCTATCTGGACGTTTGGGTGCGGGACCTGCTTCCGAGCCACACGTACTACGTCCAGCGGGCGACCGACATGCCGGCGGACGACGACTGCACCGGGAGCAACTGGGCGATGCCGCTCCTTGGCACGATCACGACGGACGACGGAGGGACCGGCCGAGCCACGCTGACGCGGCCACTCCCCGCGTCGCTTCTCGGCGCGCAATTCGACATTCACTTCCGGATCGCCGAGACGCCGACGGCGACATCGCGCGTGCTCGAGAGCGCCTGCTACCAGTTCACGGTCAGTCAGTGAGTTACCACGCGGCGTCTCGCTCGCCGCCGGCCGGCTCGCCGGACATCAGCCAAGATGGCCCGCGCGGCGTTTCTCCCGGGGCCGCCGGTCACTCCGCCGCCCGGATGTGCGCCCGCCCCGCACAGGTAGAGGCCGCGAATCCCGGCAAGCCGATAGCGCGCGTGGCCGAGGAGGGGCCGCCAGGCGAAGACCTGGTCGAGGGCGTGCTCGCCGTGCATCGGGTGCCCGCCACTGAGGCCGTACTCGCGCTCGAGGTCCGCAGGCGTCACGACGTGGCTGGTGGTGATTTGCCTCGCGAGACCGGGCACGTAGCTCTCGAGCGTCCGCACGGTCGCGTCCGCGACACGCTCGCGCCCTGCCTTATCCCAGTCCCCGTCGCGAAGAGCGCGCGGCGCGTATTGGAAAAGCACACTCAGCACGTGTTTGCCTTCCGGAGCGAGCGACGGGTCCGAGAGGGTCGGGATCGTGGCCTCGAGATACGGGCTCTCGGAGATCCGGCCGTACTTCGAGTCGTTGAACGCAAGCTCGAGGGCTTCGAGGCTGGACGCGACGACGATCCGCCCCCGGAGGCGCTCCTCGTCGGCCGCGATCGCCGGGAGGCCGTCCAGGACTAGCGTCACGTTCGCCACGACGCCGGGCGCCCGGATGTGCTCCGCGCGCCAGCCGAGGGTCGGGCCGACCTCGGCCGGGTCGAGGAGCCGCAGGAGGGTTTGCTTCGGGTCGGCGCTCGAGGCGACGATCTCGGCGTCGATCTCCTCGCCGCTCGCCAGGACGACTCCGACGGCGGAGCCTCGCCCTGTGCGAATGGCCGCGACCTCGGCGTCGCACCGAACTGTCGCACCGTGGCTCTGTGCTGCGGACAGGAGCGCATCGGCCAGCGCGCGCGGCCCGCCGCGCGCGAAGACCGTCCGACCCGCGGCACCTCCTCCCGAGGCCGAGTCCCAGAGGAAGTTCAGCGTCGTCCCCGCTGACCTGGGCCCCATGGCCGAGTAGCGAACGCCCCTCGCGCCGAGGGCTCCCTGAAGCGCCTCGTCTTCCACGGCCTCGCTCACGAGGTCAGCCACGGACATCGGCAGGGCCCGCAGCGCCTCGCGGATCTCTTCCCGACCGAGTTGCCGGAGCGAGTTCAGCAGCGTGAGGCCGGTGCCCGCGTCCGAGAGCGAAGGGGATTGCAGATCGGGCGGCTCAGCTTCCTGCATTCGAGCCACGAACGCGGCCAGCGAGCGGATCTTGCCGTCGAAGGCGAGGAACGCTTCGGCGTCACGCGGATTGGGCCGCTCTCGGAGCTCCGTTGCCGTGCGAACCGGGTCGCGCCACAGCGTCAGTCCCGGCCCGTCTAGAGAGGGGGCGAAGGCTACGACGTCGGGCTCGATCGTCTGGAAACCATGGGAGGCCAGTCGCAAATCCGCGACGACGTCACGACGCAGGTTTCCCACGAGATCGGCAATGAGGTCCTCGGATGCCAGCGGGCCGCCGACACGGTCGCGGCGCTCGAGGACGAGCGTCTGCAGTCCGGCCTTCGCGAGGTATGCAGCCGTGACGAGGCCGTTGTGGCCGCCCCCCACGATGACCGCGTCGTAGGCCATCAGAGCGAGCGCACGACTTGAAGGGCGGCGAGACGTCCGGACGCGCCCATGATCCCTCCACCCGGGTGCGTCGCCGAGCCGCACATCCAGAGGTTCCGCAGCGGCGTTCGGTAGCGCGACCAGCCCGGTACGGGCCGGTTGAAGAAGAGCTGCTCGAGGGAGAGCTCCCCTTGGAAGATGTTGCCCTCGGAGAGGCCGAACGTGTCCTCGATGTCCTTGGGGGTGAGCACCTGCGCATGAAGGATGAGGTCGCGAATGTTCGGCGCCCGCTCCGCGATCGTGTCTACGACTGTCTCGCCGAACGCGTCGCGCCGGGCAGCGTCCCAGTCGTCCCCGTCGGCCAGCTGGTAGGGCGCGTACTGGACGAAGCAGCTCATCACGTGATTGCCGGGCGGTGCCATCGACGGATCGACGAGGGTCGGGATGATCATGTCGATGTACGGACGCCGGCTGAAGCGCCCGGACTTTGCGTCGTCGTAGGCAAGCTCCATGTAGTCGACACCGGGGCTGAAGCTGATCGCGCCGCGCAGGTGTTCGCCCTCGCCGGGCAGGCACGTGAAGTCGGGAAGCCCGTTCAGGGCGAGGTTCACCTTCCCGCTGGAGCCGCGGAACCGGTAGCGCTCTACCTCTTCGAGAAACGACGCATCGAGCAGCCCGGGCGGGAGGAGCCGGACGAACGTCTGCTGCGGGTCCAGGCTCGACAATGTCACCCGCCCGGTCACTTCGTCGCCCGAGCTTGTGACGGCACCGGTCACTTCGTCCCCTCGCGTCAGGATCTGCTCGACGGCGGCCTCGGTGCGGATCTCGACGCCGAGCGACCGAGCCGCACCCGCGATCGCCTCGCTGACCGCCCCGGTTCCTCCCCGCGGAATTCCCCAGGCCCGCAAGACGCCGTCGATCTCGCCCATGTAGTGGTGGAGAAGGACGTAGGCGGTCCCCGGGGAGCAGATCCCCTGAAACGTCCCGATGATCCCAGAGGCGCTCATCGTGGCGATGAGCGGGTCGGTCTCGAACCACTGGTCGAGGAAGTCCGCGGCGCTCATCGTCATCAGCTGGACAAATGCCGCCTGCTGCTCGCCAGGCAAGTCCTTGAACGCACGGCCGAGACGCGCAACCGGCAGCCATTCGCGGGGGCGGAACCTGCCCGGGTCCGGCGGCGCCAGAGTCAGGATCGGCTTGATGAACTGCGCCATCTCGAGCATCAGGCGGCTGTACTCGTCGTACGCTTCCGCGTCGCTCGCCGACCAACGCCGAAGCTCGCGCACCGTGCGGCCGTGGTCGTTCACCCGCCACAAGTAGTCGTCCTCGAGTGGGGTGAACGTCCCGTCGAGCGGCAGGATCTCGAGACCGTGCTTCGGGAGCTCGAGCTCGCGGACGATCTCGGGGCGGAGGAGCGAGACGACGTACGAGGCTACGCTGAACCGAAAGCCCGGGAACACCTCCTCGGTCACCGCCGCACCGCCGAGGACGTGTCGCCGCTCGAGCACCACGACCTTGAGTCCCGCGCGCGCGAGGTACGCGGCGGCCACCAGCCCGTTGTGCCCGCCGCCGATGACCACTGCGTCGTATGCGCGGCCATCGGAACCATTCTTCGAGGTCGACATCGAACGCGGACAGTAACCGGTCTATAGTTGCCCGCCGATGAGCGACGTCTCGACCATGGCCAAGCCGTTCGACATGACATTGGTTCAGCGAGGAGCGCGGCTGCGCCGCAGTTCCTTCTTCGAGGCGACGCAGCGCTACGGCCCGAAGGGCTTCACCGTCTACAACCACACCCTGTTCCCGACGAACTTCGACGACTTCGAGGCGGAGTACTGGCATCTCCTGAACCACGTGACCCTCTGGGACGTGGCCGTGGAGCGGAACGTGGAGGTGACCGGGCCCGACGGCTTCCGCTTCGCGCAGCTCCTCACCTGCCGCGACCTCGGCGCCTGCGCTGTCGGCCAGGCGAAGTACGTGCTGATCACGGCGCCGGACGGCGGGATCCTGAACGACCCGGTGATGCTCCGTCTCGACGAGAACACGTTCTGGTTCGCGCTCGCGGACAGCGACGTGCTCCTCTACGCGAAGGGCCTGGCCGCGCAAGCAGGCATGGACGTCCAGCTCTCGGAGGCCGAGGCGGACCCAATCCAGATTCAGGGGCCGCAGTCGAAGGACGTCGTGCGCGATCTGTTCGGCGAGGAGATCCTCGACCTCGCGTACTACCACTTCCGCCGCCTCGAGCTGGACGGCATCCCGGTGATCCTCACCCGCACCGGCTGGACCTCGGAAGTCGGGTACGAGCTCTACCTCCTCGACACCTCGCGCGGAACGGATCTGTGGGAGCGGATCATGGAGGCGGGGCAGCCGTACGAGATTCGCCCGACCGGGCCCGTCGACATCCGCCGGGTCGAGGGCGGCATCTTCAACTGGGGCGCCGACATGACCTACGAGAACAATCCCTTCGAGCTTGGACTGGACCGGCTCGTCGACCTGGACACGGACGCCGATTTCATCGCCCGGGACGCGCTCGCGCGTATCCGCGAGGAGGGGGTCAAGCAGAAGATCGTCGGGATCGAGATCGACGGCGACCGGCTCGAGATGAACGCGACGCCCTGGCCCGTCTCGGCGGACGGTGCGAGCGGTCGAGTGACCTCCGCCGTCTACTCCCCGCGCCTGGAGAAGAACATCGGCTACGCGTGGCTGCCGATCGAGCACACCCAGCTCGGGACGCAGCTCACCGTGGAAACTGCTGAGGGCACCAGGGGAGCGACGATTGCGGCGATGCCCTTCGTCGATCCCAAGAAGCAGATCCCGAAGTCGTAGTGTCCGAGGGGACCGCGTTCTATCCGCGCGCCGCGCCGCTCAACCGCAAGCTGCAGTGGCGGGAATGGTCGGGCTACCTCGCCGCGAGCGCGTACCACGACTCCCTCGAGATCGAGTACAACGCCATCCGGGAGGCGGCCGCGCTCATCGACGTCTCGCCGCTCTACAAGTACCTCGTCTCGGGCCCGGACGCCACGCAGCTCGTCGACCGGGTGATCACGCGGGACGCGACCAAGCTCGCCCCCGGCCGCGTCTACTACACGTCCTGGTGCAACGAGGACGGGCTGGTCGTCGACGACGGCACGGTCGCTCACCTGGACGACGGGACCTACCGCTGGACCGCCGCCGATCCGTCCCTGCGCTGGTTCCGCATGAACGCCCGTGGCCTGGACATCGAGATCGAGGACGTGAGCGAACGGGTCGCCGCGTTGGCGGTACAAGGCCCGCTGAGCCGCGACCTGCTCGAAGCGGTGACCGAGGCGGAGTGGGGGGACCTCAAGTACTTCGGCCGGCGCGCCGCGCAGGTGGGGAGGATCCCCGTCGACGTGTCCCGGACCGGGTACACCGGCGACCTCGGCTACGAGGTGTGGGTGGAGCGCGCGAGCGCGGTGGACGTCTGGGACGCCTTCGTGCAGGGAGGGCGTTCGTACGGCGCCAGACCTGCCGGGATGCTCGCTCTCGACGTCGTGCGGATCGAGGCAGGGCTGATCCTGATCGAAGTGGACTTCGACTCGGTGCGGCGAGCGCTCATCCCCGAGCAGTCGTTCTCGCCCTTCGAGCTGGGCATCCTCGGCCGCTTCGTCGACTTCGGCAAGGAGACGGAGTTCGTCGGTCGTCGTGCGCTCGAACGAGAACAGGAGCGGGGAGGGCCGCCGCGGAGACTCGTCGGTTTAGAGCTTGAATGGGGCCCCCTCGAGGACCTGTATCGGGCGAAAGGGCTGACGCCGGCGTTGGATCCGACTGCTTCGCGCGAGCCGGTCCCTCTCTACACCCGGGGTCGCCAGATCGGCAAGGCAACCAGCACGACGTGGAGTCCCACCCTGAAGAAAGTCGTGGCGCTGGCGTCGGTCGACGCAGGCCAGAGCGAGCTGGGGACGAGGATGGACGTCGAGTGGACGGTGGAAGCGAAGCGCAGCCGGGTGCCGGCGACGGTGGTCGAGCTCCCCTTCTTCAACCCGGAGCGCAAGACTTCGACCGTCACCGCTTGACTACGCGCGCGCTGGAAGCAGACGGCGCCTTTCGCTTCGGTCGGGGACGTGCATGCGAGACGAAGCACCTGGCGGTTTACAGCTTCTTTACGGAGGGGGAGTGTGATGAATGCCGCTTACGGGGATCTTCTTGAACGCAGGCACACAGAGGAAATGGGGGTCTCACATGCGCAAGTTGTTATTGCTATTCGTCGCGGTGAGCTCGGTCGCAGCGGCGACTACAGCCGCTGAGCTCGCACGACCCGCCGCCAGTGCTACGGCCACGGTCAAGATCACGCACAGCGGCTACGACCCGAAGTCGGTCTCGATCACGGTCGGCGACAGCGTCACCTTCACCAATAGCGACACGGTCGCCCACACGGTTCGCTTCAACCCGACCACGGGCATCAGCTGCAGCCGAGCGCTGCCACTCGTGCTTCAGCCCGGCCAGAGCGCAACCTGCACCTTCCGCACCGCCCGAACGTTCAACTTCTCCGATCCGAAGTTCAAGACCCAGGCCTTCCGCGGCACGGTCGTGGTCGCAACGGCACCAGCGGTGAGCCTGTCCGTGACGCCGAACGTTGTCGTCTACGGCCGGAGCGTGACGCTTTCCGGCACACTCGCGAACCACACCAGCGGCCAGTCGCTGCAGGTCCTGGCACAGCAGTGCGGGCAGTCGGCGGCGACGAAGATCGCCACCGTCACGACGACGAGCGGTGGTGCCTACAGCTCCCAGGCCAAGCCGCTGAAGAACACCACCTACAAGGTCAAGTTCAAGAGCTCGACGAGCAACGTGGTCTCGGTCAAGGCCCGACCGCGCCTGCGTCTCGGTCGGGTCGCTCGGCACCGCTACTCGCTGCGCGTCTTCGCAGCGGAGAGCTTCGCCGGGCACTTCGCCAGCTTCCAGCGCTATCGCCCTGCGCTCCGACGGTGGATCACCGTGAAGCGTGTGCTGCTGCGGGCGAACTCGACCGGCGTCGCGCCGACGGTCATCACCGCGGCGCGCTTCCGCTCGCGCATCAGGGCAGGCCTGAGGGTGCGCGTGGTTCTTCCTCGCACGCAGGTCGGCACCTGTTATCTCGCG
>JBKPLR010000042.1:0-12872 GCA_046731695.1 Actinomycetota bacterium
CCGGAACCGCCGCTGCGCGCCTGCGTCGCCCGAAGGGCCCGTACGCGACCGGCCCCGACGTGTCGAACGAGAAGCCGAAGACCAGCCCGATCCCGAACGCGAGCACCGAGACGTACTCGGTGAGATCGCGGACGAGGCCGAGGATCCCGATGTCGTCCGACCAGTTGAGGACGTGGTCGCGGAACCAGTTTCCGTGGGGCTGGTGCGCGACGATCACCCAGCCCGCGGCGATCAAGGTCGGGATGAAGGCGATCAGGAGCACGTTCACCGAGAGCCGCGGCCACCCCCACTTCGTCCAGCCGCCGAGCAGCTGCGAGAGGGCCATCGTCAGCCCGGCGGCCGCGAGCAGGCCGTAAACCGCCCAGTAGCCGCCGGTCGAGTGGTCGTTGATCTGCGTCGCGAGCCAGATCAGGAGACCGGCGACGGCGACACCGATCAGCGTCACAGTGCCGCGTGTCAAGCCATACATGTCACCACCTCCGGGCGGTCCCGTACCCCCGTTGCAGACTTTGAATCCGCCCTACTGAAGTGTGAGGCGGCGCGCGTCGAACGTGCCCGAGTAGAGCTCGCTTCTGAACTCCTCGAGCGCCCGCTCTGCGTCGGCCCGGAAGACGTGCTCGACGACCCCGATCTCGGCGTCGTTGTGGAACGGGAGGTCGACGTGCTCGGCCGAAACGAGGTTCACCGAGACCTTGTCGCAGACCGGGCAGCGGACGGCGATGCCGACCCTCGTGCCGTCCTCGGCGGGCGCGAGCAGGAAGAACGACGACGGAAAGATCGGCCTCGGTCGCTCCTCCGGGTAGCAGAAGAAGCTCCACGGCCACTCCCCCGCCTGGATCCGGCTCGCCGCGAGATCGGCGAGCTCGTCCTCGAGCGGGTCGAGCTTCGCGGTCATCAGGTTCAGGAAGACGCCTTCCTGCAGGCCCAAGGGCGCCCAGTCGAGCTCGTCGTGCGAGACGAGCCCCGGATGCTGCTCGCCGCAGCCGCAGTCGAAGTCGACTCCGAAGACCGCCGGATGCACCGCGCCCGGCAGCTGCTCGATCCGGCGGAACGACGACAGCGCGACCCGGGCCTCTCCACGCTCGGGGCATGAAAAGGCATAGCGGGTCGTGAAGACGTCGTACATCGGTCCCTTTGTAATCGGCGCCCCGGACGCCGAAACGTAGCCCTCAGTACGTGATCAGCGAGTGAACGTCGTATTGCTCGAGGTGCTGGCGGCCCTCGAGAAACGCCAGCTCGATCACGAAGGCGACGCCGACGATCTCGCCGCCGAGCTGCGTGGCGAGATCACAGATCGCCTTGGCTGTGCCGCCTGTCGCAAGCACGTCGTCGTGCACGAGGACGCGCTGTCCCTGCGAAATCGCGTCGGCGTGGAGCTCCAGGGCGTTCTCGCCGTATTCGAGCGCGTACGTGGCGCTCACGGTCTTCCAGGGGAGCTTCCCGGGCCTTCGGGCGGCCACGAAGCCGCAGCCGAGCTCGTACGCCAAGGCCGCACCGAGGATGAAGCCGCGCGCCTCCGCCCCGAGGATCACGTCCGGCTTGCGCGGCTCGATCCACTCGGCGAGCAGTTCAGCGGTCTCCCGGAAGGTCGCCTCGTCGGCGAGCAGCGGCATGATGTCCTTGAAGACGATCCCGGGCTCCGGAAAGTCCGGGACGTCGCGGATCTTCGCCTTGAGGTCTTCCGCGCTCAATGCGAGACGAGCTGGCGGAGGTCCCGCCAGAAGAGCAGTTGCGAGAGCTCCTGCGCGACCTCGGCTAGGGTCTGGAGCTCCTGAATCCCCGTCTCCCGCCGCTCGGGATTCCTCGAGCGCAGCGCGGGCGCGACGAGCTGGTGCAGCAGCCCCGCCTTGCGGTCGGCCGCGGTGCGGAAGGTGCGCAGGTGACGCGCGGTCAGCCCGTAGCGCGAGAGCTTGGCGCACGCCACGGCGACGTCGACGTCCCCCGCCTGGTAGTAGCGCTCGCTCCCTTCGCGCCGCGACTGGAGCAGCCCGAACTCCTCCAGTTCGCGCGCGAGCTCCGGGGTGATTGCCGCGCGCTCGCAGAGCTCCCCCAGGTCGAGCTCGTCCTCGGGGTCGGCGATACGCACCGCGCGGCGCCGTCGGCGCTCCTTCCCGGCCCCCGACGGCGAGGCAAGCTCCTGGCGGATCACCCGCAGCGGCAGGAACTCGTCGCGCTGGAGCCGCAGGATCGTCTCGAGCCGCTCGACGTCGTCCTCGCTGAAGAGCCGGTAGCCGCTCTGCGTGCGCCGCGGCGCGAGCAGGCCCTGGTCCTCGAGGTAGCGGATCTTCGAGATGGAGATGTCGGCGAACTCTGCCTGCAGCCGCCGGCAGACGGCGCCGATCGTGTGAAGCTGTCGGCGTTCCTGCGCTGCTGCTGTCGCCTGCGCGGTGCTCATTTCTCCAGGAAGGTGAGCTTGTACTTGCCGATCTGGAGCTCGTCGCCGTTCTCGAGCTTCCCCGACTCGATCCGCTTCCGGTTCAGGAACGTGCCGTTGAGGCTGCCCTGGTCCTCGATGAAGAAGTCGCCGTCGCGCCGCATCAGCACGGCGTGCTTCCGCGACACCGTCACGTCGTCGAGGAAGATGTCGCAGTCCGGCGAGCGCCCGATCGTCGTCCGGTCGCCCTGCGGCACGAAGTGCTCGCCTGCGCGGCCGCCCCCGGAGCGCACGACGAGGGCCGGGCCCTCGGTATCGAGCTCCTCCAGGGTCGGAGAGGCGTCGTTGTTTCCCTCCTCGGGCGTATAACTCATCGTCGTCTCCGAGCCCGGCTCGTCCTTCACGAGCAGGGCGCCGCACTTGGAGCAGTAATTGGCGGCTTCCGGGTTCCGGAAGCCGCACTCCGGGCAGTAGATGTGGCTCATTCCTCGCTGGGCGGGGCCGCCTTGCCGGCGAGGATCGCCGCGAGCCGGTCGACGTCAACCTGCTCGAGGACGCTCTTCCCCCCGGTCTCCCGCAGCCGCGCCTGCAGCTCCGCACGTAGCAGGTCGATCTTGCCGTGCAGGATCCGGCGCCGGTACGAGACCTCCTGCTCCTCCTTCGTCAGCTCGTCGATGAGCTGCTTCAGGTCGTCGTCGGAGAGAGCGGCAAGATCGGGAAACGGTTCCACGGAGAGCCTTTCGTCGAGGAGCGGGCGGTTCCTAGTCTACGTGGCATAAGACCGAAGGGTCAACCTCAGCTTGAGACTACGGGCGCTCCTGATTCGTCGGTCTGCATGATCTCCTCGACGAGCCCGCGGAGCTCGGCCTCGAGGGCCATCGAGTCCTCCTCCGTCTGGCCCTCCGCGTACACGTGGACGAGCGGTTCGTCCGGATCGGGCAGGACCTGGGCCCAGCCCCGCTTGTCGAAGACCTTGATCCCGTCGAGCAGGTCGACCTTGCGGTCGCGCATTCGCTCGGTCAGAACGCGCATGACCGTGCCCTTCAGCGACCACGGGCACGGGACCTGCCGGTGGACGAGGGTGCTCGCCGGAAGCTCCGAGACGAGGTCCGAGAGGGGCTTCTGCACCGGCGCCAGCAGTTCCAGGAGCTTGCAGAGGCTCGCGACCGCGTCGTAGGCCGGGAGGAACTCGGGGAAGACGTAGCCGCCGCCCACCGCGCCGGCGAAGATGACGTCGTCCTCGGCGGCGGCCTTGGTCAGCTCGGCGAGTGAGGCAGGCGTGCGGATCACCTCGAGACCGCTTCCCTTCACCATCTGCTCGACGCGGCTCGTGACCGTGATCGGGAATGCGAGCTTGCCGTTGCGGCCGTTCGAGCCCATCAGGCGCAGGAAGAGGAGCAGCGTCTGCTCGACGGGGATCTCCCGGGCCCGCTCGTCGATCAGGAACAGGCGCTCTCCTGCCCGGTCGAAGACGACGCCGAGATCGGCGCCGATCGCACCGACGAGGCGCTTTGCCTGGCCGACTGATTCGCGGAGCGTGGCCGATGCCTCCGTGCGTTCCGACGAGAACGCATGGGCGCTGACCGCCTCGACGCCGAGCGGGCCCAGCACGAGCGGCAGGACGAACGACGTGGCGGAGTAGCCGTAGTCGACGACGAGGCGGAAGCCGTGTCCGCGGATCGCGTCGACGTCGAGGCTCGCCAGGAGATCCTGGGCGTAGCTCTCCCGCACCCTCGCCGGGTAGCTCACGTCGCCGACGGCGTTGTAGGCCACACGCCGCAGCTCGTGGCGCGTGAAGTGTTTCTCGACCTCCTTCTGCATCGCGGGCGTCAACGTGATGCCGGGCTGCTCGTGGAAGCGGATCTGGAGCATCTCCGGGTCGGCGAGGCTGACACCGACGTGGAAGCCGGCGTCGTAGCCCTGCGTCTTCAGCAGGTGGCGGCCGACGGCCGCGGGCAGGACGCGCAGGTCGGCGACCTCCACGCCGGTCGATGTGAGCCCCGAGATCATCGCCCGCTTGAGCATCCGGCACGCAGCCGGGGACTCGCGGCTGGCCACGACGCGCGCTCCGCGCTCCAGAGCCGTTCCGAGGGCCGCGGCAAGCCTCACGGCCGTCTCCGGCGTCAGATCAACGTTCACGAGCCCGGAGACCCCGTCCTTGCCGAAGAGGTGCGACGACGTCCGCGACTCCCAGATCAGGCTCTCGTGGATCTGCGAGCCGCTCTCGACCTCCTTGTGCGGGTAGATCCGGACGCCCGGAAGCACCGCGCTCTGGGCGCCGAGCTTGACCTCGTCGCCGATCGCGGCTCCCTCCTGGACGTGCACGTGCGCGCGGATGTCGCAGTTGCGGCCGACGACGGCGCCCTGGACGCGGGCGCTGCGGCCGATGTGAGTCGAGGCGTCGATCACCGAGCGCTCGGTGTTGGCGCGCTCGAGCAGCGTCACGCTCGCCCCGAGCACGGAGTAGGCGCCGACCGAGGCGTCGGGCGAGATGCGGCAGTAGTTGCCGACGAAGGCCGGCCCCTCGATCTGCGCGAGGTCGTCTACCTCCACCCCCTCCCCCAGCCACAGGTTCCCGCGCAGCCGGATTCCCGGGACGTTCAGCCGCACCCGCTCGTCGAGCGCGTCGAAGTTCGCCTGCCGGAACTGGTCGAGGTTCCCGATGTCCTGCCAGTAGCCGTCGAAGACGTGGCCGTACAGCGGCCGCCCCATCTCGAGCAGGAGCGGGAAGAGCTCCTTGGAGAAGTCGTACGGACGGTCTGCGGGCACGTGGCGCAGCACTTCGGGCTCGAGCACGTAGATCCCCGTGTTGATCGTGTCCGAGAAGACCTGGCTCCAGCTCGGCTTCTCGAGGAATCGCTCGATCCGCCCGTCCTCGTCCGTGACGACGATCCCGAACTCGAGCGGGTTGTCCACGGACTTGAGGCCGATCGTGACCGCGGCCTCCTTTTCGCGGTGGAACCGCACGAGCGCCGAGAGGTCGACGTCGCAGAGCGCGTCTCCGGAGATGACGAGGAAGGGCTCGTCGAGCACGCCACTCGCGAGGCGCACCGAGCCGGCCGTGCCGAGCGGCGACTCCTCGACGGAGTACTCGATCCCCAGGTCGAGCGACTCACCGCCGCCGAAGTACGTCCGGATCGCCTGCGGCATGAAGGCGACGGTCACGATCACCTCGTTGAAGCCGTGCTGCTGCAGGAGCTCGAGGATGTGCTCCATGCACGGCTTGCCGACGATCGGCACCATCGGCTTGGGCTGGTTCGAGGTCAGGGGACGCAGCCGCGTGCCCTCCCCTCCCGCCATCACGACGGCCTTCACGCCGTTCGCACCTCCCGCCTGGCTTTGAGCAGGTAGCCGGCGAGCGAGACGACCGCGAGACCGAAGCCCGCCCAGAAGATCCAGAGCGGCCAGCCGGTGCCTTCGCGCGTGACCATGACGAACGCCAGCGAGGCGTACAGCAGCCAGGTCGCCGCCTTGCCGGCGAGGTTGACGGAGAAGTCGTAGCCGCGCTCCACGACGAGCTTGTACCCGGCAACGAGCGCTACGTCACGCGCCGGAATCGCGAGCGCCACCCAGGGCAGCCGCCCAGCGTGCCAGAGGAGGATCACCGCGGCGTCGATCATCAGGCGGTCGGCCAGCGGGTCGGCGACCTTGCCGAACTCCGATTCGACATGCCAGCGGCGGGCGACCCAGCCGTCGATCTGGTCGGTGATCGCCGCGACCCCGAAGACGATGGCCGCGGCCCAGCTATGGCCGCCGTCCGACGAGAGCAGGAGCGCGACGAAGACGGGGATCATCGCCAGCCGCGCGATCGTCAGAGCGTTGGGGATCCACCGCATGCTGAAAGGATACGGCGGTGGCGGAGAACCTCAGCCTGCCTGGGTTCGTCAACGCGCACAGCCATGCGTTCCAGCGCGCGTTGCGCGGCCGGACGGAGGGCGACGACTTCTGGGGCTGGCGCGAGGCAATGCTGGATCTGGCCGGGGGACTATCTCCGGAACAGGTCCGCACCGGCTACGTCCAGGTCTACCTCGAGATGCTCGCGGCCGGCTACACGGCCGTCGGGGAGTTCCACTACCTCGGGCTGCCGGAGGCGCACGCAGCCGTGGAAGCCGCCGCCGAGGCTGGGATCACGCTGGTGCTGCTGCTGTCGGCGTACGGGCGCGGCGGCCTGGGGCGCTCTCGCCAGGCCTCGCCGGCCGAGTACCTGGAGCAGCTCGAGGCCGTTCGCGAGACGGGGGTCAGCGTCGGGCTTGCCCCCCACTCCGTGCGCGCGTGCCCGCGCGAGTGGCTCGAGGAGCTCGGCCGTTACGCCGCGGCGGAAAGCCTGCCGCTCCACGTCCACGCGGACGAGCAGCAGCGGGAGATCGACGAGTGCGTCGCCGAGTACGGCCTCAGGCCGATCGAGCTGCTTGCCGAGACCGGCTGCCTCGGCCCGCACGCGACCGTGATCCACGCTACGCACGCGGACGCGCACGAGCTCGACCTTCTCTCGGAGGCCGGCGCCCGTGTCTGCATCTGCCCCACGACCGAGGCGAACCTCGGCGACGGCTTCGCTCCGGCCGAGGAGATCTGCGAGCGCGGGATCGGGATCTGCATCGGCTCCGACTCCAATGTGCGCATCGACCCGCTTGAAGAGCTGCGCGAGCTCGAGGGGACCGCCCGGCGCCGTACTGGCCGCCGAAACGTGATCTCGGTCTCGACGCTCCTCTGCTGCGGCGCCGACGAAGGAGCGGCGGCCCTCGGGCTCGAGAGCTGGCCCGACGTCGAGGTGGACCTCGAGCACTCGTCGCTCGCCGGGGTCGAACCCGGCGACGTGCACGCTGCGCTCGTCTTCGGCTGCAGCGCGGACGTCTTCCGGTGAGCTACCGCTGGGTCGACCACACGGCGGAGGTGGAGCTCCACGTCGAGGCCGCCTCGCAGCAGGAGGTGCTCGAGGACGCGATGAAGGCCGTCGCTGAGCTCCTCGACGGCGGCTCGGGACTGCGGGAGTCCAGGCACGTGCGCGTGGACGCGCCCGATCGCGGCGCATTGCTCGTCCAGTGGCTCGAGGAGCTCGTGTTTCTCGCCGAGACCGACGGCTTCATTCCTCAGGAGGCCGAGATCACGTTGGGCGATGGACTGGAAGCCACCGTGCAGGGGAGGCTGGGAGAGCCGCGGCCGCTCGTGAAGGCGGTCACCTACCATGGTCTCGAGTTCGAGCCGGCCGGCGACGGCTGGCGCGCGAAGGTGGTGCTCGATGTCTGAGCTGCGTCAAGTCGACGAAACGCTCTGGGAGATCCCGGCGGTCGGGCACATGCGGGTCCCCGCGCGCGTGTTCGCCGACCGGGAGCTGCTCGACGCGATCGCGGCCGACAAGTCGCTCGAGCAGCTCCAGAACGTCGCGACGCTGCCCGGGATCGTCGATGCCGCCTTTGCGATGCCGGACATCCACCAGGGCTACGGCTTTCCGGTGGGCGGCCTCGCGGCCACCGAGCTGCCCGACGGCGTCGTGTCGCCCGGCGGCGTCGGCTACGACATCAACTGCGGCGTCCGACTCCTGGCGCTCCCGCTGACCGAGGCCGAGCTGGGCGAGCGGCGAGAGCCCCTCGTCCACGAGCTCTCACGGGCGATCCCGGTCGGCGCGGGCAAGGAATCGGGCCTGCGCGCCGACCTAGAACGAGTCCTGCGCGAAGGCTCGCGCGTGGTCGCCGAACGCCACGACGATGTGGAGAACACCGAGTCACAGGGCCGCCTCGAGGGGGCCGACCCGGCCGCGGTCTCCGAACGGGCCCAGGAGCGCGGCCGCGGCCAGATCGGGACGATGGGCTCCGGAAACCACTTCGTCGAGCTGCAGCGCGTCAGCCGGCTGTTCGGCGCCGACTTCGACCTGGGCGAAGACCAGCTCACGGTGCTCATCCACTCGGGCTCGCGCGGGCTCGGCCATCAGGTGTGCTCCGATCACGTACGGCAGATGGACGCGGTCCTCGGCAAGTACGGCATCGAGCTCCCAGATCGCCAGCTCTCCTGCGCACCGGCTTCGTGCCCGGAAGGCCAGGGATACCTCGCGGCGATGGCGGCAGCTGCGAACTTCGCGTGGGCGAACCGCCAGGAGATCGCGAACCGCGTCCGCGCAGCAGTCGGTCGCGTGCTCGGGACCGAGGCCGCCGAGGGCACGCGGCAGATTTACGACGTCGCACACAACGTCGCGAAGCCCGAGACGCACGGCGGACTGGACGTCCTCGTCCACCGCAAGGGAGCGACGCGCGCGTTCCCGGGCCAGCCGGTCTTCATCCCCGGGAGCATGGGAACCTCGAGCTTCGTCCTCGCCGGTGCGCAGGGCTCGATGGAGCGCTCCTTCGGGACGACCTGCCACGGCGCCGGCCGCCGCCTTAGCCGCACCTCGGCGAAGAAGCAGATCCAGGGCAAAGATCTGCGGAGGCAGCTCGAGGAGCGCGGGATCGTCGTCCGCTGCCCCTCCAACGCCGGCCTCGCCGAGGAGGCGCCGTTCGCCTACAAGGACGTCGAGCGGGTCGTCGAGGTCGTCGAGCGCGCGGGCCTGGCGCGGCGGGTAGCCCAGCTCGAGCCGCTTGGAGTCGTCAAGGGTTGAGGTTGCGCTCGGGCAGGCCGATCCGACAGATGTGAGACGACTTCTGCTTCCGCTCGCCGTTCTTGCATTCGCAGGCGCAGCCCTAGCGGCGCCTGCGAGCCGGCTGGCCGACCTCTCGCTCGCCGGTCGAGACCGCCCGGACCCGGTCGCAGTCGGAATGCGGCTCACCTACACGGTTTTCGTCCAGAATAACGGGCCTAACGCGGCCAAGGGCGTTCGCCTCAGCGGCCAGATCGGCCGCACCGGGACCTCGACGCGCCGGGTGCTCGTGCTGCTGTCTCTAAAAGGCAAGAACTGCCAGAAGCTCGCGTCGGGAAGCTCGCCGGTCATTTCGTTCGGTTGCGCGTTGCGGACGATGCCTGCGCACACTCGCCAAATCGTGACCGTGGCGGTGAGACCGAAGGCAGCAGGGGCGTTCAGACTCTCCGCGTTCGTCAGCTCCGCGACCCGTTTCCATCCCTCGACGCTGGGCCATCGCGGCGTCCAGGTGAGAACGACTGTCCGCCGCTAGACTGCGATCCACGGGGCGTGGCGCAGCCTGGTTAGCGCGCTAGTCTGGGGGACTAGAGGTCCCGAGTTCAAATCTCGGCGCCCCGATGAGCAGAAAGCCCCCTGAGGCGGGGTTTTCGCATGTCCGAAGTCCGAGAATCGGCCTCTTCGGTGGGCGCATTCCGGGCACAAACGCCGGTGGGAGGAAGCCCGAATGGCCCCGACAATCGAGCAGCTGGAAGCGATGAGCGGCACTGAAATCCGAGCGCGCTACAACGAGATCGCGAAGAACGCGCAGGAAGGGCTCGAGTGGTATCGACACGAGTTGCTTCGCCGTGACGTCGCCCGTCAGACGCGCTGGCTCATCGCGATGACGGCCGTCCTCACGATCGCGACGGTACGCCTCATCGCTCTTGAACTCGTGTAGCCGCGTCGCGAGCTACGAACGCGTCTAGCGCCGTCCGCGTTCTACTGATCGCCTCCGGCAGGAGATGGCCGTAGGTCTTGTCGATCTGGTCGACGGACGTGCCCATGAAGCGCGCCAGCTCGAACAGCGAGACGCCCGGCCGGAATTTGCAATCGATGCTGCCTCCTTCGAGATCGGCAACTTCAGCGATCAAACGGTCAAGTGTCCGCATTGCGGCCAGGTTCACACGTGGTCGGCAGAGGATGCTTGGCTTGAAGGCGTTTACTAGAAGACGTACGAGTCGGTTTCTCCGAACAAGGAGAACTCGCGTTCGTTCGAGCGGGATTCAACAAACGCGCCACGGCAAATCGGCGTACGCTAGGGACCAGCGGCCAAGGCGAGGATGCATCGCCCAGCTTTCCGTGAGCATTTGCGTCCGTGTCCGCGTGCCGGTGGCTCTCTCTCCCCCGCCCGCGGACGCGCCTTGGCCCAGGCCTTTCGTGTCTTCAAATCCGCGGCCGAGACGCGGACGTCGGCCTCTCCCCTAGCGCGAGCGCACAGCCGCCTCGGCCGCTCTTTAAATAGACGCCGCCGGGAACGCCGGACTTCCCTTTGTTCGCCGATTTGACTACTCGTCTGGGTAGTCGCTCCGTGCAGCGCGGGAACTCAACGAAGGCGTTACACTCGGGGATTAGTTACATCGGCCACTTACTACTGTGGCAGGAACGTTCAGGGCACGAGGGGAGAGCAAAGATGCGGAGATTACTAGTGGCAGGTACCGCTACCGTGTTGGCGGTGACAGTCGTGGGTTTCGCGCGAGCGGATCCTTTCACGCACCACAGTCTGAGTGCGATCAGCGGCCAGGGCAGCGGAAACATTGCATTCTCGACCACGGCCAGGAATGTGGGACTGAACCAATTTGACGTGCAGATAACAGTCAACATCCACGGCGCAGCACCGAACACGGTATTCACCGCGTCTCGCAACGTCGATTTCATTGCGGACGGCATCTGCACGAATCCAACCTTCGCCCCCTTTACTCCAGCCTTCACGACCTCGGCTGGGGGAGCGGGCACGGCCCACTACGAGGTCCTGCGGGGCCCACCCGCTTTTCCCCTGTTCGTGGAAGGAGCGAAATTTGACGTGAGCTTCCGCGTCGTTGGCACCGACGGAACGGTTCTCACGAGTGAGTGCTTCACGGTTACCGTGAAATAACGGTTCGATCAGGGAGCCGAGTCGTTGGAAATCCCATCCTGCCGCTCGGCTCTCGTCTTCCCCGCCCCGCCGGACACACTCCGGACACAAACGGCTGAAAACCCGCTCGCGGAGGGAAGCGGCCCTATCCCCCAAGGGGGAACGAAAACTCCTGCACATCGGCCACTTCCCGCCACTCGCCAACACACCCCGCCCGACCGCTGCAACAGTCTGGGGGACTAGAGGTCCCGAGTTCAAAACTCGGCGCCCCGATGGATTGAAAAGCCTCGCTAGTGCGGGGCTTTTCTCTCGGGACTGTTCGCCGCGGGGTCAGTCGGCGCTGCCCGATAGCTGCCCAAACGACCCTAAAGGAAGGTTCGGCCCATCGTCGGATGCCGTCCAAGTGCGCCGAGTCGAGCTTCGCCGGTCAACCTTTTCGGCGAAGTACACGACGGCTGGTGCGAGGCCGCGTGCAAGCCCTGCACGAACGGAGCCACGGCCTACCGCCGTAAGCAAATGCAGAACGCGCGGGCGGTCGCTTCGTGGTGGAACTTCCCATCTGAAATTGACGCTTAGAGCGCAAAGCGTGGGCCGCCAGGACTTGCATTCTCCTGCCTGTGTGCGTCAATCGCTGGGGTCCACCAGCGGCCCAGTGGATTCTCGGACCGGGTCAAAGCACGCGGACTGCCGCAAGCCCGCTTCCGGACCCGATCTGAAGGCGATGGGTAGGTTCGCTCTCCCCTCTCCCCGAGACCTGCCCGTCGCCCCCACCGTGCGAACCAGCGAATCTCTGTTCGTAGATACCACCGGCGCAGGCGGGGATAGTCAAGGAATCGGCAAACGGGAAGGTCGCTCGCAGCACGAATTATGTGCGTTTAGAAACGAAGTGCGGCCACAACTCACGAGCCGGACGGGCTCTCCTCGTATGCGCCGGACGATCAGCTCATCCGTAAGGGGGAAACGATCGCGCTGCCGAACTACTAGCGCGAGTCGGGCAACGGTCACCTCTCCCGGCCGGGGACGTCGACTAAGCCGCAGAGTCGAATCGTCTTGCCCCGACTCCTGAGTGGGACGGTCGGCACCGCAGCACCGACCGCCCCACTCAGTTCAGCGGTCGAGAGCACCGACGAGCCCACACAGAGGTCCAGAGATCCTGAGACGATCTGAGCATTGCGGCTGACTGCCGGCCGAGTGAGTGCGCTCGCCGCGCGTCGTGTGTGTCTCAGTTCCTGAGCCTGGAACCCGGCGGGGCCGCGCCCGGACTCCCATCGCCTCTGGAGCCGGACGGCGACGCGAGCAGAGCGAGACTTGAACTTCTCACCGGGCCGTAGCAAGCTAGCGCGGCTAACCGGAGGAGAACGGTACCGCCTCGGTAGCGAAGCCAGGCGCTGCGGCAGGCGGCGGCATCGGCTCCCTCACAACAGGAGGGGAGAGATGCGACGGCTAACCACTTTGTTGATGGGCCTGATAGCGATCGCGGCGATCAGCGCGAGCGCGGCGGCAGCCCCACGTGGGTTCAACGGCCAGATCACGTTCGCGCGGTCCAATCCGACGCTCGGCGACACGCAGGTCTACGTTGTCAACCCGGACGGCAGCGGGGAGCGGCTCATACAGGGTCCGACGGACGTCGGCGAGTTTCCACGTTGGTTCCCGGACGGCGCCCACATCGCGACCTGCTGCGACTTGCCCGGCGGCGGCTCGCGGATCATCAACCCCGACGACGCGACGTTCCGCGACATCGACGGGCAATATCCCGGGCTCTTCAACCCCTGCGGGAGCCCGTCGCCGGACGGAACGCTGCTTCTCTGCGAGACGTTCAGCGA
>JBKPLR010000043.1:0-15336 GCA_046731695.1 Actinomycetota bacterium
CTGGGCGACCTCTACCGTGCTGAGGGCAATCTCGCAGCGGCGCACCGGCAGTACGCGCTCGTCGGCGTCATCCACCGTCTCTTCGTCGCGAACGGCGTCAAGGCCGACCTCGAGACGGCGCTCTTCGACGTCGACCACGGCATCGGCCTCGGTCACGCGCTCGCGCTCGCCCGGCGGGCCCACGCCGACCGCCCGAGCGTCGACGGGGACGACGTGCTGGCCTGGGCGCTCGCACGCAACGGGCGCTGCGCCGAGGCGCTCGACTGGTCGCGCCATGCACTACGCCTCGGCACGCTCGACGCGCTCAAGCTGTTCCATCGCGGCATGATCGAGCGGTGCCTGGGCCACCGCGCGGCTGGAAACGCCTTCCTGCGGCGCGCGCTGCACCTGAACCCGCACTTCTCGCTCCTCTGGGCGCCGGACGCCAGGAGGGCGCTGCGATGAGGCGTCTCGTCCTGCTCGCAGTGGCGTTCGCGGCACTGGCCGCTCCGGCAGCCGCCTTCGCGCACCCGCTCGGCAACTTCACCATCAACCGGTTCAGCCGCGTCGAGGTTTCGGGCCAGCGGATCTACGTGCTCTACGTGCTGGACATGGCCGAGATCCCGACCTTCCAGGCCGGCCACATCGACCCCGTCGCCTACGCGCGCCGGATCGCCGCCGACGCGCACCTGACGCTCGCGGGGCGGCCCGCTCGGCTGGTCCCGCTCGGGCAGGCGCTCGCCCACCCGCCGGGCGCCGGCGGGCTGAGGACAACGCGGCTCGAGGTCGTGCTCGCCGGTCCGAAGCTCGCCGGGCCGGTGCGCCTCGCCTACCGCGACGCCAACTACTCGGGCCGCATCGGCTGGAAGGAGATCGTGGTCGGCGCCCGCACGCCGAGCCGGAGCGACGAGCTCCGCGCCTACCCAAAGGACATGCTCTCCGGCCCGCTCGACGTGACCTCCGTTACGGCGAACGTCGCGCCCGGCAGCGGACCGGACGTGCCGCCGGCACTCTCGCACGGGAAGCTGCTCCAAGCCTCGGACCGGGTCGCCGACGCGGGGTTCGCCTCGCTCGTCGGCCGCTCGCACCTGAGCGCGCTCGTGATCCTCGCCTCGCTCGCCGCAGCGCTCTTCTGGGGCGCGGCGCACGCACTCTCGCCAGGCCACGGCAAGACGATCGTGACCGCGTACCTCGTCGGCCAGCGCGGGACCCCCCGCCACGCGGCGCTGCTCGGGCTGATCGTGACGGTCACGCACACGATCGGCGTGTTCGCGCTCGGGCTCGTGACACTCGCGCTTTCGCAGTTCGTGGTGCCGGACCAGCTGTACCCATGGCTGAACCTCGTCTCCGGCCTGCTCGTCGTGGGGATCGGCGCAGCCGTCCTACGGGCCCGCTGGCTGCACCGGCGCGCACATGCGCACGGCCACCACCACCACCATCGCCAGCCCGAGGCCGGAACGAGCTTCCGCTCGCTGTTCGCCGTCGGCGTGTCCGGCGGCCTGCTGCCCTGCCCCTCGGCCCTCGTCGTCCTGCTGGCGGCGATCTCGCTCCACCGGGTCGCGTTCGGGCTCGTCCTGATCCTGGCGTTCAGCGCCGGCCTGGCGCTCAGCATCACCGGGATCGGGCTCGTCGCGGTCCTCGCCCGCAACGTCTTCCGCCGCCGCAGCTTCGACGGTCGGCTCGTCGCGCTCCTCCCCGCTGCCAGCGCGCTCGTGATTCTCGTCGCCGGCCTCGCCATGACCGTCCGCGCCTTCCCGAAGGTGACCTGAGATGCTCGGGCTCGACACCTGGGTGGCGGGGTTCTCCGACGGGACGACGCTGCTCGTGGTCGCACTCGTCGCGATCTTGCTCGGCCTCCGGCACGCGACCGACCCCGACCACCTCGCGGCCGTTACGACGCTGATCGCGGGCACCGAGGAGCGCGCGACGAAGGCGGCGGCAAGGCTCGGTCTTTCGTGGGGCTTCGGGCACGCCACGAGCCTGTTCCTGTTCGGCGCGCCGATGGTGCTCTTCAAGGCGTACCTCCCCGAGCCGGTGCAGCAGGCAGCCGAGACCTCGGTCGGCGTGCTGATCGCCGGCCTCGCGATCTGGCTGCTCGTCCGTTGGCGGCGCGGGATGTTCCGAGTGCACGCGCACCCACACGGCCTCAACGGAACCCGCCGCCCCGCGCAGGCTTTCGGGATCGGCCTCGTGCACGGCACCGGCGGCAGCGCCGGCGTCGGGATCCTGCTGCTCGCCGCGATCCACGACCGGGCGCTCGCCCTGGTCGCGCTCGCGATCTTCGCGCTCTGCACCGCGCTCTCGATGGCCGTGCTCTCGACCGGCTTCGGGCGTGCGCTCGCGTCGGCCCCGCTCCGCGCTTCGTTCGACCGCCTGGCGCCGGCGCTCGCACTGTTCAGCCTCGCGTTCGGCACCTGGTACAGCCTTGGCGCACTCGACCTCGCGCCATACTTCTTCTGATGGCGGACGACCCGCACTCGCTCGTCGCGCCGTACGCGCTCGATGCTCTCGACGAGCAAGAGGAGCGAAACTTCGAGGAGCACCTGGCGCACTGCGAGCGCTGCCGCGAGGACCTCGCCGGTCTCCGTGAGGCCGCGGCGATGCTTGCCTACGGCGCGAAGAGCGCCGCACCACCGCCGCCCGAGCTGAAGGAACGGATCCTCGATCAGGCCCGGGCCGAGCGGCCCAACGTCGTTCCCCTCAACCGGCGCCGGCGCTGGACGATCCCGATCGGCGCGGCCGCGGCGGTCGCCGCCTGCGCTGCGGTGGTCTTCGGAATCTGGGCGGCCACGCTGTCCAACTCGAGCGACCCGCTCGAGAAGGTCCTGTCGCAGCCGGGGGCGAGACTGGTCTCCATGGGCCGGGCGGGCAGCGTCGCTGTTGCACCCAATGGGGACGCGGCGCTCGCCGTGGCACTGCAGCGCGCACCGGCCGGCAAGACTTACGAGGCCTGGGTGATCCGTTCCGGCCGGGCCGAGCGCGCCGGGCTCTTCCCGGGAAGCGCCGGCACCTCCGTCCTCGAAGTCGAGCGCCCGGTGCCGCCCGGCTCGGTGGTCGCCGTCACCCTCGAGCGTGCGGGTGGCGTCACGCAGCCGACGACGAAGCCACTCGCGCAGAGCGAGGCGACGTGATGGCGCTCATGCTCCACGACTCGATGGTGGTACCGTCGGGCACAAGGTCGATGGGACGCGATCTGGTCCACCTCTCGGACGAGGCGTTGCTCTCGCTGGTGGCGAGCTCCGACGACGCGGCGCTGGGCGAGCTCTACGACCGCTTCGGCGGGATCGCCTACGGCCTCGCGCTGCGGATCCTCCGAGACGAGGCGCTCGCGCAGGACGCGGTCCAGGAGGCGTTTCTCGCCGTCTGGCGCACGGCCGACCGCTTCCTCGCGGAGCGTGCGCGGGCGAGCACGTGGATCCTGACGCTCGTGCACCGGCGTGCTGTCGATCTCGTCCGTCGGGAAGACCGGCGTCGCGCCGACCCGCTCGAAGGAGCGCCCGAGCCTCCTGCGCCTGAGAGCGTCGAAGAGGAGGCGTCGCTCCGGTTCCAGCGGCGTATCGTCCGAGAGGCACTGCGTCGGTTGCCTCCGGACCAGCGCGAAGCGCTCGAGCTCGGCTACTACGGCGGGCTCACACAGTCGCAGCTCGCCGAGCACCTCGGCCAGCCTCTCGGTACGGTCAAGAGCCGGATGTTCGCCGGCCTCACGCGCTTACGCGACCTGCTCGCCCAGGCGGGCCACGAAGAATCGATCTTCAGGTAGCGAAAGGGCGGCCTGTGCGCCGCCCTTTCCGACGAGGAAGCCGGCTAGGCCTTCTTCTCGGCCGTGCCCTCAATCGTCTTCTTCTCGCCGCTGCCGATCTGGATGCGGCGCGGCTTCACCTGCTCCGGCTTCGCGACGTGGATCTCGAGAACGCCGTCGTGGTACTCGGCCTTGATGTCATCTTCGGTCACGCCCTGCGGCAGTCCGAAGGTGCGGCTGTAGGTACCGAAGCGGCGCTCGAAGCGGTAGAGCCTGTCGTCGGAGACTTCCTGCTTCCGCTGGCGCTCCGCCGTGACCGTAAGCGAGCCGTCCCCGAACTCGAGCGAGATGTCGTCCTCGGGGATGCCCGGCAGGTCGAGCGCGTAGACGATCTCCCCTTCGGTCTCCCAGACGTCGAGGGCGGGCACCCAGCTCCCGGCTGCCTCGCCGTTGCCCCCGCCGGCGAAGCTGTTCATCAGCCGGCTCATCTCGCTCTGGAGCGTCGCGAGCTCGCGAAACGGCTCCCAGCGAACCAACGTGGCCATGGTGTCCCTCCTTTCGTCCCTTGAACCGATGGACAGAATAAAACCTTAGTGCCTCTCTGTCAAGTCGTTCGGAAGTAGGCTGTGCAAGCGAAAATGGCAGCGATCTCGGAGAGCCTCAAGGGACGGCACTTCACCCGTGTTGCCGACTGGAGCGGCGAGGAGCTGCTGCAGGCACTCGACCTCGCGGACGACCTCAAGGCCCGCCAGCAACGGCGCGAAGAGCAGCATCTCCTCCCGGGCCGCACGCTCGGGATGATCTTCCAGAAGCCGTCGACGCGGACGCGCGTCTCGTTCGAGGTCGGGATCGCGCAGCTCGGCGGCGTCGGGCTCTATCTGGCCGCCTCGGACCTGCAGCTCGGCCGAGGCGAGACGCTGCGCGACACGGCCACGGTGCTCTCGCGGTACCTCGACGGACTGATGATCCGTACCTTCGCGCAGGAGGACGTCGAGGAGCTCGCCCGGCACGCGTCGATCCCCGTGATCAACGGCCTCACCGACAGCGCCCACCCGTGCCAGGCACTCGCCGACGTGATGACGATCCGCGAGCGGCTAGGCCGGCTCGAGGGCGTCACCGTCGCGTACCTCGGCGACGGCAACAACGTGTGCGCGTCGCTGATGGTCGCGTCCGCGAAGCTCGGCGCGCCGTTTCGGGCGGCAACCCCGGAGGGCTACGACCCCGACCCCACGGTCGTCGAGATCGCGCGCGAGGCCGGGGGCAGCGTCGAGCTGATGCGAGACCCGCGCGAGGCGGCGAGCGGCGCGGACGTCCTCTACACCGACGTCTGGACGAGCATGGGCCAGGAGGAGGAGCGCGAGCGGCGACTCGGGGACCTCGCCGGATACGGGATCGACGACGAGCTCGTCCGCCTCGCCGGCGACGGCGCGATCGTGCTCCACTGCCTCCCGGCGCACTACGGCGAGGAGATCACCGAGGACGTGCTCTACGGGCCGCAGTCCGCGGTGTGGGACCAGGCCGAGAACCGCCTGCACGCGCAGAAGGCGCTGATGGCGCTCGTCATCCCATAGCCTCCGCGGGCCGTGCTCCCGATCAAGGACAACGTCCCGACGCGGACGTTCCCCCTCGTCACGGTCAGCCTGATCGTCGCGAACGTCGTGATCTGGCTCTGGGAGTACAGGGCCGGGGTCGACAAGGAGGTCGGCCACTACGGCTACTACCCGTGCACGATCGACCACGAGTGCGTCGCGAGCCTCGTGCCCACCCCCCACCTGGCCTGGTACGAAGGCATCTTCTCGTCGATGTTCCTCCACGGAGGCTGGCTCCACATCGCCGGGAACATGCTGTTCCTTTGGATCTTCGGCAACAACGTAGAGGACTCGATGGGCAAGGTGCGCTTCCTGTTCTGGTACGTCGCCGCCGGGATCGCGGCGGCAGCCGCGCAGACGGCCGTGACGCTCGCGTTCTCCGACGCGGCCGGCGCGAGCATCCCCAACGTGGGAGCCTCGGGCGCGATCGCGGGTGTCCTCGGCGCCTATTTCGTGTTGTTGCCGCGCGCAAGTGTCCTGACCGTCTTCATCGTGGTCTTCCTCATCTTCTTGCGTGAGATCCCGGCGGTCCTCTTCCTCGGCATCTGGTTCCTCTTCCAGCTCTGGGATGGCGGCTGGGCGGTGCTGCACCCGCAGCAGGGAGGCGGCGTTGCGTTCTTCGCGCACATCGGCGGATTCGTGTTCGGCTTAGCCACGATCCACTTCCTGGCTGTGCGGCGGCCCCTCCAGCCGGCCTGGTGAGCTCGGAGCTCCTTACCGACCTGGCGCTGGCGGCAGGCGCCGTCGGGTTGCTCATCGTGATTCTTTACTTCTTTCTTAATGACGATTGAGGAATGGATTTCCCGGTCAGGTCGTTTTCAGAGAGCATGAAGACTCTCGACCAGATCCACGCCGAGCTCGACACCGCCACCGAGCGTCGCGGCGAGCTGTGGCATCTCCTGTCAGAAGGTCACGACCAGGCGCTCGCGGACGAGCTACACGAGCTCGAGGAGCGCATCGCCTCCCTCTGGGACGAGCACCGGACGCTCAAGGCGCGCGAGCGCTTCGGAGACCGTGACGAGATCATCAAGCGGGCGCGCCACGAAGAGCGCCTCGCCCGCGCCGCGTAACCGCCCTTCCTCTGAGCCGGCGTCCTCAGTGTCGCCGGCTCAGCCGCTCTAGCATCAGCCTCTATGCGGGTCCAGGACCTGTTCGACCTGTCCGGCAGGACGGCGATCGTCACCGGCGGCGGCAGCGGTATCGGTCGGCAGATGGCCGAGGCGCTGGCCGAGCTCGGCACGAACCTCGTCCTCTGCGCGCGCGATGTCGAGCGCTGCAATCAGGCCGCCGCGGAGCTGTCGGAGCTCGGCATCAGGGCGATCGGGATGCGCTGCGACGTGCGCGATCCGGAGCAGGTGCAGACCGTGTGCGAGCGCACGATGGAAGAGCTCGGCCGCCTCGACGTCCTGGTCAACAACGCGGGCACCGCCTGGGGCGCGCCGGCCGAGGAGATGCCGCTCGAAGGCTGGCAGAAGGTCGTCGACGTCAACCTGACGGGCGTCTTCGTCTTCTCGCAGGCAGCCGGGCGGATGATGATCGACCTCGGCGGCGGCTCGATCGTCAACATCGCCTCGGTGGCGGGCCTGCGCGCTTCGCTGCCGGGGAAGGTGGACGCGATCTCCTACACCGCGAGCAAGGGCGGCGTGATCGCCTTTACGCGCGACCTCGCGCACAAGTGGGCGCCGCACGGAATCCGCGTCAACGCAATCGCGCCGGGTTGGTTTCCGACCAAAATGTCGAAGCTCGTCCTCGACCGCCACGGCGACGAGCTCGTGCGGAAGATTCCGCTCGGCCGCTTCGGCGGCGCCGATGATCTCAAGGGCGCGGTCGTGTTCCTGGCGTCACAGGCGTCGTCCTTCGTCACCGGCCACACGCTAGTCGTGGACGGCGGCCAGTCGGCCTAAGGCGTCGCTTGCGATGCCGACATGGAGGGCGTGCGGGCTTTGTCCGTGCGCCCGTCTCGGCGTCGCTTGCGATGCCGACATGGAGGGCGTGCGGGCTTTGCCCGTGCGCGCGGCTAACGTTCCCCCGCCGCCATGTAGACCACCTCGCCGACCAGCGCCGGCTTCTCCTGTCCCTCGACCTCGATCTCGACGCCGATCCGGTAGAGGACGCTCGGCCCCTTGCGCTCGCTCGAATTCACTTTCGCGTGCAGCCGGACGCGCGAGCCGGACGGGACCGGCGCCGTGAAGCGGATCTTCTCCGTCCCGTAGTTAAGGCCCATCACCGCGTCGCTGACCGTCACGACCTCGCTCAGGAGCATCGGCAGGAGCGAGAGCGTCAGGTACCCGTGCGCAACGGTTCCGCCGAAGGGGCCGTTCGCCGCAGCCTCCGGGTCGACGTGGATCCACTGATGGTCGCCCGTCGCCGCGGCGAACGTGTTGATCCGCTCCTGGTCGATCTCGTGCCAGGAGCTCGTGCCGAGGTCGAGGCCCTTCGCCTCCTCGAGCTCCGCAAGCGTGAGGCTCGTCGTCATAGCGTGCGCATCGACTGGCCGCCGGCGCGTTGCATCCCTTCGAGCATTCCCGCGGGGGCCGCGCCTTCCGGCAGGCGGTCCAGGAGCTCGCCCAGCAGCGCGTCGGGGTTCCAGCCGGTCTCGCTCGCGAACAGCTCACCCGCCTCCCAGCCGCGGAGCATGTTCACGGAGCCGCCGTAGACGAAGAACACCTGGCCGGTGATGTCCTGCGCCTCGTCGGCACACAGCGCGACCACGATCGGCGAGTTGTTCTCGGGCGCGATCGGGTCGAAGCCTTCGGTCTCCGGCAGCTCGCCGAACGCCGCCTCGGTCATGCGGGTGCGCGCGTTCGGGGCGATGCAGTTGACGGTCACGGCGTAGCGCGCGAGCTCCTGCGCCGCGATCAGAGTGAACCCGGCGATGCCGGCCTTCGCCGCGCCGTAGTTCGCCTGGCCCACGTTGCCGAACACGCCCGACGGGCTCGCCGTGTTGATCACCCGCGCGCGCACCTCTTCGCCGGCCTTCGAGCGCTCGCGCCAGTACGCAGCCGCGTGCCGCGTCGGTGCGAAGTGCCCCTTCAGGTGCACCGCGATCACGGCATCCCACTCATCCTCCTCCATGTTCACGAGCATCCGGTCGCGGAGGATCCCGGCGTTGTTGACGAGGATGTCGAGCCGCCCGAAGGCCTCGACCGCGTGCTCGACGACCCGCCGGGCGCCGGCGAAGTCCGCGACGTTCTCGCCGTCGGCGACCGCCTCCCCGCCGGCAGCCACGATCTCGTCGACGACCCCCTGCGCAGGCGAATCCTCCGAAGTACCGACCAGCGAGACGCCGAGGTCGTTCACCACGACCCGCGCTCCTGCTTCCGCGAGGGCAAGGGCGTGCGACCGGCCGATTCCGCGCCCGGCGCCGGTGACGATCGCGATCTTCCCGCCGAGGTCGGGCATCTTCTGGGACATTAACGCTATGGCGACGCTGCTCGAGCTTCGCGACGTCCATGCGCGCTACGGGCCGATCAAGGCGCTGCACGGCGTGACGCTCCGCGTGGACGAGGGCCAGATCGCGGCCGTGCTCGGCGCGAACGGCGCGGGGAAGACGACGACGTTGCGCGCAATCTCGAACACGGTTCGCCGCTCGGGTGAGATCCAGTTCGCGGGAATGCCGCTTCGCGGCGGCCCCGAGGCTGTCGCCCGCCGTGGGATCGCACACGTCCCGGAAGGGCGCGGCACCTTCGCCGAGCTCTCAGTCGCGGAGAACCTGCGTCTCGGCGCCCACACCCGCCGAGGCTCGATCAAGGACGACCTGCGCCGGGTCTACTCGCACTTCGCCTGGCTCGAGGACCGCGCGAACCAAGATGCGGGCACGCTCAGCGGCGGCGAGCAGCAGATGCTCGCGCTCGCCCGCGCGGTTCTTCAGCGCCCGCGGCTGATGCTGCTCGACGAGCCTTCTCTCGGCCTTGCTCCGCTCGTCGTTCAGGAGATCTTCCGGATCGTGAAGGAGCTGAACGAGAAGGAGGGCCTGACGGTGCTCGTTACCGAGCAGAACGCGAACATCGCGCTCGAGACCGCCGACACGGCGTACGTCCTCGAGGTCGGCCGTGTCGCGCTCTCCGGCCCGAGCGCGAACTTGCAGAAGGACGAGTCCGTCCGCAAAAGCTACCTCGGCTACTGACCGTCGTAGACTCGCACGCGTGGACCTGCGCGACTCACCGCAGGAGGCAGCCTTTCGCGCAGAGGTGCGCGAGTGGCTCAAGGCGAACCTGCCCGCCGAGCCCGGGCGCGAGTGGAGCCGAAAGCTGTACGACGCGGGCTTCGTCGGCCTGACCTGGCCCGAGGAGTACGGCGGCAAGAGCGCCCCTTACAGCCACCAGGCGATCGTGCTCGAGGAGTTCGCGCGCACCGAGGCGCCGACGCACATCGGCGTGATCGGCCTCGGGATGGCCGGCCCGACGATCATGGCGCACGGCACCGAGGAGCAGAAACAGCGGCACCTGCAGAAGATCCTGAGCGCGGAAGAGATCTGGTGCCAGGGCTTCTCGGAGCCCGGTGCGGGCTCGGACCTCTCGTCGGTGCGGACGCGGGTCGAGCCGAAGGACGGCGGCTTCGTCGTCAACGGCCAGAAGGTCTGGTCGTCGTTTGCGCACATCGCCGACTTCTGCATCATGATCGGCCGCAGCGACCCGGACGCCCAGCGCCACGAGGGGCTCACGTACGTGATCGTCGACATGCACGCCGACGGCGTCGAGGTGCGGCCGCTGCGCCAGATCACCGGCGACGCCGAGTTCAACGAGATCTTCTTCAACGACGTCGAGGTTCCCGGCGACAACCTGCTTGGCGAGGTCGGCGGCGGCTGGCAGGTCGCGATGACGACGCTCCTCCACGAGCGCGGCACGCTCGGGTTCGCGTTGACGGGCACGCTGGAGATGTCCGTCGCGAGGCTGATCGCGCTCGCGAAGGAGCGCGGCGCCGACGACCCGATCATCCGCGACCGCGTCGCGCAGGAGTGGATCGAGCTCCAGGCGCTCAAGTACACGAACTACCGCTCGCTGACGACCCTGATGCAGACTGGCATCCCCGGGCCGGAAGGCTCGGTCTCGAAGCTGCACTGGTCGGAGCAGAACCAGCGGCTGACGAAGCTCGCGATGGAGATCCTCGGCGGCGAGGACGACGGCTACTGGGGCCACCAGCAGCTGCGCAGCCGCGGCAACACGATCGAGGCCGGGACGAGCGAGATCCTGCGGAACATCATCGCCGAGCGCGTGCTCGGCCTCCCAAGGAGCCGCTGATGCAGTTCGCGTTCACCGAGGACCAGGAGCTGCTGCGGCGCGAGGCCCGCGGCGTCCTTGCGAACGGCGGCTGGGGGCGCGACGAGCTCGCCGAGCTCGACTTCATGGACCGCGCGGTCGTGTTCGAGGAGGCCGGGCGCGCGAACCGCGGCGCGGAGTTCTTCGACTCGGACGGGCCCGAGCTCGAGCAGCTCGTCTCGCTGGCTCTGGAGGCAGTGGGCATTGCCGCGAAGGCGCTGGAACTCGCCGTCGAGCACGCGAACACGCGCGAGCAGTTCGGCCGTCCGATCGGCGTCTACCAGGCGGTCTCGCACCCGCTCGCCGACACGTTCGTCGAGACCGAGCTGGCGCGCTCTTTGGCGTACTGGGCCGCGTGGTGCGTGGCCGAGGAGGCGGAGCAGGCACCGGTCGCGACGGCGGCCGCGAAGAGCTACGCGGGCGAAGTGGCGGTTGCGGCCTGCGAGCGCTCGATCCAGGTGCACGGCGGGATCGGCTTCACCTGGGAGCACGTCCTGCACGAGTACTACAAGCGCTCAATGAAGATCCAGGCCTTCGGCGGCTACCCGCGCGAGCTGCGCGCCCGCGTCGCGGCTCACCTGTTCGACTGAGTCGTGCGGCTCGGGTTCTCGATGGGCTACGCGCCGCCTGGCACGAGCCCGCTCGAGCTCATCTCCCTGGCGCAGGAGGCGGAGCGGCTCGGCTACGACTCGGCGTGGGCCGCGGAGGCGTGGGGCACGGACAGCGTCACGGTGCTCTCGTGGCTCGCGGCGGTCACGTCGAAGCTGAAGGTCGGCTCAGCGATCATGCAGATCCCGGCGCGGACGCCCGCGATGACCGCGATGACCGCGGCGACGCTGGACCTGATGTCAGGCGGGCGGTTCCTGCTGGGCCTGGGCACGTCGGGCCCACAGGTCGTCGAGGGCTGGCACGGAGAGGCGTGGGGCAAGCCGCTGACCCGGACACGCGAGTACGTCGAGCTCGTTCGCAAGGCGCTGCGCCGTGAGGCGGTGTCGTTGGAGGGCCGGGAGTACGCGGTCCCGTACAGCGGGGAGGACGCGACCGGTCTCGGAAAGCCGCTGAAACTGATGATGCGGCCGTTGCGGGCAGAGATCCCGATCTACCTCGCGGCGCTCTCGCCCAAGAACGTCGCGCTGGCGTTCGAGATCGCGGACGGCTGGCTTCCGATCTTCTTCTCTCCGGAACGGGCTCGCTCGGCTTTCGAGTTCACCGCGCGGGACGGCTTCGAGGTCGCCCCTTCGGTGATGGTCGTGGTGATGGACGACCTCGAGCTCGCACGCGACTTCGTCCGTCCGGTGCTGGCCCTGTACGTCGGCGGCATGGGCGCGAGAGGCGCGAACTTCTACAACGCGCTCGTCAGCCGGTACGGCTACGAGTCCGAAGCACGCGAGATCCAGGAGTTGTTCCTCGACGGCAAGCAACGTGATGCGGCAGCAGCAGTCCCGGATGGGCTGGTCGACGAGGTGGCGCTCGTGGGGCCGAAGAAGCGAATCGGAGAGCGCCTGGAGGCGTGGCGAGCGTCAGGAGCGACGCAGCTCCTGGTGCAAGCCCGGGATGCCGAAACGCTGCGAGTCATGGCCGAGCTAACCCTCTAGAAAGGGGACGAGAGGGCCGAAACGAAGCTAATCTGAACCATCACGGGGCGTTAGCTCAGCTGGGAGAGCGCCGGCTTTGCAAGCCGGAGGTCACCGGTTCGATCCCGGTACGCTCCACCTGTATTCATGCCGAAAGAGCGCCTCTCGGCGGGCCCCCCGCAGTCCAAAGCGCGGCGCCAGGACTCCGAATCCGCCTTCTACAAATCGGCGACCAGTTCGCGCCAGCGAGCCATCGGCGCGCCGAGCACCGCCCGACGCGAGCCCGCTCGTGCCGTCCATCCACCGCGACGCCGGCGCGACGTTGTCGACATATGCGCCGCGGACTGCTGCTCGCCGTACGACGCGCCGCACAACGACGCGCGTCGGCGCACACGGACTATCGAGGCGAGCTGCGAGCGGCGTGGACCGTCTGCGATCGCGCGGCGCTGTTCTGCACGCAGACCGGGCCGTCGAAGGAGCGAACCGCGCTCCTTACCCATCGGTGGGCGTGGCGGGTCATCACGCGCCATTCGTAGTCGAAGCCGGTCTCGATTTTCCCCGTTCTCCAGCGCCGCTCTCCGGGCGCGAGCTTCCGGCTCTTGTGGAATTTGCCACTGGAGAAGCCGCCAAAGAACTCGGTGTAGTCGACGCGCTGGGCCCGACCGCGGAGGCGCGCGGGAATCCAACGGAACGTGACGAACGGCTCCCGTTTCGAGTTGCATCCGGTCGTGGCGCGAAGCCTCGTGGCGCGCCTCGATACCGCGCGCATTGAGGCCGTGTGGGATGCGTGGGATTGCACGTCCGCCGATTGTTGGGCTAGCGCGTTGGACGGCTTCGACGGCGCGCCCCGGGCCTGCGAGTAGTCCTCTGCCGACGACCGGACGGACCCAAATGTGGCTAGCAGCGTCGCGGTCGCGAGTAGGCTGAGCAGTCCTCGTCGGGGTCGGGCGGAGCGGGATGGCGGTATCGAGCCGGGCAGATGCCTCATACCGGGCGATCCTAACTAGTCGACTCTACTTGACAAGGCTACGGCGGTGGTGTTTGAGTCGCCAACATGACGCACTTCTGTCGCGTCTGGGGGTACCTCGTGGCAGTTACTCCACGGTGGTCGCTTGGTAGCGCGCGTCACCCCGCATGCCGTAGCTTCGCGTCGCTGCTCGTGCTTCTGATCGCGACGAGCACGATCCTAATCGCGGACGTGCCCAAGGCTGAAGGCGCCCCCCTGAGCTTCGAGGATATCAACCCGAACAACGCCGACACCGATGCCACCGATGCCGACCGCGCTTCGGGTGGACGTGTGAACGGCCTGGCGATCGCGAGCGGCAACAACCAGGTGATCTACGCGGCGAGCGAGTGGGGCGGCCTGTACCGGACGACCAACGGCGGCCTCAACTGGGCCCACCTGCCGGGCCACAATCCGATGGCCACCTGGGATGTCGAGGTGGACCGGAGCAACAACAACCGCGTGTACGCCACCTCCGAGTACGACGGCCGAACAACCGGAAGTCTGTCCGGCATCGAGGTCAGCACCGACGCCGGGACCACCTGGGGCAAGCCGGCCTCGGCCACGCCACCGGCCGCGTACGACTGCGGTTCCATCCGTGTCGGCGAGCCGGCCGCGTTCGGCATCTCGATCCGGCCGGACGCTGCGAACAACGTCTTCGTGGGAACGAACTGCGGCGTGGCCCGGAGCACGGACAGCGGCGCGAGCTGGACGTTCATCGATCCGAAGAAGAATCCCGCCAACGGCAGCCCGTTTGCCGGCTCCGCCCAGAGCGTGTACGACGTCGTCGCCCAGGCAGGGGGCATCGTGGACGTCTGCGGTGAAGAGGGTCACTGGCACTCCGCCGACAACGGGGCTACCTGGACGCGAGGGTCCGGGCTCCCGAACGGCCAATGCTCGATCGCCTCTTCCCCCGACGAGACCTACGTCCTCTTCGCGGTGGTCGGCACCAGCCTGTTCAGCTTGACCGACGCCCAGACCGATGCGAACGCGAACGGTCAGCTCGACGCTTCCTGGCAGGGAATGGGCCCGAACCCGTCTTCACAGGGGCGGATCCCGTTCATGGAAACAAACCCGCGCGCCGGCAATGGCGGGCGCGACTTCAACCTGTGGTTCGGCGACGTGAGCCTCCACTACCGCAACTGCACGACGCCCGCCACACCGTCGCCGGGCGGCGCGACCCGGTGCCCGGCGCCCGCGGCCGCGAACAACGGCGTGGACGACGACGGCAATGGGGACGACCTGAACAACAACGGCACGGTCACCTGCCCGGCCGAGTGCGTGGACGAGGCCGACGAGGGCTGGATCGGCCGCCCCGGCGGGCTTGCGGGCGACCAGGCAAATGGAAACCGCGCCTTCACCCGCCTCTCCGGCGCCCACGATGACTCCGGCGCGATCGTGTTCGACAGTGCCGTGACCGTCGACGCCTGCCCGGAGGTCTACTCCTCGGACGGCGGCGTCTACTACAACACCGACAACGGCGCCGACTGCGTCAACCCAGATTGGGAGCAGCCGAACGTCACGCCACACGCCGTATGGCCGTTCGCCATGGCCGGCTTCAACCGCGCCGGGAACGCAGCCGAGGACCTGTACATGAGTCTCCAGGACAACGGCACGTTTGCCAACACCAGCGCCGGCGACGCGGTCGGCACGGTGCAGGGCGCGTGGCACATCGACGCCTGCTGCGACGGGTTCGACGTCGCGAGCGACGGCAACCGTGTCGTGCGGACGCGCTGCTGCGCGTTCTCGATAGAGCTCCGCAACTCAAACTACACGTCCGGCTCGACTCTCGCGGCGACGAACAACCCGCCGGGTTGCTGCCCGTCGTTCCGCTACCCCGACTTCATCCAGACGATCGGTGACAAGCAGTACATCGCGGCAACCGGTCAGGGGCTCTTCGTCACGACCGACATTACCTTGGCCACCGTCACCTGGAACGAGATCGGGGCCGCCTCCAGCCCCGCAGCCGGATTCTGCGCGGTGAACGTGTCGTTCTCCGGCGGCACGCCCACGTTCTACGCCTGGAGCGGGACGTGCCAGCCCGACGGGAACAACCAACTCTGGACCTACACCGGAACGGGAACCGGCGATACCTGGGACCGGATCGACAACAACGACGGCTTGGCCGGCGGCTTCGGGATCTTCGCCTCCGATCCGAACGACCCGAACCGCCTCTACGCGTCCTACCTCGGTG
>JBKPLR010000044.1:0-14379 GCA_046731695.1 Actinomycetota bacterium
CGCTGCTTCAGAATTTTGACCGCCTCAGCAGGGCTTCTTCGCGAAGGCACGCGCGCAGGGCCGAATCGCAGCTTTGCCACGGGGCCAGCCTAGTCCGTCCGATGGCCCAGCTACCTTCGCGGCATGGCCAAGCGCCCATCACGCATCGACCTACTCGAGCTCGATATCGACCTTCGGCTCGCCGACCTCTGGCGGGAGGCGGCGGACATCGGCGAATGGAACCTCGAGGTGGTCGCCGCGTTCATGCGCGCGGCCTACGGGAAGGGCTACTGCGACGCGCTCACGGAGGACAACCCGGGCAGCCTCTGCGAGGAGCACGGGTACAGAATCCCGACGCGTCGCACGGAGCCCGCCCGGGAACGCTAGAAGCCCACCCTCGCCTACAATCTCCCGTATGGCGCGGAATCCGCGCAGCGTTCGCCTAGTCTTGGCGCTGTCGGTCGCGGGCGTGCTCGCGGTCTTCCTGCTCTACGTGTCGCTGGCCGGAGGCCGGACGGCGCAGGTCAGGCCCAGCGAGCTCTCCGGGCACAGCGGCAACGTGTCGCTCGTCGGCAAGGTGGTCGGCCCGGTCCACGGCGCCGGCTACTCGAGCAGCGGGCTCCGCTTCGCGGTGACGGACATCGGCAAGGAGCACGCGGCGTCGGTCCCGGTCGTCTACCGCGGAAGCGTTCCGGATCTCTTCAAGGTCGGTCGTGACGTCGTCGTCGACGGCCGTTACCGCCACGGCGTTTTCGTCGCGAAGCGCAACACGCTCGTGACGAAGTGCCCGTCGAAGTACTCGCCGAAGAAGAGCTAGCAATGTCCATGTGGCTCGCGCTCGGGGTCGTGCTGGCCGTGCTCTGCGTCTTGCTCGTGGCGCGTCCGTTCCTGCGTGAGCCGCAGGCCGGCGACGACCGGCTCGATGCGCCTGCCCCGCAGGAAGCCGAGCGAATCGCGCTGGAGGAGGAACGCGACCGGGCGCTCGGCGCGCTCAAGGAGCTCGAGTTCGACCACCGCACGGGGAAGATCTCGGACGAGGACTACCGGGAGATGGTCGGGCCGCTGCGCCGGAGAGCGGCGGAGACGCTGCGCGCGCTGGAGCCTGAAACGAGCGAGACGGGAAAGAAGAAGGCCCATGCCCGCGGCTAGCCGGACCTGCGCGAACTGTGGCTCTCGCCTGACCAAGAAGGCGCGCTTCTGCCCCGAATGCGGCGTGCGCGCGGTGGCCGGCTCCGACGAGACCGCGCTCGAGGAGACGCCGGCGCAGGAGACCGGGCCGGTGCCCGTCCACGTGACGACCGCGGAGCCGAGGTTCTTCGGCGTCACTCCGCCGGCCGCGGTGTTGGCGCTGGCTGCGGCGTCGCTGGCGCTCTCGATCGCCCTCTTCGCGACGGGCCACGCCGTCGTCGGCGGTGTGCTGCTCGCCGTCGCGGTCCTCCTCGGCGTCGTCTTCGCAAGTCTCGTGCGGCACCTGCCCGAGACCGCCGTCGCGCGCTATTCGGCAGGCGCAGCGAGCGCGATCAGGGCGCGTGCGGGCTTCGCGCTGGAGGCCGTGACCGTCCATTCCACGGCCAGAGTCGAGCTTTTCAAGCTGCGACGCGAGCTCATGGAGCTCGTCGTTCAGCGCACCGAGTGCGCACGTCTTCTCGGTGAAGCGGTGTACGCTGACGATCCCGAGGGAAGCGAATCGGCCCGTGCGAGGATGGAAGAGCTGGATGGGCTGATCGCGGCAAAGGAGGCAGAGATGGAGCAGACAGCCGCAGGCGCGATGGAGCGAATCCAGCGTGCGCAGCTCCAGGTGCAGCCGACCATGGTCGAGACCCCCGAGCCGGGCCCGCCGACGCCCGAGCCGTATCCGTCGCCGACGCCCGGTCCAGTCCCGGTGCCGGAGCCGATGCCCGAGCCATCCGAGCCGCCCGGGCCGGTGCGTGTCCCCGAGCCAGGCCCCGAGCCGAGCCCGCCGCCGACACCGCAGGGCTAAGAGCCGCACCGCCGAATTCCGGCGATGATGACCCCCCGACGACTCTTACCTCTCGCTGCCGTCCTTCTGGGAGTAGCCGCCTCGTCCGCGAGCGGCGGCGACATCTACGGTCGCAAGCATTCGGTCGACTCGCGGCTCGAGCACGTGCGGGCGAAGATCGCCTGGGCGGAGCGCCGACAGGACGAGCTCGCCGCGGAGATCGCCTCCGTCAACGACCAGATTCACGGTCTCGCGGGCCAGGTCGGCGATGTCACGGCTCAACTCGAGGTCCTCGAGCGCGACCTCGAACTCCATAAGGAGAAGCTCGACAGGCTCACCGAGCTCTACCGGGTCCAGACCGAGCGCTACCTCTCACTCAGGCGTCAGTACAAGATTTCGGTCGAGCGACTCGACGACCGTCTCGTCGACCTCTACATCGGAGGCGAGCCGAGCTCGCTCGAGGTGCTCTTCGCCGCGAGCAGCTTCACGGACCTGATCACACAGGCGCAGTACGTCGACGACATCAGCAATCAAGACAAGCGCATCGCACAGCAGGTTGGCATCGCCAAGGTCGAAGCGCGCAAACAGCGGCAACGGACGAAGCGGTTCCGGGCGGTCGTCGCATCGGAGACGCGCACGATCGCCGCCCGGACGGCGCAGGTGAGAGCCGTACGAGAGGCGCTCGTCTCGAAGGAGCGGCAGCTTGCTGCGGCGAGGAGCACGAGGCGCGAGAGCCTGCTGCACGTCAACGAGAGCAAGCACGAGTATCTCGCCGAGGCGACCGCCCTCGCGCAAGCGAGCTCCGCGCTCGCTGCGAAGATCCAGGCCTCCAGCGGGTCCTACTCGTCTCCAGGCGACACGACCCCGTCGGCCGCCGGCTTCATCTGGCCCGTGAGCGGCCCGGTCGTCAGCGGCTTCGGGATGCGCTGGGGCCGGATGCACGAGGGGATCGACATCGCCGCCCCGGACGGCACACCGATCCATGCAGCCGCTTCAGGCCGCGTGATCTACGCCGGCTGGATGTCGGGCTACGGCAACCTCACCGCGATCGACCACGGCCGCGGCCTCTCGACTGCGTATGGCCACCAGTCGAGCATCGGCGTCTCGGTCGGCCAGAACGTGATGCAGGGGCAGGTGATCGGCTACGTCGGATGCACCGGCCACTGCTTCGGGCCGCACCTGCACTTCGAGGTACGGATCAACGGCACTCCCGTAGACCCGCTCGGGTACCTGTAAAGCGTTTGTTTGCGGGGGGTTTCGGGTCGGCCTCGGCGCGGAACGACGATGAGGCGAAAGGAGGCCAGGCTAAAATGCTTGCACTGCTACTTGTCTTGTTGCTCTGCGCGATTCTGTTCGGCTTTGGCTTCGCGTGGAACCTGCTTTGGATCATCGCCGCAGTGGTGCTCGTTCTGTGGCTGATCGGCTTCTTGGCCCGAGGCCCCGAAGCCCGTTGGTATCGCTGGTAGCTAGCCGAAGAACGTCTGGCCAAGCAGGAAGACGTTCAACGCTGAGATCAGGGCGGCGACGAGCGCTGCAACTGCCGTCGTCGCCCGCGCGTTTACCAGCGGGCCCATCAGCTTCTTGCGGCTCGTGAACCAGACGAGCGGGACCAGCGCAAACGGGATCCCGAACGAGAGCACGACCTGGCTGAGGACGAGCGTCCGGGACGGGTCGAGGCCGATCGCGGCGACGATCAGCGCCGGTAGCATCGTCACGAACCGCCGGACGAAGACCGAGATCCGGCGCCGGATGAACCCCTGCATCACGACCTGGCCGGCCAGCGTGCCGACGGTCGCGCTCGAAAGCCCGGAAGCCAGCAGGGCAAGAGCGAACAGCGTGCTCGCGGCGCCCCCGAGGATGGGCTCGAGGGTCCGGTGGGCGGATTCGAGCGACGCGATGTGCAGGAGGCCCGAGCGGAAGAACGTGTTCGCGGCCATCACGAGCATCGAGAGGTTGATCAGGCCGGCGATCGACATCGCGATCACGACGTCGACCTGCGTGTAGCGGTACAGGCGCCTCGCCTCGGTGTCGTTCTGGGGAACGACGCGATTCTGGGTCAGCGCGGAGTGGAGGTAGATGACGTGCGGCATGACCGTCGCCCCGAGGATCCCGACGGCGAGCAGCACCGACTCGCTGCCCTGGAACTGCGGCTTGACCATGTGCACCCCGATCGTCCCGAACGGCGGGTGGGAGTAGTGGAGCTCGGCGAGGTAGCAAGCGCCGATCGTCGCGACGAACCCGGCGATCACGGCCTCGAACGTGCGCAGGCCGAATCGCTGCAGGCCGAGGATCATGAACGTGGTAATGCCGGTCAGGATCGCGGCGGGGAAGAGGTCGATGCCGAGCAGGAGGTGGAAGCCGAGCGCGGCGCCGAGGAACTCCGCGAGGTCGGTCGCCATCGCGATGATCTCGGCCTGGACCCAGAGCCCGACCGAGGTGCGGTGCGAGAAGTTCTCGCGGCAGACCTCCGGCAGGTTGCGCCCGGTGGCGATGCCGAGCTTGGCCGAGAGCATCTGAATGAGCATCGCCATCAGGTTCGAGGCGACGATCACCCAGCAGAGCGTGTAGCCGAACTTCGCCCCGCCGGCGATGTTGGTCGCGAAGTTGCCCGGGTCGATGTACGCGACGCACGCGACGAAGGCGGGGCCGAGGAACGGCAGGATCCGGAGGGGATGCTGGGGGTACCCCTCGAGCGTCCGCTGGGCAGCCTGCACTGCCCCGCTGGCGACTGCGTCTGGGCGTGTCGCCATCACGAGTTGAGTGTAACGAAAAAGTTAGGCTTGCCTAAACTTTCGAGTGAAGCGTGCTATGCCGTAGCCCGCGGCCGCAAGGGCCGCGGTCGCGATCCCGATGAGGTTCGTCGTCAAGCAGGTCCGGCAGGCGTTACAGCAGACGGCGGCGGTGGGCGCACTCTCTCCGTACTTCCCCGCGACCTGAGCGACTCTGCCGGTCCAGATCTGTTTCATGCTCTGACTGTATGCCTAAACCTTCGCCAGGCGCAGATCCGGGAGGCCGCGCCAGCGCTCGTCAATGTCGAAGCCGTACCCGACGAAGAACTCGTCGGGCACGGTGAAGCCGACGTAGTCGACCGGAAGGTTTTCCACGAGGCGCCGATACGGGCGGTCCAGGAGCGTCACAACGCGCAGGCTCGCCGGCTTGCGCAGCTCGAACACTTTGCAGAGGTAGTTGAGGGTCAAGCCGGTGTCGACGACGTCCTCGACGAGCAGCACGTCTAGCCCGGCCAGCGGGATCGCCGTGTCCTGGAGCAGCCGGACGCGAGAGTGGCCGCCGGGTGCTTCGGTCCCGTAGCCGGCGAGCTGGACAAAGTCGAGCTGGTGCGAAATCGGGATCGAACGCGAGAGGTCGGCGAGGAAGATGAAGCTCGACTTCAGCAACGCGACGAGCAGCAGGTCGCGGTCGGCGTACTCGGTCGCGATCTGCGTGCCGAGCTCGGAGACGCGGCTCTGCAGCTCTTCGGCCGAGAGGAACACCTCCCCGACGCGTGCGTCGCTTAAGGCGTCGCTTGCGATGCCGACCTCAGGACGCGCGGGCTTGCCGGGCGTCCGTCTGAAATGACCGATCGATGCAATTGAAGAATCCCTGGAGACGCTTCTATGTCTATGAGGCCAGGTCGAGTCGGTATCGCAGGGCCAGCCGCTCGATGTCGCGCTTGTAGAACAGCTTGATCTGGACGCCGGGGTAGCGCTCACGCAGCTTCCGGAGCTTGCGGTTCTTCCGGGTCACGAGCCGCTGCTTCATCACCGTGATCTCGAGGAAGAGATCCTGCTCCGGGAGGTAGAAGTCTGGAGTGAACGCCTCGATCGTGCGTCCCTGGTCGTCCCGCTCGAGGACGAAGGTGCGCGGCTCGTAGTCCCAGGGGACGCGGTAGAAGTCGAGCACCTTCGCACACTCGCGCTCGGCGTCATTGGCAAACCGCGGCTCGTCCGCGCCGCGATACGCCTGGAAATCGGCGGTTTCTGCCACCCCCGCGCAAGGGTAGCAGCGGGTGCGGACGCGCCCACGACGCCGCTCGTGGTACAAGGCGCGCCGCGGGATCGTGCGGCTCAAGCTAACACCCCAGAAGCGGGCGTTTTTCGACCTGTATACGCAGGCCTCCGCGAACGCGGTCGCGATCGCGCGGCTCCTCGTCGACCTGATGGAGCGCTTCCCCGAGGACGGCAGCGCGCTCATCGAGCAGATCAAGGCTCGCGAGCACGAGGGCGACAGGCTCACGCACGACGTCGTCGACATGCTCAACCGCACGTTCGTGACGCCGTTCGACCGAGACGACATGTATCGCCTGGCTGCCGCGCTCGACGATATCTGCGACCACATCGACGAGGCCGCGGACAACCTCGGCTCGTGGGGCGCCGACCGGGTTCCCGGCAAGGCCCGCGCGCAGGCCGAGGTGATCCTCCGCGCGGCGACGAAGCTGGATGAGGCGATCGGCCGGCTGGAGGGCTTCCGGGACTCGAGCCAGCAGCTCGAGGCGCTGCGCGAGCTCGAGGACGAAGGAGACGTCCTGGTCCGCGACGCGGTCGCCGAGCTGTTCAGCTCGACGGACGACGCGAAGGCGATCATCCGCTGGAAGGACATCCACGAGCGGCTCGAGGAGGCGGTCGATGCCCTCGAGAACGCCGCGGACGTACTCGAGGCGATCTTGGTCAAGAACCGGTAGCGGCCGGCATGACGAGCGACGTCCTCCTCGTCGTCGTAATCGTCGTCGCGCTCGGCTTCGACTTCACGAACGGCTTCCACGACACGGCCAACGCCGTCGCGACGTCGGTCTCGACCCGCGCAATGTCGCCGCGGCTTGCGGTGCTGGTCGCGTCGGTCGCGAACCTGGCCGGCGCCTTCGTCACGACGGCGGTCGCGAAGAACATCGCGAAGGGCATCATCGACCCGGACCTCGCGACGACGACGACCGTGCTCGCGGCGCTATGCGGCGCGATCGTCTGGAACCTGATCACGTGGTGGCGCGGGCTGCCCTCGAGCTCGTCTCACGCGCTGATCGGCGGCCTCGTCGGCGCGGCACTGGTCCAGTCCGGCTCGAAGGGCATCGAATGGCACGCGCTCGCCCACAACGTCGCGATCCCCGCCGTGATCGCGCCGGTGCTCGCGTTCGCGGGCGCGTTCCTGCTTCTGCTCGCGATCTATTGGGCACTGGTGTGGGTCACGCCCGGGCTCGCGAACCGCAGCTTCCGGCTCGGCCAGCTCGGCTCGGGGACCTGGGTGGCGTTCACCCACGGTGCGAACGACGCGCAGAAGACCATGGGCGTGATCACGCTCGCCCTCGTCACGAGCGGACACCAGGCGGAGCTCGACCATATCCCGACCTGGGTGATCGTCGCCGCCGGCCTCGCGATCGCCGCGGGCACGTACGCCGGCGGCTGGCGGATCATGCGCACCCTGGGCCAGCGCGTCTACAGCATGGAGCCGGCAAGCGGCTTCGCCGCGCAGGCCACGGGAGGCGCGACGATCTACCTCGCCACGCACCTCGGCTACCCGCTGTCCACGACGCACGTGATCTCGGGTGCGGTGATGGGCTCCGGCGCGACGCAGCGGTTCTCGGCGGTGCGCTGGGGCGTCGCCGGGAACATCGTGACGGCCTGGGTCCTGACGATTCCTGCGGCGGCCATCGTTGCCGGGATCTTCTACTGGCCCGTCCAGGCCGTCTTTTGACGACCCGGCCTACACTTTGAGCCTGATGGAGGATCGGAACGGCGCGTTCACGATCGCGCACATCTCGGACATCCATTGCGGAGGTCCCGACTTCGTGCCGAACCTGATGGAGCGCGCGATCATCGAGATCAACGAGCTCAACCCGAATCTCGTGATCTGCTCGGGCGACCTGACGACGTTCGGGTTCAAGCACGAGTACGCGATGGCCCGCGAGTACATGAACCAGATCGAGTGCGACTCGGTCGTGGTCATCCCCGGCAACCACGACTCGCGCAACGTCGGCTATGTCCACTTCGAGGAGATGTTCGGAGACCGCAACTCGGTCATGCGCCGCCCGGGGGTGACCGTCGTCGCCGTCGACTCGACCGAGCCCGATCTCGACCACGGCCAAATCGGCCGCGGGCGGTACCGCTGGATCGAGGAGCAGTTCGCCGAGTCTGGCCCGAACGAGCTCCGGATCTTCGTCCTCCACCACCATCTGCTGCCGGTGCCCGGGACCGGGAGGGAGCGGAACGTCGTATACGACGCCGGTGACTGCATCGAGTGCCTCCAGCGCGCAGGCGTCGACCTCGTGCTCTCCGGCCACAAGCACGTCCCGTACGCGTGGCGGCTCGAGAACCTGTTCGTGGTGAACGCCGGCACGGTCTCGTCCCGGCGGCTCCGCGGCAAGACTCGGCCCTGTTACAACGTGATCGAGATCGCCGAGCGCCATGTCGACGTCTGGCGCAAGTATCCGTTTCACGGCGAAGAGCGGATCATCCAGTTCTCGACGGAGACCCTCGCGTTCGAGAAGTACACGACGCGGATCGAGGACGAGGTGACGGCTCGGAGATGAAGGCCTTGGCCGTCATCGACGGGGAGCACTACGAGCCGGTCGTGCGGGACGCGCTCGCGTCGCTGCCGTACGAGATCGTCGGCGTCTGGCTCGCGGGCGGGACCGAGAAGCTTCGCGGCGGCGAGGACTACGGCGCGCCGCTCGTGAGCTCGATCGAGGCCGGGATCGCCGATCACGAGCCGGAGCTCGTGATCGACCTTTCGGACGAGCCGGTGCTCGGGCCGCGAGAACGGTTCCGGGTGGCGAGCCGCGTGCTCGCCCTGGGGCTGCCCTACGTTGGGCCCGACTTCCGCTTCGACCCCCCGGAGTTCACACCGTTCTCGCTGCCGTCACTCGCCGTGATCGGAACCGGCAAGCGCGTCGGCAAGACGGCGGTCACGGGGCACGTAACGCGGCTCTTCGCGCGCGACCGAGATGTGGTCGTCGTCGCGATGGGCCGCGGTGGACCGCCAGAGCCCGAGCTCGCCCTGGTGAAGCCGACCGTCGAGGATCTTCTCCAGTTGTCGCGGGAGGGCCGCCACGCGGCGTCGGACTACCTCGAGACGGCGGCGCTCGCCGGTGTCGTCACGATCGGCTGCAGACGCTGCGGAGGCGGTCTCGCTGGCTCGCCGGGAGAGTCGAATGTCCTGGCCGGAGCCGCGCTGGCGGCGGAACGCGAGCCCGATCTCGTCGTCTTCGACGGCAGCGGCGCGGCGATCCCGCCGGTCGAGGTGGGCGCACGCGTGCTCGTCACGAGCGCGACGCAGCCTGTGGACGTTGCTACGGGTTTCTTGAACGCGTACCGGATCCTGATCTCCGACCTCGTGGTGGTCACCGGCGCCGCCGGAGAGCCTCTGCGCGAGGCCATCGCCGGGATCAAGGACATCCCGGTCGTCCCGGTCGAGCTGCGACCGCGTCCAGTAGAGCCGATTGCCGGGCGTCGCGTCGCGTTCTTCACCACGGCGCCGGCTGAGAGCCACGAGGCGCTCGCGCGTCACCTCGCCGAACAGCACGGGGCGGAGGTGACGCAGGTCTCCGGCAACCTCGCGCGCCGAGATGCGCTTCGGGCCGACCTCGAGCAGGCAGACGCCGACGTCTACCTCGTCGAGATCAAGGCAGCGGCGATCGACGTCGTCGCCGAGGCGGCCCTCGAGCACCGCCGGGAGCTCGTGTTCGCGGACAACGAGCTCGTCACGGAGGCCGATCTCGATGCACAATTGCTAGCCCTCGCGAAGGAGCCGGCACTGAGGTGACCGATCGCCGCTACCGCCAACCGCTGCCGCTTGGCGGCGAGGACGGGCTGCCGTACTCGAAAGGCCTGATGGCGCGCGCGCTGATTGCCACCGGCCTTTCGGCGGACCGCGCGTACGAGCTAGCCCTCGCGGTCGAGGCCGACCTGGCTGCGCAGCATCGCCCGGCGACCACCCTCGAGCGGCTCGAGGAGGTCGCCGTCCAGACGCTCGGCGCCGAGGACGGCATGACGGCGATGCGGAACCTCAGGCGATACCGCGCCCTCTACGAGCTCGACGTGCCGATTATCCTGCTCGTCGGCGGAGCGACCGGCACCGGCAAGTCCAGCGTCGCGACGGACGTGGCCTACCGGCTCGGGATCACGCGCGTGACCTCGACTGACTTCGTCCGTCAGACCATGCGCGCGTTCTTCTCGACCGAGTTCATGCCCGCAATCCACTACTCGAGCTTCGAGGCCGGCCGCGCGATGGCGGACGACGAGGACGAAGTCAATCAGGCCATCCTCGACGGGTTCATGGAGCAGACGCGCGAGGTGCTCGTCGGCGTGCGCGCGGCGATCGACCGCGCGCTCGAGGAGGGCTGGTCGATCGTGCTCGAGGGCGTCCACCTCGTCCCGGGCATGCTCCCAAAGGAGATCGAGGGCGCGCTCCTCGTCGAGTGCGTGCTGGCGATCGACGACGCCGAGGCGCACGCGAGCCACTTCTGGATCCGCGACACCGACTCCGAAGGCGTCCGCCCGTACGAGAAGTACCTCGACGCCTTCGAGGACATCCGGCTGATCCAGACCTACATCCTCGGCCGCGCCCGCAAGCACGGTGTCCGGGTGATCGCGAACGGGAACATCGAGGAGGCCATCGGCGAAGTCATGGAGCTGGTTCTGACTGCGGCGCAGCCGGTAGCGGTGCGCGGATGACGCAGACCGCGCCGGAGCCGCGCACCGACGCGGCCGGCCAAGAGAGCCGGTTCTGCCTCTGCGAGAGCTACGCGCGCGTGACCGAGCGGGCGGCGTTGTCCGGCGCGCGCTGGCTCGGGCGCGCCGACCAGGGCGCCGCGGAGGAGGACGCGTCGACGGCCATGCGGCTCGCGATCGAGCAGCTACCGATCGACGGGAGGATCGTGATCGGCGCGGGCGGCGAGGACGGCCAGCTCGCGGCGGGCGAGCGGATCGGCTCCGGCGGCATGGACGTCGACCTCGCGCTCGATCCGTTGGAAGGCCGCGGGGTGGTCGCACGCGGCGGCTACGGAGCGATGTCGATGGTCGCGGTCGGCGACCCGGGCTCGTTCCAGACGCTGCCCGACATGTACATGCGCAAGATGGCCGTCGGGCCCAAGGCGCGCGGCGCGATCGACCTGACGAAGCCGGTCGGTGACAACATCCGCGCGATCGCGGACGCCTTCGGCCGGATGGTCAACGACGTGACGACGATCGTGCTCGACCGGCCTCGCCACCACGACCTGATCGAGGAGATCCGCGTTGCAGGCGCGCGCATCAAACTGATCCAGGACGGCGACGTCACCGCGTCCATCTCAGCAGCGGTGCGGGGAACGAACGACCACCTCGCGATCGGGATCGGTGGCACGCGCCAAGCCGTCCTCTCGGCCGCGGCGCTGCGCTGTCTCGGCGGCGAGCTGCAGGCGCAGCTCTGGCCGACCTCACGCACCGAGGTCGAGGCGGCCCGCGCGGCCGGAGTCGACGACCTCGAGCGCCTGTTCACCATCGACGACCTCGCGTCCGGCGAGGTGATCGTCGTTGCGACGGGGGTCTCGAGCGGCGATCTGCTGCGCGGCGTGCGCTTCCTGGCCGACAGCGCCCGGACGCACTCGCTGGTCATGTGCACCCGCTGCAACTGGGTGCGCTTCGTGGACGGAATCCACTTCTTCGCCCGCGAGCGGCGCGAGGAAGTGCGCCTGCCCGGCTACTAGTAGCCCAGCGTCCGAAGCTCCGCCAGCGCCTCGCGGACTTCGGTCAAGCCCTCGCCGTGCTCGAGCTCCCAGCGATAGTGGGCGCCGCTCGTGGTCGTGAGCACGGCCTCGTCCGCAGTGGCGGCGAGCTCGTTCGCGAGCAGCTCCATTCCCAGCGCGAGGCGCCGCGGAAGTTCGGCAGGGACGTCTGCGGGAAGCGGAGTCTCCTCGAGCCGCTTCCGGGCGACCTCGAGTCCCATCACTCCGTCGGCGATCAGCGAGGGTACGGAGCCCGGCTCAGCATCCTCCACTGCGGCTACGAGCCCGATCGTGGACTCGCGAGCCGCCGTGAGGACTTCGGTGTACGGCCTCGCGGGCTGGACAGGAGCTGCCGGCTCCGCGCGCGCAAACGACAGTGGAGCGGGAGCCTCGGCGCGAGCCGCGTTGGAGAGCAGTGCGTACGAGACCAAGGCGCCGAGCGCGGCTGGGAGAAACGAAAGCCCGAGCGCTGCCGAAGAGCCTCCGCGCATCATCGAGAACGCCGCGAGCTGCGCGACGGTACCGGCGACAGAACCCGCCACGAGTGCGAGCAAGATCGCGCTATAAGACAGCTCGCGACCGACGACGTCGCGGAGCAGAAACTGGACGACGACCGCACCGACTGCCGCCGACAACAGGATGTTCGCGGCGACCATGAGCGCCGGCGGACCGCCGACCGGATAGGCCCGCCCGACGAACAGGAGCGACGTGAGGGCGGAGACGACCCAACCGGCGCCCCAGAGGCAAAGCATGGTTGGGAGAAACGGAAACTCCTGGCTCTGGCGACCGTCGGCGAGCACTACGCCACTTCAATCGGCGGCTCGAAGCCTGCGGAGTCCCTCGAACGGGTGACTACACTGGCGGCATGCCGACCCGTGACGACGTGATCGAGGCGCTCCGCGCCGTCGAGGACCCCGAGCTCGGGATGGACATCGTCGAGCTTGGCCTGCTCTACGACGTCGAGGTGCAGGAGCCCCGGGTGAAGGTGCTCTACAGCCTGACCTCGATGGGCTGCCCCGCGGGCCCGCTGATCCAGCAGTCGATCGAGGAGGTCGTGCAGTCGATTCCAGGGATCGAGGACGTCGACACCGAGCTCACGTGGGACCCGCCGTGGACGCCGGAGAAGATGTCCGACGACGCGAAGTTCATTCTCGGTTTCGGCTGAGCGGCATCTCGGTCAGAGAGAGCGGACGGCAGGATTCGAACCCACGACCACAGCTTGGAGGCTGTCGCTCTACCACTGAGCTACGTCCGCTAGCAGTGAATCCCTGTCTCACACGACTTCAGCACCACCACCTGGGGCAAAGCCGCAGGCGAGGCCGGCGGTAGCAGCCGGATTCGCAACGAGGCGGCGTTGTTTGCGTAATTCGTCTCGTGTAGCAGGCGGCCGACGTTGACCCGATGGACCAAGTCGTACGTGCCGGGTGCCACGTTGGTGATGTCGACGTACTGGCCCTCTTTGGACGGGATGTAGATGTCGCCCCAGCCTACGGCCATTCCTTCGAACACGCGCAGAGCGCCGGGCGCGTCCCTGCGACAGTCGCTCTTGTCGACCGGTTGTCCGCGCGGACCAAGTGTCGAGAGCGGCGAGCGGTGGTCGCTGGTCAGACAGAAGCCGCTCTTGTGATCGCGAGTGATCCGCTGGCCGGACAACGCACGCAGTTCGTACTGCTCGAACGGCCTGAGGTGCCAGTGGCTGTGCGAAGGGCTGACGTTGTAGCGCAGCCGTCCGACACGTGGGACGCGCTGAAAGCCGCCGCCCCGTAACTCGATCAGCTGGTCTGCGCGCATCGTCGCGACCCGCTTGTTCTGACGGCGTCCTTGGACGAGGAGGGGACCGAAGCCGATGTTCTCGACGCTCGATGTAAACACGAGCCATGCGCGGTGCTCGTTTGGCGTGTGCCCCCAGCGCACTGAGACCGCCAGCGGGAGGCGCTGGTCGAGGTCTGGAAGAAGCAACCGCGGCAGCGCGCCGGTGGCGCTTCCGGAGCACGCCCCAGCGGCAACCACGACCAGGACCCGAATCCACCACCCCCGCATGCTCTATAGGTACCCAGTCCGGGACGTATTCTTTCGCTGTGAGAGCGCACGCTTCACGGGTAGCCGTGAGCGCTACCGCGGTGGCGCTCGTGACCGGCGCGGCTTTCGCGCTGAACGAGGTTGCGCCGGTTCTGAGCCTCGGCGTGCTCTACATCTTCGCGGTGCTGCCGATCGCCGTGTTCTATGGGCTTTGGTACTAAGTGCCTCTTAAAATCTGCGCCATCCCGCTCCCAAAGTGGATACGGAAGCGCTAGATCTCTAGGACGATTTTCCCGAACTGCTCGCCGGCTTCCAGGCGCTCGTGGGCGGCGCGCGCTTCCGCCAGCGGGTAGGTGGAGTCGATCACCGGCTTGGCTCGGCCGCTCTTGACGAGCTCGAAGGCGGCTTCGAAGTCCTCCTTCGTCCCCATCGTCGACCCGTAGACCGTCAGCTGTTTCCACCAGATCCGGTGCAGGGCGGCAGGCGGGTTCGCGCCGGTGGTGGCGCCGCAGACGGCGATCCGGCCCGCGGGCCGGATCGCCTGGAGCGAGCGCTGCCACGTGGCCTCGCCGACGTGCTCGAGAACGACGTCCACGCCTGCTCCGCCCGTCGCTTCCTTCACGGAGGCAATGACGTCGCCGTCGGCGTGGTTGACGGTCGCATCCGCGCCGAGCTCGCGGGCTCGCTGGAGCTTCTGGTCGCTCGACGAGGTGACGAGGGCGTTCGCCCCGAG
>JBKPLR010000045.1:0-41985 GCA_046731695.1 Actinomycetota bacterium
GCTTTGCGCGCCTTGCGAATTCGATGCGAACGAAGCAGGCTCAACAGCGCTTGTTCCTCGGGGTCGAGGCCGACATCTCGCGCGCCGACGACCCGCAAATCCCGCGGCCGGAAATCCTCGATCGTTCTCCCGTCGAGATACTGGTCGATGACCGCCGGGCTCACGTATGAAGAGCGCGCAACTGCGGGAGTATTTCCGAGCCGCTCGCCGACGGTGCGCATGACGCCGGCAATGACACGCTTCGACTCCGCCTCCGACTCGGAAAGGCCGCGCTCGGCCAGAGCGATTGCGGCAAGCAGCGTTCCGCCCCAGGTGCGGAAATCCTTGGCCGTGAACTCGGCGCCCATGTGCTTCTGGATGTACTCGTTCACCCCGGCTCCCGTGAGATTGCAGAAACCGTCGCCGTTTTCGTTGCGGTAACAGAAGAGGCGCCGTCCCCCCGTTACCGCCAGCAGCTCACGCATCGCGTCGGCGAGCTCGTCGTCGACGAGCGCGGTGCGGACGAGCGCACGGTTCTTCGCCCGGAAGCGGAAGGTGATCCGGCTGCCGCGCACGCGCACGTGGCCCTTCCGGAGCGTCGTGATCCCGAAGGTCCTGAACTTCTTCGCGTAACGCTCGTCGCCGACGCGAAACCAACCGAGGTTGATCAGGCGCACCGCAACGGCGGCGGTCCACTCGAAGCTCAGCGGGTCCTGGTCCATGTGCTCGGCCATCGCCGCGCGCAGGTCCGGCAGCCGTTCCGCGAACCGGATCAGCTTGTCGAACTTCGCCTGCTCCTGGCGTGCGCGGTAATCGGCGTGGTACAGGTACTGCATCCGCCCGGCTCGGTCGATCCCGGTGGCCTGGAGCTTGGCGTAGGGTCGCGGCGAGATCCGCACGTCGCGCCAGGCCGGCGGGATCCGGAGCGCATGGATTCGCTCCAGCGCCTCTGGGTCTTTCACCGGTCTTCCGCGCGCGTCCGCATAGCGGAACCGGCCGGGCGAACCGAGCCTTCTCCATCCTCCTCGTCGAGCCATAGAGTTCCGATGTAGCCGCGAACGAGCAGTCCCTAACCCTGGAGGTGGATGGCGGCCAAGACGATTGTCGTCCTCGAGGGCGACGAGACCGGCCAGGAGCTGCTCGAGGAGGCGCTTCGGGCGCTCGCGCCCGATGTGATCGGCCTCGAGTTTCGCCTACCGCGGTTCGATCTCTCGCTCGAGTCCCGGCGCGCGACCGAGAACCAGATCGTCTACGAGGCGGCCGCGGCCGTACGCGACGCCGGCCTCGGGCTGAAGGCCGCGACGATCACGCCCGAGGGCGCCGGCGATGTCGGGTCACCGAACCGGATCCTGCGCGAGGAGATCGGCGGCCGCGTGATCGTGCGGACCGGGAGACGGATCCCCGGCGTGGTCCCGTTGGGCGGTGTGCACGCGCCGATCTCGGTCGTCCGGATGGCGGTGGGCGACGCCTACGGCGCGAAGGAGTGGCGCGAGGGCGGCGGCGAGGACGAGGCTGCGTTCCGTACCGAGCGGATCGAGCGGAGGATCTGCCGGTCGGTCGCCGAGTTCTCGTTCCGGCTCGCGGAACAGACGAATGCGAAGGTCTTCGGCGGGCCGAAGTTCACGGTCAGTCCCGTCTACGAAGGGCTCCTGAAGGAGGAGATGGACTCGGCGGCGGAACGGCACCCCGAGGTGCCCTACGAGCCGCAGCTGATCGACGCGACGTTCGCGCTGCTGATCGCGTCGAGTGGGGACCCCCTCGTGATCCCGGCGCTGAACCGCGACGGCGACATCCTCTCCGACCTCGTGCTGCCGCTCTTCGGGTCGATCGCAGGGTCGGAGTCGCTACTGGTCGCGTTCGAGGAGGACTACGTGCCGCGGGTCGTGCTCGCGGAGGCGGCGCACGGGACCGCGCCGTCGCTGCAGGGGAAGAATGTCGCGAACCCGATGGCGATGATCCTCGCGGCGGCGGCGCTGCTCCTCTACGCGGGCGACGACGCGCAGGCTCCCGCGCGGGCGATCCGCGAGGCGTGTCTCGAGGCGGTGGCCGACGGCGTGCGCACGCCCGACCTCGGCGGACATGCGGGCACCAGCGAGTTCACGGACGAGGTCATCCGCCGCGCCCGCTCCAAGCTCGAGATCTGGGCGACGATCTAACCGGCTGCGCCGCGCCGAACTCCTCGCTGTCCCAAAAGAGCTCGACGAAGACCTCGACCAGCTCGGGGTCGAACTGGGTCCCCGCACAGCGCTCGACCTCGGTCAGCGCTTCGTCGGGACTCAAAGCACGCCTGTACGGGCGGTCGCTCGTCATCGCGTCGAACGCGTCCGCGATCGCGAGCACGCGCGCCTCGACGGGAATCTGCTCTCCGGATCTGCCGGTCGGATAGCCGGTGCCGTCCCAGCGCTCGTGGTGGTAGAGAACGTATGGGATCGCGCCGCGGAACGCCGCCAGCCGCAGCAGGATCTTCACGCCGAGCGCCGGGTGCTCACGGATCTCCGCGAGCTCGCGCGTGTCCAGGCGACCACGCTTCCTCAGGACGTGGTCCGAGACGCCGAGCTTGCCGATGTCGTGCAGCGGCCCGCCGACCCGCAGGAGCGCGAGCCGTTCCTCCTCCCAGCCGAGCCGCCGCGCCAGCGCCTCGGCTATCGCCGTCACCCGCGCCGAATGGCCTTGCGTATACGAGTCACGCGCCTCGACCGCGCCTCTGAGAACGGACAGCATCCCCACGAGACGACAGCTTCAACCCGAAGGCATCGATCCCTTCCAGATGCCCGTGATCGGAACGGCCCTCTTCGAGCGGCCCAGACGCGCCAGGCCCCACGCGTCTTCGATCGTCCGGAGCAGACCGTAGTGCGAGGTCTTCGGCGAGTACTCGGACCCGGGCTTGACCAGGCGCCCGAGGGCGAGCGCCGGCAACGGGTCCGTCGGCGCGTTGGACTTGGGCCCCTCGTCGAAGATCACGAAGATCACGCTGCGCGCGAGTCGCTGGCTGCGCAGAAGCGGCGGCAGGAAACGGGAAAGCCACGCGTCTCCCGTCGCCACCGGGCAGTCGTGCATGTCGTGGCAGAGGTCCGGGACGATGAGCGCGAAGTCCGGCAGCCGGTCCGCCGCCAGATCGCGCCCGAAGCTGCGGAGCGGCACCACCCGCTTCAGCCTGGCCGGGCGGCTGACGACGCTGCGGAAATACAGGAACGGAACGTGCTTCTTCGCGTAGCGGCCCTTCGCGGCGCCTGTCCAGCCCGCTCTGGGAAGCCCTTCGGCGTAGGTCTTCCAGGCGCGGCCTGCCGGCGGCAGGGTGTCGGCGAGGTTGCGGGCAGCGACGATGCAAGTCGTGCAGGTTTCGGTGATCCCGTGCGTCGAGCCCGAGATCAGCGCGAGGTAGTTCGGAAGGCTCGGGTGTGCGACGCCCCCGTAGTGCGACAGGACCGCGTACTTCGAGGCGAGTGAGTTGAAGTACGGCGCGTCCGGGCTTCCGATCACTTTCGGCTTCGCCTTGTTCTCGAAGACGATCACGATCGCGTGTTGAAAGGGCGGCACGGGTGGCCTGGCGGCCTGCGCACCCCCAAGCGACACGGCGGCCGCAAAGACCGCCGCTATCGCGTAGAGGTACAACCTCACGACTCGGTCTCGGCCCGCAGCACGCGCTTCTTCCAGTAGTGGACGGCCACGAACGCGACGGCGACGAGCACGACGATCGCGAGGCCGCCGAAGAGGCCGTATTTCTCGATCGCATCGGTTGCCGCGTGCCCGACGTAGTACGCGATGAGCCCGACGAGCAGCGCCCAGCAGACCCCGCCGGCGGCGTTCCAGAAGAAGAACCTCCACCACGGCATGTGCGCCATGCCCGCGAGCCAGGCCGCCGTCACGCGCAGCACGGAGAAGAAGCGCGCCAGGAAGATCGTCTTGCCGCCGTGCCGTTCGAAGAAGCGCTCGCCCCAGGGTAAGAGGCGCCCCAGCGAGCGCCGAAGCGGCCCGAACCGCTCGACCGCGTCGCGGCCGATCGTGCGGCCGAGCCAGTAGCCGATGTTGTCGCCCACGATCGCCGCGACCGCGGCGACAGCGATCACCTCCACGATGTTCAGGTGCCCGCTGTTCGCGTAGACGGCGGCCGCGATCAGCGCCGTCTCGCCGGGGAGCGGGGCGCCGCCCGACTCGAGCATCACGACGATGAACAGGGCGATCAGGCCGTAGTGGTGGACGAGCCCGGTCACGGCTCCAGTGTAGGGACGACCTCGTAGGCCATCAGGACGGCGTCCACGAAATCGTCCTCCCGGCGATAGTGCTTGCGCCGGTAGCCCTCCCGTTCGAAGCCGAAGCTCTCGTAGAGGGCGATCGCAGGCTCGTTGTGCGGGAAGACGTGGAGCTCGAGCTTCGAGACGCCTGCGCGCCGCGCCCAGTCGACGGCCGCCTCGAGGAACGCGCGCCCGATCCCGCGCCCGCGGTGGCTTCGGGCCACCATCAGACCGAGGTCGGCGACGTGGGCGCTCGCCGGGTGCGGGTCGCGTGCGAGCGAGAGCCGCCCGACGATCCCTTCCGGAGCCTCGGCGACCATGACCGCGGCATTGGGCGAGCGGCGAATCGAGCGGAGGTAGCGGCGCTCGTCCGACGCCCCGCGCCAGTCGCTGGCGGTGATCAGCCACCGCTCGGGCTCGGCGCCCACGGCGCGCGCGAGGGCGACCAGCTCTGCGGCGTCGGCCGGTGTCGCCCGCCGAATCACGACTTCGTTCATTCGACGACGACGCCGTGCCCGCCACGGCGCGGATCGCCGGCCGCCGCCAGCGCGCCGTCCGCGCGGAACTCGACGCCGGACGCACCGCCGAAGTACAGGTTCCTCCGCCTCCAGCGCACGAGCTCGTAGCCCCGCTCCGCCAGCCGGTCGAGCTCGGCAGGCTCGTTGCCGCCTTCGCAGTGGACGTGCGGCTCCTCGAGGTGGATCCGTGGCCGCTCGATCGCCTCCTTCACCCCGAGCCCGTGCCCGAGCACGTTGACCACGATCTGGAGGATCGACCCTCGCAGCCGCACTGATCCGGCGCTGCCGACGACGAGCCTGGGCGCTGTGCCACGCAAAACGAGCGACGGCGCCATCATGCTCGTCAACCGCCGGCCGACCCGCTGCCTGCGACCAGACGGGTTGAGGTCGTACTCGCCCAGCATGTTGTTCAGGTGGATCCCCGTGCCCGGCACGATCACCCCGGAGCCCGAGCCGCTCGACGCCGTGTGCGAAGCCGCGTTGCCGCGGGCGTCCACGACCGAGATGTGCGTCGTTCCGGAGATGCCAGCGGCCTCGGCGCTACCGGCCGTCGCGTCCCCGATCCGCTCGGCAGCGGCCGCAACGGCCTGCTCGGCGAGGAGGCGGTGCACGAGACCACCACGGTGAAGGTCGGTGAGAAAGCGGCCGCCCCGAATGCGGTTCTGCTCGCGCATGACCTCCACGAGCTGCGCGATCGCATCCGCGCTCCCGGGCGCGCCGGCCAGGCCGAGCCGATCGAGGAGCTTGAGGCCGAACGCGATCAGGATCCCTCCCGACGACGGCGGCGGGTTCGACACGAACTCGTGCCCGTGGAACGCGACCCGCAGCGGACGGCGCCACACGACCCGGTAGGCGGCGAGGTCCTCGGTGGTGATCTCGCCTCCCTCGGATCGAACGTACTCAGCCACCTGCCGGCCAAGCTCCCCGCGATAGAAGACCTCGGCGCCTCTCTCGGCGAGAAGCTCGAGTGTCTGGGCGAGGTCGCCCATGACCAGGCGGTCGCCGGCGACCAGCCGCTGACCCCCAGGGCCGTACACCTCGCCGCCGGCCTCGGTATGGCGCAGGATCAGGTCCAGAATCGCGTGCAGGTACGCCTGCTGACGCGTCACCTCCACGCCATCGCGCGCCGCGCGAATCCCGGGCTCGAACAGGTCGGCCCAGGGAAGCGTGCCGAACGAGCGGTGCGCCGTCTCGAGGCCGAGGATCGTCCCGGGCACGGCACACGAGGCCGCGCCGATGCGGAAGACCTGCGCGGTGTCGCGGTCGAATTCGACGTCGACCTCTTCCATCTCGGCGGCCTCCTGCCCGCCGAGGCCGCGGCCCGGAAGCTCGACGAAGAAGTCGAGGAGCCGGTCCGACCGGTCACGCGCTCGGTGGACGAGCATGAAGCCGCCCGCGCCCGGCCCGGTGAGCGGGCTTTCGGCAACCCACGACATGACGGCCGCGGCAATGCAGGCATCGACGGCGTTTCCGCCCCTCCGGAGAACCTCGGCGCCGGCTTCCGCGGTCAGCAGGTGGCCCGCTGCGACCGCGCCTCTCATGCGGGCAAGGGTACTGGCCTCGGCTAGAGTCCATGCGCTTGACGAGAGCCAGCCCGCTCGCGAGGGAAGCCGCCTTCTCCGCCGCTGCAGCCGCCACGGCCGCTGCGCTGCTCCTATGGCTCGGGCCGCCCGGCGCCGACCTCGCAGAGCATGCCTACCAGCGCACGCTGTTCCTGAACCACGGCTTCACGCTCTGGAACAACTTCTGGTACGCGGGCCGCTACAGCTTCGTCACCTACAGCGTCCTCTACTACCCGCTCGCGGCGCTGCTCGGGATCAAGCTGCTCGCGCTGGCGACGGTCTCGACGGCGGCGCTGGCGTTCGCGTTCGTCGTCGGGCGCGAGTGGGGGCCGGCGGCGCGCTGGTCGAGCAGGACGTTCGCCGTCGTCTGGGCCGGGATCGTGCTCTCGGCCGCGTTCCCGTTCGCACTGGGCGCGGCGCTCGCCTTGCTCGCGATCTGGGCGCTCCAGGCTCACCGTCCCGGCCGGTTCGCGATGCTCGCGGCGCTGACGCTCGCTGCGAGCCCGCTGGCGTTCCTGCTTCTGGGGCTGCTTCTCGCCGGCGTGGGCGTCGCGCGCTGGCGCGACCGCTCGCTGCTGCTCGCGCCCGTGATCACGATGCTCGCGTTCGGCGGAGTCGAGGTGCTGCTTTGGCGGCTCTTTCCCGGCGGGCGGTATCCGTTCTCGCCGCAGGAGCTCGCCGCTGTCCTGACGTTCTGCGTCGCTGGAGCGGCGTTGACGTGGCGCGTTGAAGGAGCTCGCTCGATCCGGTGGGTGTTCGTGATCTACCTCGGCGCTTGCCTCGCCGCGTTCCTGATTCCCTCGGCGCTCGGCGAGAACGTCGCGCGGTTGCGCTACGCCGCGGTGCCGCTGACCGTGCTCATGCTTTCGCTGCGCCGCTGGCGCCCGCTCCCGGTCTGCCTCGGCGCGCTCGCCCTCGCCGCATCCTGGAACGTGACTCCGATCGCCGGCCAGTACCTGAAAGGGCGCGCCGATCCCGCGTCGAAGCCGGCCTACTGGACCCCGGCGATCACGTACCTCCGTGCACACCTGGACCCGTCGTACCGCGTCGAGGTCGTCGACACGGCCGGCCATTGGGGAGCGACGTACCTCGCCGAGGCGGAGATTCCGCTGGCGCGCGGCGGCTACCGCCAGGACGACTTTCCGCAGAACAAGGTGCTCTACGACGAAATGGGACGCGACGCCTACCTCCGCTGGCTGCGCGAGCTCGGCGTCAGCTACGTCGTACTCACGAGCGCGCCACCGGACTACAGCGCCCGCGGCGAGGCGACGCTGCTCCGGAGCGGCCGGTCCGGGCTGCGACCGGTCTTCCGGACGGGAACCCTGACGATCTACGCGATACCACGGCCGCGGCCGATCTTGACCGGTTCCGCACCGGCCGCCGTCCTCCGACTCACCGGTACGCGCGTGGTCGTCGAGCTGTCGCGCGCCGGGCGTTACCGGCTGGCCGTGCGCTACTCGCCGTACTGGCAGGCGGAGGGCGCGTGTCTAAGCCGGGCCTCGGACGGGATGATGACGATCGCCGCCCGGGACGCCGGGCGCCTCGACCTCTCCTTCAAGGTCAACGCGTCGACCGCCTTCGCCGCTGTCGGCGGGCGGACGCGCGTTTGTGTGACATAAGCGTTAGCTTTGCAGGAAGCTCGGCGGCTCGAGCGCTTCCTCGTCGGCCGCCTCCGCCCGCATGGTGATCCGGCGCTGGGCGCCGCGGGAGCCGAATCCCGTCGCGACCACCGTCACCCAGACCTGCCCGGTGAGGCGATCGTCGATCGTCGCGCCGAAGATGATGTTCGTGTCGCCCGTCGCCGCTTCGCGCACGACCTCGGCCGCTTCGTTCACCTCGTAGAGGCTGAGGTCGTCGCCGCCTGCGATGGAGAGCAGGATGCCCTTCGCGCCGGCGATCTCGGTGTCGATCAGCGGGGAGCGAAGCGCTCGCTCGGCCGCCTCCTTCGCGCGGTTCTCGCCGCTCGCGGAGAAGCCGATTCCCATCAGAGCAGTCCCGGCGTCCTTCATGATCGTGCGGACGTCGGCGAAGTCGAGGTTGATCAGGCCCGGGAGCGTGATCAGGTCGCAGATGCCCTGCACGCCCTGGCGCAGGACGTCGTCGACGATCCGGAACGCGTCGAGCATCGAGGTCTCGCGGTCGAGCACCTCGAGGAGCCGCTCATTCGGGACGACGATCACGGTGTCGCAGTTCGAGCGCAGGGAGTCGACGCCCTCGGTCGCCTGCCGGTGTCGCCGCGTGCCCTCGAACTTGAACGGCGTCGTCACGATGCCCACTGTGAGCGCGCCCAGCTCCTTGGCGATGCGGGCCACAACCGGCGCGGCCCCTGAGCCCGTTCCACCACCTTCACCTGCTGTGACGAAGACCATGTCGGACCCGCGGAGCGCGCGCTTGATCTGGTCGTAGGCTTCTTCCGCGGCTCGCCGCCCGAGGTCGGGGTCGGCGCCGGAGCCCAGGCCTTCCGTAAGGTCGCGGCCGATGTGGATCTTGACCGGCGCGTCGCTCGTCTGAAGCTGATGGATGTCGGTGTTGACGGCGACGAACTCGACCTGCGAGATGTCGGCGTCGATCATCCGGTTGACCGCGTTCAGGCCAGCGCCGCCGACGCCGACCACGCGGATGACGGCGATGTACGCGCCCGGCTCCGGCACGCGGTGGAGCCTCGGCGGGGGCTCGGGAAGCGGCTCGATGCGCACCGGCTCGGGCTCGCGTCTTGGCTCGGCCTTTGGCTCGGGCGGCGGGGTGCGCTCGGGGAGCTGCACCGGCTCCGGCGGCGCGGGCTGCGCCTCCTGCGCCCACTCGGGGACGTGCTCGACGGTCCGCTCCGGCGGCTCGGCCGGGCTCGGAGCCTTTGCGTCCTCGGCGCGGCCCTCCTTCTCGGCCTGCCGCTGCGCGGCCTCCGTTGCGCGGAACAGCTCTGCGAGCGGTCCCTCACGCATGCTCGCGCGCCTGCGCGCCATTGAGCACCTCCTTCGCGAGGTCGCGGTAGGCCGCGGCGGCACTCCCGCTGGGGTCGTATTTCAGAACGGAGGTTCCCTTCACCGGGGCCTCCGCGTAGCGGACGGTCTTTCGGATCTTGGTGTCGAAGACGAGCTCGCCGAAGTTCTCCTGCAGAATCTCCACCGCCTCACGCGAGTGCAGCGTGCGGCTGTCGAACATCGTGGGCAGGATTCCCTCGATCGCGACGCGCGGATTCAGGTTCTCACGGATCATCGAGAGGGTGTTCTCGAGCTGGACAAGCCCTCGCAGCGAGAGGTACTCGCACTGCACCGGGACGATGACCCCGTTCGAAGCGACGAGCGCGTTGATGGTCAGAAGGCCGAGCGACGGCGGGGTGTCGATCAGGACGTAGTCGTAGTTGTCCTTGACCTCGACCAGCGCCTTCTCGAGCGCGCGCTCGCGGCCGATCATGCTCGAGAGGGCGAGCTCGGCGCCGGCGAGATCGATCGACGAGACCGCGAGATCGACCTCCGCGTGCTTGATCACTTCCTGAATCGGGAGCCTGTGCACGAGCACGTCGAACATCGAGCGGTCGATCGCGTCGGGATTGAGGCCCTGACTCATTGTCAGGTTGCCCTGTGGATCGAGGTCCACAAGCAGCACCTTCAGGCCTTCTTCGGCGAAGGCGACGCCGAGGTTCAACGTCGTGGTCGTCTTCGCCACTCCACCCTTCTGGTTGGCAAAGGAAATCACGCGCCCCATCGGCGCTCCTTTGGACGTCTCCGTCCGGATTCCCGGTCGCGGAAGCAGGCGTGCAAGCCCCATCGAGCCCCTTTCTTCGCTCTCATGCTAGCTACTTCCTCCGAAATTGCTTGCGAATTTCGGCGGGCTTGGTTTTGGCTGCGCTTTCGCACTCAGACCGTACGAATTGGGTAGGACGGGACGCCTCGGCTAGGTCAGTAGGCGGACGAGTGCGGTTGCGGCCGCCGCGACGGCGACGATCAGGGGCAGGGGCGCACGCGTCGCGATCGCGAGGGCTCCCGCCCCGACGCCGGCCAGGCGCGCATCGAGAACGAGCTCGTTGTTCCCGCCGACCGTCTGCGTGACGACGAGCGCTGCGAGCAGGACCGGCGCGAGTAGCGCCACAACCCCCGCGACCGGCTCGGGCAGCGGACGACGCCCGAGGAGCACTGGCCCCGCCGCCTTGAGGCAGACGGTCACCGCACCGACGACGAGCACGACGAGCCAGACGGTCACGACCGCTTGCCGATCCCGAGCAGGCAGGCTGCGCTCGCCGCGACGATCGGCACGCCGGCCGGCGTGAACGGGATCAGCACCAGCGCGATCGCGCCGCCGAGCAGCGCCGCCGCCCGAGCCCTCGCGTCGCCGAGCTGTGGAACGAGCAGCGCCAGGAAGAGCGCCGGAAACGCCCCGTCAAGCCCGAGGGCCTTCGGGTCGCCGAGCGCCTCGCCGCCGACGACGCCAACCGCGGTCCCGCTGACCCACGCCACGTAGAGGACCACCCCGGCTCCGATGAGCAGGCCGCGGTCGAACCGCCCGGCGCCGCGGCTGGAGAGGGCCCAAGACTCGTCCACGATCAGTTGTGCTTCTGCAAAGCGCCGCAGGCGGGGGCCGTGGAAAAGCGATGCGACGGAGATCGAGATCGGCACGTACCGCGCGTTCAGGAGCAGCGCCGCGACGATCGCCGCGGCCGCGCTTCCGCCGGTGCCGAGGATTGACACCGCAGCGAACTGCGCCGAGCCGGCAAAGGTCGTCAGAGACATGACGAACGGCGCGAGCACCCCCCATCCGCCCGCGCGCGCCAGCAAACCGAAGGAGGCGCCGAAGAACCAGACCGTCGCGCCGATGGCGAGCACCGCGCGAACGCCCTCGCGATAGGTCGCGCGCTCCACCTCGACAGACACGGCCCATTCTGCCGATCACGCCCTGCCTCACCCCGGCACCGCCTCTGCGTGCTCGCTCTCGCCGGCGGCAACCGCGTCGCGGCAGCGGCGCAAGGCAGCGTCTGCGAGCTCCGTCCCCTCGCGCTCCGACGAAACCCATGCCTCGGCCTCGCCCAAAAGCGCGTGCACCTCCGCGAGCAGGGCCCGAGCGGGCGCGTGCTCGCGCTCGAGCGCCTCGATGCGCCGGAGCCTTCGCAGGACCGCTCGAGCCTCGTCCATGCCGCCGAAGCTAGCGGCGAAATCCGCACCCGTGTGTGACCCGGCTGTGACGAAAGCGTTACGGTCCTTCCACGCCGTGGCCCCCAACCCGGACCGTGAGCTCGCCGATGCGCGTGCGTGCATCGACCGCGGCGACGAGGACGGCGCAATCAAGCGCCTCGACCGCGCCAGACGCGGCTATCTCAAGCAACACGACACCGTCGGCCTCGAGCACCTGCTCGTGCTCGCGGACGTGCTCCAGGCCGCCGACGACCGCGTGCGAATCGGCCGCAACAACCTGCTCTATGCGATCAAGCAGAACCTCCGCCAGGAAAGCCGCCGGCAGGCGCAGCTGCGCGGCGAGCCCTGGCAGGACCCCTACCCGGATCTCCAGGCGCCGACGGAGCACACCGGGATCGCGCTCACGCGCAGCGTCAAGTTCTGGATCGGGACGGGCGTAGGGCTCACCACGCTCGTGATCGTCGCGCTTTTCGTGCTCTCTGCGATCTTCTCCACGACCGAGACCGAGGTCACGCTCCGGCTCGTGAACAACACGCAGCAGCCAGTCGAGGTCACCGGGTGCGACGACACCGACTGCTTCATCACGTGGATGCACGCCGACCTCGACCCCGGGCTCAAAACGGAGCGGCTCGTTCCCGCAGACGACATCGTCGACCTGTTGAAGGTCAAGCGCGGTTCGGAGGAGCAGTGCCTACAGGTGAGAGTGCACGACGCGTACGAGATGGCGGGCGAGCAGACCTCGGCGGCCTACGTCGTGAAGCTTGGCGACGCGACCTCGTGCCCGGGGACGACGGTCCTCCCCCAGGTCGCGCGACCGCAGGGTCTCTAGGACGCAATCGCCGCGAAGTACCCGGCGGGGCGCGGGCGGACGCCGAGGAGTGCATCGTCGAGCGACGCAATTAGCGCGGCGCGGTCGCCGTGCACGAGCGTCTCGACGATCGCCTTGCGGACCGCGTCCGCCGCCGCCCGCCCGGCTTCCTCGCCGTGAACGAGCGACCGCAGCCGCTCGAGCTCCTCGGCCCGGTCGCGGCCGGTCTCTCCGAGCAGAACCGCCGCACGAACCGTCGCGGCCCAGATCCCGTCCGGCCCGCCGAGCAGCGCCGTCAGCGCCTCACGCAGCTGCTCCGACCGGAAAGGCTCCTGCGCGAAGAGCGACAGCTCCCAGCGGTCGAGGGCCTCCGCCAGCTCCGGGTCTTCCTCGGCACGGCCGAGCCCCATGAGCAGGTCGGCGGCGAGCTGCGCGCGGAACGCGTCTAAGCGGGTGGGCTCAGCGGCCGGCTCGGTCGCCGCGATCGGCAGGACCGGCCGGATACCCAGCGGCCGCCAATCGAGCCGCTCGAAGAGCACCGGCCCCGCAGCGACCGGCGCCGCAGTGGCCAGCCGAAGCGCGCTGACAGCGTCGCCAAGCTCGCCCGGCGCGTCGGGCGTCTCGGTCGCAGCCTTGTCGAGAACGAGTTCCAGCTCCAGCACGCAGAGCCGGTCCGGCTCGCGGCCGAAGCCCTCGGGCAGGAGCCTGTACGCCTCCGGCCAGTGCGCAGCGAGCTCCCCGGAAGCAGCGAGGCGGATCCGCAGGCCATCCGAGAGCTCGAGCCGAGCGCCGATGGAGAGGCCCACAAGAGGCGCGAGCGCCGCGTAGACGCGCCGCTCGCCGAGGAGCGTCTGCTCGAACGCTTCGTAGGCACGCTCGAAGGCGGCGTCGTCCCAGTCGAACCCCCCGCACGCCTCCCCCACGTCGGCCAGGAGCGGGAGCAGGATCGTGCGGAGAAGCGCGGAGTCGCGGCCCGCCCGCCGCCCAGCGTGGGCCGTGGCATAGACCGCCGCCGCCGGCTCGCGCGCGAGCTCCTCGAGCGCGATCTGCGCGTCTGCGAGCGCCGAGAGCCGCTCCGCCTGCACGTCGACGTAGGAGCGCACCAATGGACGGTACTCGTAGAGCGACGCTCGGCCACGCGCAGCGTGCTCCTCGAGCGCGAACGGCAGCGGCTCACCCTGCGCGTCCTCCTGCGAGAGCAGCGAGAAGCCGGCCAGGCAGAAGCAACGGAGAGCGCGGTAGAGGTGGGGCGCGCGCACGGCCACGAGTTCCAGTTACGCCCCGGCCGGCCCCTCTCCTTTCTGACACTCGGGGCACCAGTACGCGGTGCGGTTGTCGTCGCCCTGGCCGCGCGACCGAATCGGCGTCTGACACCGCGGGCAGGGCCGCCCGGGACGCCGGTAGACCCGCCGCTCCTCGCGGGCCCCGTCGACGGAGGCACGCATCAATCCCGCCGCGTGCCCCAGCGCGCGCTCGAGCTCATCGTCCGAGACATCCCCGACCCGGCGCCAGGGCGAGACCTCGGCGTGCCAGAGCGCTTCCGCCTTCCACAGGTTCCCGATCCCGGCCACGAGTCGTTGGTCGAGCAGCGCGTCGCCGAGCTCGCGCCTCGGATCTCGCCGCAGGTTGGCGATCATCGCGGCGAAGTCGGGCTCGTTCGCGAGGATGTCCGGCCCCAGCCGGCGGGCGCCGCGCGCGTTCAGCTCGAGCACCGGCCCGTTCCAGAGGATCGCCTCGTGCCCTGCCGAGCGAAGCACCAGCCACGGCTTGCCGCGCAACGCGCGGCCGTCCCGTTCACGGACCTGCCAGCGGCCGCGCATGCGCAGGTGGCTGCGCAGAACGAGACCGCCCTCGAAGCTGAGCAACAAGTTCTTGCCGACCGCCTCGACCGCCTCGAGCCGGCGCCCGTCGAGCCGCTCGGCCACCCGCTCGACGGCTGCCTGCGGGTGCGGCGTCTCGACCGTGACACGCTCGCCGACCATCACCTGCAAGCGACGAGCAGCGCGGTGAAGCGAGTCCCCCTCTGGCATTGCCGCGTCAGCCTAGAACGGTGAGGGCGCCCGAAGGCGCCCTCACCAAGCCAGCGGGTCAGTGGCTCACGCCGGACACGGGTTCGTGTCCAGCACGGTCCGGAAGTTGTTCGTCCGGCTTCGGATGGCCGGGTTGGGGTTCGGGTAGAACGAGAACAACGGCGTCGTGCCGAACTCCGAGGCGGAGGTTCCGCCGAAGGTGTTCGTCGTCCCCTTCAGGTACGGGCCGCCGAACTGCCACACACAGTGACCGTTCGCGCTCGGAGTCTCGGTCGACGATCCCGTCGAATAGATCGGGTAGAAGTTCGATCCCGGTGGCGGGTTGACGCAGCCGACACCCGTGAACCGGTTGCAGCCGCCGCCGAAATCGGGCGCTTCGATCCGGGGCAGGTCGGCCTCGAACGCCACCCGGCTGTAGTTCTGCGAGCCGTTGAACGTTGGGCTCGTGAAGGTGATCGGCGTCGAATGGTACTTCGCGTCCTGACCGCGGTTGGGGTTCGTTCCAGGCCAGACCGGCTGGTACGACACCCCGTCGAAGTCATTGTCGGTCGCGATGCACCCCCCGATCGGCACGAGCGTCGAGAACGCCGCGCTGAAGCAGCCGTCGTCGTCGCCGTCGAGCGCCGCTTCGTCGTTCGCGGTGCACTCGCCGCCCTCTGCCGCGACGGCCGAGCAGTACTCGAAGTGCCCGATCTCGTCCGAGAACGCGACGTTGTACGAGTGAGCCGCCCACGGGACGCGGGTGTGCTCGCTCGAGGTCGCGTACATCGGGCGGAAGGAGTACGGATTCGTGTGGCACGTGGCCGACCCAGGCTCGTACATGACCTGCGCGAACCCGTTCGCCGCGCTGGCGGTCATCGACCCGGTCTGCCCGGTCGTCAGGTCGTGAATGACGATCAGCAGACCGGAAGTCGAGTCAGAGATGTCGACCGCGAGCCTGTCGCCCGAGTTCATGAACAGGTCGGTCGCCGAGCTCGGGGTGAACGTGCCGTCCGTCTGGGCAAGTGGCGCCGGAGGCGCATGCGGGACGCCGGAGCGCGTGATGAACGCGAAGTTCGCCGGCTCGTCGCCCGCACGCCTGCGGCAGTCGATGTTGTTCAGCTGCCCGGTGTTCTGGTTCAGCAGGAAGCTGAAGATCGCCGTTGAGGCGCACCATTTCGTGGCATCGCAGCTGACGCCCGGCGGCCAGGGCGCCCAGCCCGGTGGGTAGAACTGGACTTCGAGGAACGCCGTGCCCGGGTGGTGGCCGATGTAGTCCGGAGCGGCTTCGTTCGTCCCGTCGAAGATGTTGGTGTCGCTGTCAGCCGTGCACGGGTCGTGCGTCCACTCCGGCGCCGACTGGTTGTCGCAGAGCGCCATCCCGAGCCAGAACGCGGGATGGAGCTGGAAGTTCCAGGTGCCCGCAGTGCCAGCCTGGTTCGGCATCACCTTCGGGTCGGTCGGCAGCGTGAGCGTGTAGTGGTTCGAATTCCCCGATCCGCTGCTGTTCGAGTAGAAGAGCAGCGACGGCTCGTCATGACCCGTGTACTCGCCGTGGTAACCGATCGAGTCGAGCGGCTCGGCGCACAGCGCATACGGCTCGTAACAGCGCGGCTTGACGGCCTGTGCCGAGCCTGCGAAGAGGCAGACGAGCACAAGCGTCGCTACCGTGGCGAACGAGCCGGCGAGAAGACGTTTCATCCTCTCCCTCCAAACGACCCCTGGTTTGGGGGCTCTCTCCCCTGCGCCTGCCGGTCCGCGGGGAGGGTCTAACCCGTCCGCGCCCTGCCTGTCAAGGACGAAGCGTCGCGCGGCGCGGGCCTTGCACGAAACCCGCCTCGAGCAAGAACGGCATGATCTCGGTCTCCCCGACCGGTTCGCCGTCGAAGCGCTCGACCGCAAGCCGCTTCACGCCGGCCGTCTTCACGTGGGCCACCAGCGCCGCGAGCGCCTCGCGGAGCCAGTCTTCCTCCGGCTCGCGCAGCGGGACGAGCGAGCGGCCTCCGCGCTCGACGAACAGCGCCGCCTCTCCGCCGAACAGGACGACCTGTGCGCCTGCGACGCGAGCCGCCCGGGCCCCGGCTCGCTTCGGCCACGGCAACGCCGCGCCGTACGGCTGCGCGGGATCTGCGGCCGCGAGGACGAGCGGCTCCTGCTCTTCGCCGTCCTTCGGCTTCAGCTCGCGGAGCCGCTCGACCGCGCCGCCGAGCGCGAACTGAGCGCCGCCGAGGCCCTCGACGAAGTAGCCGCGGCGGCAGAGCCCGAGCGTCTCGAGGGAGCGCAGCTCGCCGTACACGGCGCCGTAGCCGCCCTGGATCCCCTCGCCGCGAACGCCGTCGCGCGTGACGATGCCCTGGCGCTCGAGCAGGAGCTCGGCGAGCGCACGCCGGTCGGGACGGCCCGGGAACAGGGGGCGCGTCAGCGACCAGCGGCCCTGCGTCGCGGTGATCTCACCCGCGCGCCGGCGCGAGAACCGGCGCGGCCGCGCCCGCTCGCGCTGCGGCTGGTAGCGGCGGCCGGCGCGGAGCGGTGTCCAAGCGTCGTTCGTGACCTCTCCCGCCCAGACCAGATCCCATAGCGCCGGCAGCGCCTCCTCGGCTTCGAGCCCGGTGTCCGCCAGCAGGTCGTACCAGAAGAGGGCGCTGCGGCCGAGCGCGGCGCGAATCCGCTCGTGCACCTCTCGCTCGGGCCGCTCCGCCGCAGCGGGCGGGCCGAGGACCGGCGCATCCTCGCGGAAGTAGATCGCGACCCGGTCGAGGCCCGCGCCGACCCACACGACCTCGCCGGAGGCGCAGAGCGCATCCAGCTGCTCTGGCCGGTAGCCCGGGACCCGGCGAGGGAGAACATCTGATTCCCAAAGCGCAACCGGTAGAGCCAGACCCTGTAGAGGCACCAGCGCTTCGCGGAGCGAAGCGCGGCGATCGATTCCGTGCCAGCTCGGCAGGAACCGGCCGAAGGCGGCCTGCTCGGCCGGCTCGACCTCTCGCCGCAACGCTGCCAACGAGGCGCGGCGCAGGCGTCGCAGGATCTCCGGGTCGCACCACTCGCGCTCGATCCCGCCCGGCCGGAGCTCGCCGCGGACGAGCTCGTCGCGACGCTCCAGCTCGCGCAGCGCCGGCTCGACGTCGCGGCCGAAGCGCTCGTTCGCCTCGGCGGTCGTGAACGGGCCGCGCGTGCGGGCGAAGCGTCGGACAAGAGACTCGAGCGGCTGCTCGTCGCCCTCGAGGAAGACCTCCGGGAGCCCTCCCGGCGGCATCGCGCCGACGGCGTCGCGGTAGCGGCCCGCGTCCTCGGCCGCGATCAGCCGGTCCTCGCCCGCGACCCGCACGCGCACGGCCCGCCGCTCCTGGAGCAACGGCTCTGCCAGATCCTCCGGGTACTCGCCTTCGCGCAGGTCGCCGCGGCGCCGCAGGAGGTCGTGGAGCTCGTCCGGGGTACGGGGCTCGCCGCGAAGTTGCTCCTCGACCTCGGAAAGCGCACCGGGGTCGATCAGGTCGCGCAGCTCCTCCTGGCCCAGCAGCTCCTTGAGCAGGTCGCGGTCGAGCGAGAGCGCCTGCGCACGCCGCTCGGCGGCCGGCGTGTCGTCCTCGTACATGTAGTTCGCGACGTAGTCGAAGAGCAGCGACGCCGCGTACGGCGACGCGGAAGCGGTCTCGACGTCGACGAGGTCGATCTGCCGCGTGCGCAGGCCTGAAAGGAGCCGCTTCAGCGCGGGCAGGTCGAACACGTCCTGCAGGCACTCACGGTAGGTCTCGAGCACGACCGGGAACGCTGGGTAGCGCCGCGCCACCTGCAGCAGCGACTGCGCCTTCAGGCGCTGCTGCCAGAGCGGCGTGCGCTCGCCCGGCCGCCGTCGCGGGATCAGCAGCGCCCGCGCCGCGTTCTCGCGGAAGCGCGCGCCGAAGAGCGCCGTCTCCCCCACCTCCCGGGTGACGAGCTCCTCGACCTGCTCCGGGTCGAGCACGACGTCGTCGATCGGCGGCGCCGCGTCGGCATCCGGAAGGTGGATCGCGATTCCGTCGTCGGACCAGATCGCCTGCGTCTCGAGCCCGAGCGACTCGCGGAGGCGGGCGCCGAGCGCGAGCGCCCACGGCGCGTGCACGCGGCCGCCGAACGGCGTGAGGATGCAGAGCCGCCAGTCGCCGATCTCGTCGCGGAAGCGCTCGACCACAACCGTTCGGTCGGAGGGAACTGCCGTGGTCGCGGCTTCCTGCTCGCGGAGGAAGGTGACCAGGTTCTGCGCCGCGCGCTCGTCGAGCATGTGATCAGCCTGGAGCCGTGCGACGGCCTTTTCGTCAGACAGCGCGGCAAGCTCCCGGGAGGAGGCGCCAATCGCCTCGCCCAGCTCATACGGCCGGCCGACGCCCTCGCCCTTCCAGAACGGCACCGCCCCGGGAACGCCTGGCGCAGGCGAAACGAGCACGCGGTCGCGGGTGATCTCCTCGATCCGCCACGTGCTGGCGCCGAGGAGGAACGTCTGCCCAGCGCGCGCCTCGTAGACCATCTCCTCGTCGAGCTCGCCGACCCGCCCCCCGCCGTCGACGAGGTGCACACCGAAGAGGCCGCGGTCGGGAATCGTCCCCGCGTTCGTGACGGCCAGCCGCCGCGCGCCCTGGCGGCCGCGAACGACCCCGCCGGTGCGGTCCCACACCACGCGGGCCCGCAGCTCGGCGAACTCGTCCGACGGGTAGCGGCCGTCGAGCATGTCGAGCACGTTCTCGAGCTGGACGCGCGAGAGGTCGGCGAACGGGTGCGCGCCGCGCACGAGCCGGTGGAGCTCGTCGACCGAGACCTCGTCGTCGGCGCAAATAGCGACGATCTGCTGCGCGAGCACGTCCAGCGGATTGCGCGGGATCTTGGTCTCCTCGATCGCGCCGTCGAGGATGCGCCGCGCGACAACCGCCGACTCGAGCAGGTCGGCCCGGAACTTCGGGAAGATCCGGCCCTTCGACACCGCGCCCAGCTCGTGGCCGGCGCGGCCGATCCGCTGCAGGCCCCGTGCGACCGACTTCGGCGACTCGACCTGGACGACGAGGTCGACCGCACCCATGTCGATCCCGAGCTCGAGCGACGACGTGGCGACGAGGCACGGGATCTCGCCGCGCTTGAGCAGCTCCTCGACCTCGACCCGCTGCTCGCGGGCAAGCGACCCGTGGTGCGCGCGGGCGATCTCTTCCTCAGCGAGATCGTTGAGCCGCAGCGCGAGCCGCTCCGCCAGGCGGCGGTTGTTGACGAACACGATCGTCGAGCGGTGCTGCTTCACGAGCTCCAGCACCTCGGGGTAGATCGAGGGCCAGATCGACTGCTGTTCCTCGGGCTCGCGCATGTCCTCCAGCGGCACGACCACGCGCAGGTCGAGCTCCTTCGCCCGGCCGGCGTCGACGAGCTCGATCTCGCGCCCGCCCGAGACGAATCGCCCGATCTCCTCCATCGGCCGCTGGGTCGCGGACAAGCCGATCCGCTGCAAAGGCCCGCCCACGAGCCGCTCGAGACGCTCGACCGAGAGCGCGAGGTGAGCTCCCCGCTTCGTGCCCGCAACGGCGTGGACCTCGTCCAGGATCAGCGTCTGGACCGACCGGAGGTTCTCGCGCGCGCGTGAGGTGAGGAGGAGGAAGAGCGACTCTGGAGTCGTGATCAGGATGTCCGGCGGCTCCCGCAGCATCGCGGCGCGTTCCTTCTGCGTCGTGTCGCCGGTGCGGACGCCGACCCGAAGCTCGGAGCGAAGCCCGGCCAGCGGGCCGCGCAGGTTACGCTCGATGTCGTAGTTGAGCGCCTTCAGCGGCGAGACGTACAGCAGCCGCAGTCCCTGGCCGGGCTCCGGGTTGAGTTTGTCGATCCCGTAGAGGAAGGCCGCCAGCGTCTTCCCCGAGCCGGTCGGCGCTTGGATCAGCGTGTGTCCGCCGCGCGCGATCGCCGGCCAGCCCAGCGCTTGGGCCGGAGTCGGCTCGGCGAAGGCGGCTTCGAACCAGGCGCGGGTCTCAGCGCTGAAGGCGTCGAGCGGCTTCATCCGCGAAGCGCCTCCACGTCGCCGCGGAACTCGTCCTCTTCAATCGCGCCTGCATCGTCGTAGTCGGGGTACGGGAACGGCCAGCAAGGCTTCGGGTCGAGCGCGTACCGCGGCATTACATGGGTGTGCAAGTGCGGCATCGAGTTGCCGAGCGTCTCGTAGTTCAACTTCACTGGTTGCAGGTGGCGCTCGATCCGGCGTCCGACCTCGACCACCTCGAGCCAGTACCTTGCGGCCTCTTCGGCCGAGAGCTCCGTGGGCTCGGCGACGTGGCGGCCGCGCCAGACGACCACCGTGTAGCCGCGCTGCACCTTGCGACGCTGGAGGTACGCGTCCGAGACCTCGCCGGCGAAGATTCGCGTGCCGAACTCGGTTTCGTCCGGCCGCCCCTGCTCGCATATCGGACACCCCTCGCCGCGCTTGAGCGCGTAGAACGACTGCGGCCACTCCATGCCGCCGACGTTAGCATCGCCTGGAGCAGTGTCCGAGACCCCCGAGCAGCTGTACAAGCGCGTCAAGGATGCGCTGCGCATGCCTCCTGTCGAGGACTGGGAGACCTTCCCGTTCGACGGCGAGATGCGCCCGCGCTCGCTCGAGCCGCCGGTTGCGGAGGAGAAGCCGCGCAACGGTGTCGGCGGCGTCGACTGCTTCGGTTGCTCGAAGACCGACGACGACCTCATGTGGCAGGACGAGCACTGGCAGCTGACCGCCCTCGGTCCCACCGGCCTCCCGATGGTGCTCATCCTCGAGCCCAAGCAGCATTGCGACATCGACACGCTGCCGACGGAGCTCGCGGCCGAGCTCGGGCCGCTCATGCAGCGGATCGAGCGCGCGATCCACTCTGTCGGCGACATCGGCCGCGTTCACATCTGCCGCTGGGGCGACGGGAGCGAGCACCTGCACTGGTGGTTCATGGCCCGCCCGGCGCGGGTCCCGCAGCTTATCGGCAGCTTCGCCGCGGTCTGGGACGAGATCCTCCCGCCCGTTCCCGAGGACATCTGGCAGGCGAACGTCGCGGCGGTCGCCGCAGCCCTGCGCGAATGACGTACTCGATCGTCGCGCGCGACCCGGAGACGGGCGAGCTCGGCGTCGCGGTCCAGTCCCGCGCGTTCAACACGGGCGCGATCGTGCCTTGGGGCGAGCCGGGGGTCGGCGTCGTGGCGACGCAGTCCTACTCCGAGCTGTCGTACGGGCCGCTCGGGCTCGAGCTCCTGCGCGCCGGCAAGAGCCCCGCGGAAGCGCTGGCCGAGCTCGTCGCCGCCGACGACGACCCCGCGTACCGCCAGGTCGCGATCCTCGACGCCGAGGGACGCGTGGCCGTCCACGTCGGCAAGGCCTGCATCCCGGAGGCGGGCTTCGCGACCGGCGACGGCTTCAGCGCGCAGGCGAACATGGTCGACAGCGAGCGTGTCTGGGAGTCGATGGCGGAGTCCTTCCAGGGGTCCGAAGGGCCGTTCGCCGACCGGCTGCTCGCCGCCCTTGACGCAGCCGAAGCCGCGGGCGGCGACTGGCGCGGCCGACAGGCAAGCGGGATCCTCGTGGTCGCATCCGAGGGGAAGCCGTGGGAGCGCGAGGTCGACCTGCGCGTCGACGACCATGCGGATCCGCTCGGGGAGCTGCGGCGGCTGCTCCGGCTGCGCCACGCCTACCGCGCGATGCGTGGGCCACCCGGGCCCGGCGCCGAGGATCTCGAAGCGCTCCCCGAGCTCGATCGCCGCTGGGCCGCGATCTTCACCGCGACCGCGACCGGGCGGATCGACGAGGCGCGCGAAGAGCTCAGGCCGCTGGTCGAGGCCGAGCCACGCTGGGGTGACTTCGTCCGAACGCTGGCCGACCGCGACCTCCTCCCCCACGCCGCCGAGCTGCTCGAGGGTTGAGACGCGTCAACGTCAAGGGCACGTCCGGCTCGGGCAAGACGACATTCGCGCAGGAGCTGGCGCGGCGGCTCGACGTGCCCTTCGTCGAGCTCGACGCCCTCCACCACGGCCCGGACTGGTACCAGCCGACAGCCGAGGAGTTCACCGCGACCGTGCGCGAGGCCATGGACGCGCTGCCCGACGGCTGGGTGATCGACGGGAACTACGAGGGGAAGCTCGGCACCCTCGTGCTCGACCAGGCGGACACGATCGTCTGGCTCGACCTGCCGTTCGCTGTGAAGTTCCGTCGGTTGTGGCGGCGAACGATGACTCGAATCCGCGATGAAGTCGAGCTCTGGAGCGGCAACAAGGAAACCCTACGCGGGGCGTTCTGGGGCCGCGACTCGCTCTTCTGGTGGATGGTGAAGACGCACGTCCGGCACAAGCGCAAGTGGCCGGCGCGCTTCGCCGGCGATCCCCGCCTCGTGCGGCTGCGCTCCGTGGAGGAGGCTCGGAAATGGCTCGATACGACGTCCTGATCCTCGGCGCGGGCTCCGCCGGTTGTGCGCTCGCGGGCCGGCTTTCCGAGAGCCCGGACCGGAGCGTCTGTCTCGTCGAGGCCGGGCCGGACTACGGCCACTTCTCCGAGGGACGCTGGCCGGCGGACATCCTCGACCCGCGCTGGCTCGCGCTCGAGTCGCACCTCTGGGAGCGCGACGACGGCGAGGACCGCTCGCAGTCCCGCGCGAAGATCCTCGGCGGCTGCTCGGCCCACAACGCCTGCGTGATCCTCGAGGGTGCGCCTTCGGACTACGACTGGGACTCGGGCTGGTCGTACGAGGAGTTCGCGCCGTTCCTGCGCCGCGCGGCCGAAACGCTGCAGACCCACGTGCTCGCCGACGAGGAGCTGACGCCGTGGCATCGCGCGTTCCGCGACGCGGGCGGCGACGACTCGATCGTTCACCCCGTCAACATCGTCGACGGGGTTCGGTGGCACTCCGGCTTCGCGTACGTCGACCCGGCTCGCGGGCGGGAGAACCTGACGATCCTTGCGGACACGCTCGTCGACCGCGTGCTGCTGGAGGACTCGCATGCGGTCGGCGCCGTCGCCGGCGGGCGCGAGCTGCGGGCAGATGTGGTCGTCGTTTCGGCCGGCGCGTACGGCTCCCCGGGAATCCTGCTTCGGAGCGGGCTGGGCTCAGATTTACCGGTCGGCGATGGGCTCGTCGACCACGTCGGCACCGGCACCGCCTGGGAGCCGACAGAGCGGCTGCTCGAGGAAACGGCGGCGCACGAGGCCGAGCACGGGCTCTACATGGGCCAGGTGACCGTCGCGCGAGGCGACCAGTTCGTCTTTCCCGCGCTCGACATCGGCCCCGAGATCAGCGGTGCGGCGTTCGCGATGAAGCCCCACTCGCGCGGCTCGGTCCGGCTCAACGGCCCCGACCCGGAGACGCCGCTCCACATCGACCACGGCTTCCTGCGCGACGAGCGCGACGTCGAAGTGCTGACCGAGGCCTTCGAGCGGTTGCGGGAGCTTGCCGCGTCCGGGGCGGTGAAGCCGTATCGCAGCGCCGAGCTGCGTCCCGGAGAGGAAGTCGGCGCCGAGGAGCACGTGCGGGCGAGCGCGCGTGGCTTCTTCCACCCCGTGGGCACCTGCGCGATCGGAAGCGTGCTCGACGAACGCTGTCGGGTCCTCGGCGTCGAGAACCTGTACGTCGTCGACGCTTCGGCGATCCCGGAGATCCCGATCGCGAACACGAACCTGACGACGATCGCGCTCGCCGAGCGGGCCGCGACCTGGGTGTAGGATCGACGCATGGCGGTGTCAGCCCCGGACCGGCTCCACTTCACGGGCAACGACGAGGCCGACGAGCTGCTCGCCCATGAGCCGTTCGCGCTCCTCATGGGGTTCGCCCTGGATCAGCAGGTGCCGGTGCAGACGGCGTTCAGCGGCCCGCTGAAGCTGAAGCAGCGCCTGGGCACGATCGACCCCGGCAAGGTCGCCGCGACCGACCCGGCCAAGCTCGAGGCGATCTTCCGGGAGAAGCCGGCGATCCACCGCTTCCCCGGCAACATGGCGAAGCGGGTGCAAGATCTGGCCTCGGTCGTCGTGGACGAGTACGGCGGAGCCGCGGAGCGCGTCTGGACCGAGGCCGACGACGCGCAGGAGCTCCGGCGCCGGATCGCAGGCCTGCCGGGCTTCGGCGAGATGAAGATCAAGGCGTTCAGCGCCGTGCTGGCGAAGCGCTTCGGCGTCGAGGTCGCGCGCGAGCTGGCGCCGTCCCACCCGACGCTCGGCGACGTCGACTCCGCCGAAGCGCTCGAGGAGTACCAGGCGAAGAAGCGGGCCTACAAGGCCAAGATGCGCGCTGCCCGGCAGACCTAGGGTCGTCGAGCTGGGGCGAGACCGCTGAGCGGAGCGAGGCGCCATGCGGCGCCTCGCTCTAGCGCCGGATCAGTTCGTGCGTGGACCCTGCGGCTCGCGCGAGATCCCTTCGACCAGCTGACCCGTGTCTTTGTCTTTCCCTTCCCTGGCGACGTCGGCCTGCGACACGACGCCGATGAGGCGGTCGTCCTCGGCAGTTACGGGGACGCGGCGCACCTGGTGCCGGGCCATGAGCTCGAGAGCGTCCGAGAGGCTGTCGTCGGGATGCACGGTGACGAGCTCCCGCGAGGACACTTCAGACGCGGGCATTCCGCTCGGATCTTTGCCCTGCGCAATCGCGCGTACGACGATGTCTCGATCTGTGACGATCCCCACAAGCCGATCGTCTTCGACGAGTGGAACCGCACCAACGTCGTCGGATTCCATCACCTTGGCGACCTCGTTCAGAGGCGTCTTCGGATCCAAAGCGCGGGGCCGCTGCGTCATCACATCTCCTACCTTGGTGGCCATCTCACTCCTTTCGGCGATTACGTAATCGTCTCCCGCATCGGGCGTCCCCCAAACCACCGCTCTCGAGCAGCCCCGCAGGTCGCTCATCGCGGCGAGGATATGCGCCGATGAGCCTCGTTATGAGCCGCGCCCTCGCCGCCTTTTCCATCGTCGCCGTGCTCGCGGCAGCCGGTGCCGCCAATGCACTTCGGATCCCGGCCGCTCCGCGCTGCCCGGTCTTTCCGAGGTCGAACCCGTGGAACCAGCGGGTCGACCGCCTGCCGGTCGCGAGGAACTCCGCCGCGATCATCTCCTCGATCGGCCGAGGCACCGGGCTCCACGCGGATTTCGGCTCCGGGCTCTGGCAGGGCAAGCCGATCGGGATCCCGTTCGACGTCGTGAGCAAGAAGACGCGGCGCTCCCGGGTCTCCTTCGAGTACAGCGACGAGAGCGACCACGTCGGCTACCCGATCCCGAAGCGCGTCCACATCGAGGGCGGCAGCGATCACCACGCGCTGCTGATCGACCGTAGCGCGTGCCGGCTCTACGAGCTCGGCGGTCTTCAGCGCCGCGGCGGCCGCTGGCACGCCTGGGCCGGCGCCGTCTGGAACCTGCGTTCGAACCACGTGCGGCCGGCCGGCTGGACGTCTGCCGACGCGGCGGGCCTGGCGATCTTCCCGGGGCTCGCGCGCTACGACGAGGTGCGCCGCGGCGTGATCAACCATGCGCTTCGGTTCACCGTCGAGCAGACACGCCGCGCGTACCTGTACCCGGCGCGCCACTACGCGAGCGACCTGACCGACCCGAACCTGCCGCCGATGGGCCTGCGGGTCCGGCTGAAGGCGAGTTTCGACGTGCGGCCGTTTCCGCGCCAGGCGAGGATCATGCTGATCGCGCTGAAGCGTTTCGGGATGCTCGTCGCCGACAACGGCTCGGACTGGTACATCACCGGCGCGCCGAACCGCGGGTGGTCGAACGACCAGCTGCACACGCTCGGGCGCGTGAAGGGCTCGGACTTCGAGGTGGTCGACACCTCGAAGCTACGGCCGTAGGTCTTTCAGCGCCACGCGAGCCGCGCTGTAGCCGCACATGCCGTGAACGCCGCCGCCGGGCGGCGTCGACGAGGAGCAGAGGTAGACGCCTCGGATCGGCGTGCGGTACGGAACGAGCTTGCGCGACGGGCGGAAGAAGAGCTGGCCGAGGTCCATCGCCCCGCCGTTCAGGTCGCCGCCGACGAGGTTCCGGTTGTGGGCCTCGAGCTCGGCCGGGCCCATCGCGTGGCGGGCGAGGATCCGGTCGCGGAAGCCGGGTGCGAAGCGCTCGACCTGCGCTTCGATCCGCTCGGTCATGTCGACGGTGGCCCCGTTCGGGACGTGGCAGTACGCCCACGCGGTGTGCTTTCCGGCCGGAGCGCGGGTGTCGTCGAAGAGGCTCGTCTGAGCCAGCAGCACGAACGGCTTGCCCGCCGGTCGGCCGCTCCAGGCGCCCCATTCCGACGCGGAGATCTCCTCGAGGGTCCCGCCCAGGTGCACCGTCGCGGCTCGGGCGCAGTCCGGGTCGCTCCACGGGATCAGGCCATCAAGCGCCCAGTCGAGCTTGAATGCGCCTGGCCCGTGCCGGTAGACAAGCAATCGGCGGCGGTAGCGCTCAGACAGACGCCGGTCCGCGATCCGCGCGAGCTCGCGCGGCACGACGTCGGCGAGGACTACGTCGGCGTTCGGCAGCTCGTCGACCGGGCTCGACGTGACAATCTCCCCGCCGAGGTCGCGAAAGCGGGCTGCGAGCGCATCGGCGAGCCGCTGCGAGCCGCCGCGCGGGAACGGCCAGCCGACCGCGTGCCCGAGCGTAAGCAACGCGAGCCCGAAGCCGCCGCTCGGCCGGCGCTCGAGGGGAAGCATCGAATGCGCCGCATGCCCGGCGAACCACCCCTGGACGCGCTCGTCGCCGAATCGGCTCTCGGCCAGCGCACGGGCGGCTGACAGCGATGCGCGCAGCGCGTCCACGAGCCCGCGTGTGCCGAGGCGCTTCCGGACGTCCAGCGCGGCGCGTGGCGAGAGCGGGAGCGGGCCGATCAGGACCCGCTCGATCTCGTGCCAGCCGGCTACGAGCGGCCCGACGAGGCGCCGGTAGGCGTCGCCGTCCCGCCCAAGTCCGGCGGCCGTTGCGTCGAGGTCCCCCTCGAGGACGAGCGAGCTGCCGTCGTCGAACGGGTGGACTGCGGGCGCGTCCGGGTGGATCCACTCGACGTCGAGCCCGAGGTCGCGGAAGAACGGCGAACCGATCCCGAGCGGGTGGATCGACGAGCACACGTCGTGAACGAAGCCGGGAAGCGTCAGCTCAGCCGAGCGCATGCCGCCGCCGACCTCTGGCTCGGCCTCGTGGACGACGACCTCGAAGCCTTCGCGCGCCAGCGCGATCGCGCCGGCGAGCCCGTTCGGGCCCGAGCCGATCACGACGGCGCGCTTCAACGAAGCTTGCGGAGCGCCGGCCCCAGCGCCTGGCCGCCGCGCAGCACGGGCTCGAAGAGGTCGCCGTGCTTCTCGACCCTCGCCAGCGCCTCGCGCATCCCGAAATCGCGTGGACGCACCTTCTCCCCGAGCTCCTCCCAGCGCAGCGGCGTCGAGACCGGAGCGCCGGGCTTCGGCCGCACGGAATACGCGGAGGCGATCGTCTTGCCGTGCCCGTTCTGGCGGTGGTCGACGAGGACGCCGCGTCGCTTCTTCTTCAGCCACTCGGTCGTCACAAGGCCCGGGTTCTCCGTTTCCAGCCCGCGCGACACGAGCTCGGCGAAGTCGTACGTATCGCGGTACGAGTAGCGGCGTGAGACCGGAACGAGCACGTGGATCCCGTCTGCGCCGCTCGTCTTCACGTACGAGCGGAGCTCGAGCCCCTCGAGTGCTTCCCGGATGAGGTGCGCCACCTTGATCGCCTGCGCGAAGCCGCTCCGCGACTCCGGCGGGTCGAGGTCGAAGACCACGTAGTCCGGCCGGTCCGGCTTGTCGACCCGCGAGTACCAGGCGTTCATGTCGATGCAGTTCATCTGCACCATCCACACGAGCGCGGCGGGCTCGTTGACGAGCGTGAAGTCCACGAGCCGCGAGCCGCCCTCCCGCGGCCACGTGCGGAAGCGCCGCGTAGGAAGCCACGGCGGCTTGCCTTTGGGCGCCTGCTTGTGGAAGTACGCCTGGCCGCGAATGCCATAGGGGTAGCGCTTGAGTGTGAACGGCCGGTTGCGGAGGTGCGGCACGATCGCGTCCCCTATCTCGGCGTAGTACTCGGCGAGATCGGCCTTCGTCACCCCCTCGCCGGGGAAGAGCACCTTGTCCGGGTGCGTGAGCCGCAGGCTGCGCCGGCCGACCTGGAGCTCCTCGCTCACGAGAGCCGCGTCCAGGCGAGCTCGTGCTTCAGCGGCAGCCGGTACGGGCCAACGAGGAGCGGCCGGACCCGCGTGAGCAGCGCGGCCCGCTCGTCTGGCGGAAGGGCCGCAAGCGAGCTCGTCGTCGAGTAGAGCGTGAGCAGCGTCTCCGGATCGACCGTGAGCTCGTCATCCGCCCGCTCGTAGCGGAGCGGCTCGAAGGGCGATGCCGCGAAGGCGTCGTCCCACGGCGGCCGGCGCAGCGGCAGGGAGCGTTCGTACGGCTCGCTGAGCAATTCGAGCGCCTGGTCGGCCAGCGGCGGCTCGGTCTCCCACCAGTGCGTCGAGACGACCGCGAGCCCACCGTGCGGCCGGAGCACACGCACGAGCTCCGGAATCGCCGCGGCCGGGTCGAACCAGTGGAAGGCCTCGCCGACGAAGACCGCGTCGACGCTCACATCCTCGAGAGGGATCGCCTCCGCGCTCCCCGCGAGCGCCTCGCCGTGCACTTCCCGCATTCGCTCGTCCGGCTCCACGGCGACGACGTGCGTGAAACGGCGCGAGAGCTCCTGCGTCAGGCGGCCGGTGCCGGCAGCGAGGTCGAGGACCCGCGCGCCCGCGTCGAGCTCGAGCGCCTCCTGAGCCCGGTCGAGCAGTTCTCGCGAGTAGTGAGGCCGGATGCGGTGGTACGTCTGCGCGACGTTGCCGAAGCTGAGCCCGAGGTCAGTCACGGCGCGACCACTCGAGGTAGGTGCACATCGGAAAGACGTACTCGCCCTCGGGCAGAAGCGACGCGAGCTCGGCGAGGACCTCGTCCCGGTCGTCTCGGGTGGCGATCCAGCTGACCGAAGCGGCGAAGGCGAGCACGTCGTCACGGCTCGAGACCTGCTCGTGCTCGACCTCGCCCTTGCGCATCCCGCCGAACGGCGTGCCGTCGAAGAGATGCTCGTCGATGTCCGGTGGCCGCCTCGCCTCGAACAGCTCGTCCATCCGACGCCGGTAGTCCGGCGGGAGCGGGTTCGGGCCGGCCGCTTCGTTCCAGAGCCGCGCGAAGACGCCGCCCGGACGGAGCACCCGCGCGATCTCCGCCAACGCGTCCTCGTTGGCGAACCAGTGGAACGCCTGGCCGGTGAAGACGGCGTCCACCGAGCCGTCGCCGAGTGGGATCGCCTCCGCGGCACCTGGCAGCGCCTCGGCCCGGGGCACACGCTCCTCGAGGATTGCGCGGAGCTCCGAGAGCGGCTCGAGCGCGATCACGTCCGCGTACCGGGCGGCGAGGACCCGGGTCAGCTTGCCGGTGCCGGCGCCGACGTCGAGAACGGTTGCGTCGTCGGGAACGGGCAGCGCCTCGAGGATCTCGGGCGGCCAGCCGGGCCGGCCCCGCTCGTACTCCTCGGCCGCGCGCTGGAAGCTTCGGGCCTGTTCAGCCGACACCGGCGAGCAGGAACGAGCGTTGCTCTTTGAGCATCTCGCGGGCGATCACCAGGCGCTGGATCTGGTTCGTACCCTCGTAGATCTGGGTGATCTTCGCGTCGCGCATCATCCGCTCGACGGGGTACTCCTGGATGTAGCCGTAGCCGCCGAGGATCTGAACGGCGTCGGTCGTCACGTCCATCGCAACGTCGGTGCAGTACAGCTTCGCCATCGCGGAGATCTTCGTCAGCTCGGAGCCGTCCGCGCCCTCGTCGATCAGCTGCCCGCACTTGTAGAGGAGCCCGCGCGCCGCCTCGCATTTCGTCTCCATGTCGGCGAGCGTGGCCGCGATCAGCTGGTGCTGGGCGATCGGCTTGCCCATCGTCTCGCGCGACTTCGCGTACTCGAGCGCGTAGTCCGTTGCGCCCTGCGCAAGCCCAAGCCCCTGCGCGCCGATGCCCGGCCGCGAGCGGTCGAGGATCCGCATGGCGATCTTGAAGCCCTCGCCCTCCTCGCCGAGCAGGTTCTCGGCCGGCACGCTGCAGTCGTTGAAGAAGATCTCGCCGGTCGTCGAGCCCTTGATCCCCATCTTCGGCTCGATCCGCCCGACCTCGAACCCGGGCGCGCTCACCTCGACCACGAACGCGGAGATCCCGTCGTGCCCGGCGTCGGGGTCGGTCTTGGCGAAGACCGTGTAGAGCTCGGCAACGCCCGCGTTCGTGATGAACCGCTTCGAGCCGTTGAGGACGTACTCGCCGTCGTCGAGCCGCGCCTCGGTGCGCATCGCCGCCGAGTCGGAGCCCGAGCCGGGTTCGGTCAGCGCGTACGCGGGAAGCCATTCGCCGCTCGCCAGGCGAGGCAGGTAGCGCGCCTTCTGATCGTCGGTGCCCGCAAGCTTGAGGCCGAGCGACCCGAGCTCCTGCACGGCAAGGAGCAGGCCGGTCGTCGCGCAGACTTTCGAAAGCTCCTCGACCGCGACGAGCACCATCAGCGCGCCGGTGCCGGTGCCGCCGTATTCCTCGTCGAACGGAAGCCCGAAGAGCTCGTGCTCGCGCAGCAGCTCGACCATGTCCCACGGGAATTCGGCCGACTTGTCGATCTCGGCGGCCCGCGGCGCCACCCGCTCGCGCGCGAGCGTGCGCACCAGGTCGCGAATCTCGCGCTGCTCCTCCGTCAGCGGATCGACTGCCACGCCGGGAGTCTAGTTTCGCGGCCGCGGAGCCGATATCGCTGGGGCCGCCGTGAAGATCTTCCTCCTCCTCGGCTCAGTCGCGGTCGCCGTATTCTTCGCGACCTCGCACTCCAAGCTGCACTGGCCCGGCTGCCACCTCAGGCTCATGCCGATCCGCTGCGCTCACTCGACCGCCTCGAACGCACCGGCCGTGCGCGACGTCGACAGGGTCATAGCTGCCGCTTACCGGAACCACTTAGACGACACCCTCGTGCACCTCTACTCGACGGTGAACCGGGCACAGACGAAGGGCAAGGGCTCGGCCGGGTGGGCGTTCGTGATCGAGGGAGGCGTCCCGGGGCTCGCCGCGCGGGTAGCCGAGCTCGACGACGCCGCCCGCTTCCGCGTCGCGACGGTCGAGTTCACGACGGAGACCGGGCGGCGATTTCGCGGGGTCGTCCTCCGCGGGCTCCGCCTGCAGAGCCTGACCTTCCGCACCTTCGCGCGCGACCTCGTCTCGAATGAGTCCACGCTGGACGCGTTCAACCGTTGGAGCACGAGGGTCAATGCGCTCCGCCGCTGGTATCTCGAGCAACTCCGGCCTGTGGTCGCCTCCGCAACGGCCAAGGAGCGGGCTGCGGTAGTGGCCGCGATCAGCCGCTACTGACGGTCGTGGAAGACGGCCTCGACGTTGTTGCCGTCGGGGTCGAGCACGTAGGCACCGAAGTAGCCCGCGTGGTACTCGAGCCGCTCGCCGGGAGGGCCGTTGTCCGGATAGCCCGCCTCGGTAACGACGCGGTGGAACTTCTCGACAGTCGCGCGGTCGGGTGCCGGAAAGGCGAGGTGGACGTTCTCCGTCACGGGACCTTCGCGCACGAGCGCGAACGAACGGCCGTCGGCGACGTGAAAGCGGTTCGCCGAGCCCTCGTGCACACGCAGTCCCACGGTTGGCACGACGGTCTCCCAGAATCGGCGCTGCGCGTCCAGATCGCGAACGCGGATCCACAGGTGGTCGATCCGGTTCTCGCCCTCACGCGGCTCGCCGTGATGCACCGCCTCGACGCTGTTCCCGTCGGGATCACGGACGAACGCTCCGTAGTACGTCGGCGAGTACTGCGGGCGGGGCCCTGGCGCTCCGTCGTTGCGGTGCCCTGCGCCGGTCATCGCCTGCCACCACACGTCCACGGCGTCGCGCGACGCCGCCACGAGCGCCACATGCAGATTCCGTGTCACCGGCCTGTCGTCCCCCGCCGCCGAGATCGAGAAGTCCTCCCACTCGAAGAAATGCGGGCCGCGGTACGGCTCTGCGTAGCCAAGCGTCGAGAACGCGAGCTCGTAGAACTGCCGCGACCCGTCGAGATCCGAGACGCGGATCGTGACGTGATCGAAGACGTCTAGCACCGGTATTCGAAGTCGCTCTCGTAACCGCAGTTGCCGCGGAACGCGAAATCGCGCTCGCCGTCCTGCACGTCCAGGCTCTCGGCGTAGACCTCGCGGCCGATGCGCTCGTGGCCCGGGATCGCGCAGGTCACCGTGTGACCCTCCTCGACGGGCCGCGCCACGCGAACCTCGACGAAGCCGCCGGCTCGGAACCAGCCGCTCCGGGGACGTGCTCGATTTCGATCTCGGCCGCGCGCACCGCGAGCTGGTGGCTCGGCTTCCCTAGGGTCACCGGTGCGACGGACGGAAGCATCATCGCGGCCGTCATCGTCACCCAGAACCCGAGGAACCACCCGAGCCCATCCATGCCACGCATCCCCGCGAAGAGCACGATCCACGCGGCGAGCGCCGCGCCGAGCAGCGCCACCGCCGTGCGACCGGACGGAGCGAGGCCGGCACGACCATCGCGCAATCATCCGCGGTCGTACGATCACCGTCAACGTGATCCTCGAGAACGGCGTCATCCGGACGCTCGACCCGTCGCTGCCGGTAGTGCGTAGCCTGGCGATCGCCGGCGACCGGGTCGCGGGCGGCGTCGGGACGCACGAGACGGTCCTCCCGAGCCCAGAGCGCGTCGACCTCGGCAGGCGCTGCGTCCTGCCCGGGTTCAACGACGCGCACGTGCACTTCCCGACCTGGGCGATCGCGCAGCACGAGATTCGCCTCGAGGACACCCGTTCAATGGACGAAGCCCTCTCGCGCGTGCGCGAGGCGCTAGGCAGCGCCCCCGAGGGGCGATGGCTCCGAGGCCGCGGGTGGCGCAGCGCCGACTGGTCCCCGACCGTCGAGCCGACGAAGGAGGCGCTCGACGAGATCGTCTCCGACCGGCCGGTTGCACTGATGGCGCGCGACTCGCACTCGGTCTGGCTGAACTCGGCAGCGCTCGCCCGCGCGAACGGCGACCTCCAGGTGCCCGGCGGCGTCGTCGAGCTGGACGAGGAAGGCGAGCCGACGGGCGTCCTGCGCGAGGAGTCGTGCTGGCACTTCCGCGACTCGTACATCGAGATCGCGGACGGCGAGTACGTCGAGGCGATGCGCGCGGGGATGAGGATCGCCGCGTCGCGCGGCGTCACCGCCGTGCACGACAAGGACGGCTGGCTCGGCGCGCTCCGCTTCTGGCAGCGGCTCGAGTCCGAAGGCTCGCTCGGCCTCCGGGTCTGGCAGTCGCTTCCCGCGGAGAAGGCAGACGACCTCGCCGACGCGGACATCCGCAGCGGCTTCGGTGGGCCGCTTGTGCGCCTCGGTTACCTGAAGGCGTTCATGGACGGGACGCTCGGCTCGCAGACCGCGCGAATGCTGGACGGCTCCGGGGTCGAGATCACCAGCCGCGAGCGGCTCGAGGAGTTCATCCGCGCCGGAGCGCGCGCCGGGTTCCCGATCGCCGTGCACGCGATCGGCGACCTCGCCAACCGCGAGGCGCTCGACGCCTTCGAGGCGACCCGCGAGGACTGGCAAGGCCTGCGACCGCGCATCGAGCATGCCCAGCTGCTCTCACTCGAGGACGTCCAGCGCTTCGGCGAGCTTGGGGTTGCCGCCTCTGTCCAGTTCAGTCACGCACCGTCGGACCGAGACCTCGCCGAGCGCTTCTGGGGAGAGCTCACGAAAGGCGCGTACGCCTACCGGTCGCTGCTCGACGCGGGCGCAGTCGTCGCGAACGGCTCGGACGCGCCGATCGAGGAGCTCGACCCGCTTGCGGGCCTCCGCGCGGGCGTCCTGCGCACCCTCGACGAGCGGCCCGCCTGGCACCCGGAGCAGGCGCTCACGGTCGAAGAGGCGCTCCAGGCAACCTGCGTCACGCCGGCCTGGCTCGCCGGCGACGAACATCGCCGCGGCCGACTCGTTCCTGGGTTCTACGCCGACCTCGTCGTGCTCGACGGCGACCCGTTCGAAGACGTCAGCGAGGTCGAGGTTGTGGCGACGATGCTCGGCGGCAGCTGGACGCACAACCCGCCGCCCTGGGGCTGACTCGAATGCGACGCAGCACCAGGACGCCGTCCCGCTCGAAGACGGTCTTCCACTGCGGATCGTGTCGCAGACGAGCTACGTCGGCGGCGAAGCGGCGAGGAGCGTAGTCGTCACCGACGAAGCCGTCCTCCTTGTCGATTACGGCCCATTGCGCATCGGCGCGAACGGGGAACGTGAGGATCCTCCGGCGCGCCGAGAGGTGGCCGCCGAGCCGATTCGAGGTCGTAACCGGCACGCCTGAGGGAATGAGCTTGAGCGCAGCCTGCGAGGCCGCGCGATCCGAGCCACCCAGTTCGTCTGCGTAGCGGACGACGACGCGCCCCGGCGAGAGCACGAGCCCGAGCGTCATGAGCACCAACACGACGAGTCCCGCGTGCCGGACGGCGCCCCGTGAAAGCCGCGCCGCACCGAGAACGCTGGCGCCTACGAGGAACGGGACGATCGGCGCGGTGTAGTGGAACGAGGCAGTCGCCTGGTTTGGATTGGACGACATGAGGTTCAAGAGCAGCATTGGCGCCGCCCCCAGTGCGAGGAGGGGCTCGAGCAGGAAGAGGCCGGCCCACGGCACGAACAGCACGAGGGCGTAGACGATGTCTCGGCCGCTCGAGAGCGTCGCAAGAACGTCGAGCGGCCGGTGGACGACGGCGTTCGCAATCCCGCCCGGACTGCCACCGAACGCTTCGTAGCGTCCAGCGAAGACGCCCGGGCCCGGTGAGAAGGCGGGAATGATGACGTAGAAGACGACCGCGCTCGCCGCCAGGCCTGCGATCAAGATCAGCGCCCCGGCGCGCACGCGACGCCGCCGAACCGCGTACCAAATCCCCAGCAGCCCGACGAGCGCGGGCATCTCCTCGCCTGTGAGCGAGGCGAGCACGGCGAAAACCGCAAAGGCTCCGACTCGGTCCTCGTCGAGGTACCAGAGCGCGAAGAGGAGCAAGGGGACGCCGAGCGCAACCGGATGGAAGTCGTCGAGCGGCAGCCACTGGAGAGGCGCGTATAGGAGGTACGCAGCCGCGAACCACGCTGCGAGCGTCGGCGAGGGCAGGTGCTTTCGTCCGAGCCAGTACACGGGAAGAGCGCCCGCGGCCAGCGCCAGAGCCTGGACTACGAGCAGGAGCAGCGGGCTCGGCCAGAGCCACCAGAGCGGCGCGAAGAGCGCCAGGATCGGATCGAAGTGCGCTCCAAGGCGGGTGAACTGGACTCCACTCCCGGAGGTGGTCTCGAGAAAGCGGCCGTGCCCGGTCGACCAGACCGCCTGCACCATGTTGCCGAGGTCGAACCTTGCCGATGCAAACGCGAGGTGGCGGAGCGTCGCAAGCACCGCGAAGGCAACAGCCCAGGCGGCGGCGCTGCAATACACGAAGCCCGTCGGTGTGGCCACGGCTCCCGTCCAGCGCCTGGCACGACGGCCGGATTGGACGATGTCGTCGATCGCAAGCGCGCCCACGCCCGGCGCCGCGGACGCGGGCAGCCGGAGCTCAGCGGCCTCTACTCTGCGAGCCGACATCTCAGGCCCTGAGGATTCCAGCCGGCCGCGCCCGCGTCGCCACCCAAACGGCGAGCCGCGCCTAGCCGAACGAGGCGGGGACGATTCTCCCCCTCGTAATAGGCTCGTGTGCATGCACGCGATGACGATCGCGTCTGAGCCGTCAACGGCAGTCATCCACGAGCTTCCGACCGGGTCGCCCCGGTCAGTCTCGGTGGTAATCCCGCTCTACAACGAGGCGCCGACCCTCCGCACGCTCTACGGCGAGCTTCGCGCGGCACTCGATCCGCTGGGTGAGTGGGAGGCGATCTTCGTCGACGACGGCTCGACCGACGGCTCGTACGCCGAGCTCGCACGCCTTCACGCGGAGGTCGAGAACGTTCGTATCGTGCGGCTGCGACGAAACTTCGGCAAAGCGGCGGCCTTGGCCTCCGGCTTCCTCGTGGCGTCCGGCCGCAGAATCGTGACGATCGACGCCGACCTCCAGGACGATCCGGCGGAGATCCCGCGGTTGCTTGCGCGGCTCGACGACGGCTTCGACGTCGTTTCCGGCTGGAAGGCCCATCGGTGCGATCCGTTGAATCGACGTCTCTTCTCAAAGCTGTTCAATGCAACGATTCGGGTGCTTTCCGGCGTCCGGCTCCACGACGTCAACTGTGGCCTCAAGGCCTACCGCGCGGAGGTCACCCGCGACGTTCGCATCTATGGTGAGCTCCACCGCTTTCTCCCGGTCATGGCGCATTCCCGGGGTTACGGGGTCACCGAGCTGCCTGTGAACCACCGTCCGCGGGCGCACGGTCGCTCGCGGTACGGCATCGAGCGCTACCTACGCGCGTCCTTCGACCTCCTGACCGTCTCGTTCATCGCGCGCTACCGCTCCCGCCCCCTCCATCTCTTCGGCACCGTGGGACTGCTCCTGTCGAGCGTCGGGGGGTGCATCCTCGCCTACCTCACTGCGCTCAAGATCGGCGGAAGTGCCATCGGCGACCGGCCGCTTCTGCTCCTCGGCGTGCTGCTCGTTGTCGTCGGGATCCAGTTTCTGTCGCTCGGGCTGATCGGCGAGATGATCACGAGCCAGCACGAGACGCGCACGGCCCCGTTCGAGCGGCTTCGCTTCTACGTTCGCGACCTCCTCGACTGATCGTCTAGGCCGAGCTCCGGGGCGCCTGGACGCACTACCCACCGCCTGGTGACGTACGATCCCGTGCCGTGACGGCCAAGTCCGGCACGCACGAGCTCTCCTACTACGACGTTCCCGAGCGCCGCGTCACCCGAGCCGGGGCGACTCTTTCGCGACGGCTCGAAAAGGGCAAAGGGATCTGGCAGCTCGAAGTCGAGCGCCCCGACGGCACGTACGCCCAGCTCGAACAGCCGGGCGGGCCGGCCGCAGCTCCAAGCAAGCTCGCACGAGCCTTGCCCGCGCTCCTGCGCGAGGCAGAACCGCAGCCCATTGTTCGCATACGAGTCCACAGCGGGAACGGAGACGTGGAGGTCCTCGAGGGCTTGCACACGGCGGAGGAGCTCGTCGTCGACAACCTGCATGCGCAGGTCCTCTCGCTCCTGAACGGAGGCGAGCCCACGGCAAAGGATGCGATCGGCCGCCTGCGCGCAATGCTCGAACGGCAGTACGAAGAGATCCTCCGCCACGACATCGGGGTCCGGCTCGACCTCGATCCCGAGAGCGTCCACCGGCTGCGGGTCGCCGCCCGCCGGGCCCGTGCCGTGTTGAGGACAGCTCGGCCCGTGCTCGACCGAGAGTGGTCGGAACCGCTGCGAGCCGAGCTCAAATGGCTCGGCGGCTCGCTTGGCCCGCGCCGCGACCTCGACGTCCTGCTCGCGCACCTGCACGCGGAGATCGCCGAGCTCGAGCAACCGGAGCGCACGGCTGCTGGAACGCTCACGAACTCGCTCGAGCAGGAACGCGAGGCGGCGCAGGCGCTTGCGGTCGAGGCGCTCTCCTCAGAGCGGTATTACCGCCTCCTGGACGAGCTCGAAGCTGCCGCGCGGGGCCCGAAGGTCCGCCGCGGCGAGGTCGCGCTCAGTCAGCTTGCCGCTCGAGAGTTCGAGCGCCTGCGGAAGACCGCGAAGAAGCTCGGGCCCGGCTCGACGGACGAGGAGCTGCACGAGACGAGGATCCTCGGCAAGCGCGCACGCTATGCCGCGGAGCTCGCTGGACCCGAGCTCGGCAAGGCCGGTGCCAAGCTCGTCCGCCGCGCCAAGGGCTTCCAGGACGTGCTCGGCGCCCACCAGGACGCGATCATCGCCGAAGGACGGCTCCGCGGGTTGTTGGCCGACGCTCCGAGCACCGGTGCCTCCTTCGCCGCGGGGAGGCTCGTGGAGCGCCAGCGCCTGCGCCGCCGCGAGGCGCGGGCGGAGCTGCCGAAGGCCTGGCTGTCGCTCGACCGCTCGGCGATGGCGGCCCTCGGGTGATCGTCTACCTCGTCCGCCACGCGCGGGCGGGGAAACGGAGAGAATGGGAGGGCGATGACCGGCTCAGGCCGCTCGACGAGCGCGGCGTGCGGCAGGCTCAGGGGCTCGTCGAGCAGCTTGCAGACCGGGACGTCGGTCGGATCCTGTCGAGCCCGTACGTCCGCTGCGTGCAGACCGTCGAGCCGCTCGCTGAGGCGCGCGGCCTCCCGCTGGAGCATGAGGACGCGCTGGCTGAAGGCGCCGGCGCCGCAGCGGCCCTTCTGCTTCTCCAAGGAGCCGGAGACGACGTAGTGGTCTCGGTCCACGGCGATCTGGTCGAAGAGCTGCTCGGCCGGAAGCTGAAGAAGGGCGCGACTGCCGTGCTCGAGCTGAACGGCGCCGTCGAGGTGCTCGAAGACCTGCCGCCGCCTGCTTAGAACCAGGTGGCCAGCACGTCGCGCAGGCCCGTATCCGCGCCGTCCCCCACCCAGGCGACGTATCCGTCCGGCCTGATCAGTACGGCAGCCGGAGCTGCGACTTCGCCGAGCACGGGAAGCTCCCACCGGCCGGAATAGTCAGCGTCGATCAACCGGATGCGATCGGCCCACGAGGTGATGTCGAGGCTGCCCGGCTCCCCCAAGTGCAGGAGCACCGGCCGCGCCTCGTGCAGCAGGCTGAATACCCGCACCGCGCCGTCGGTCGTGACCAGGTCGAGATCGGGCATTCGGCGCCCGAGCAGCGGGTGCCCGTCGCTGAGGTCGTAGTGGACGTCGAGACCGGTGATCATTCCGACGATCCGCCTGCGCGGCTCGTCCATGCCCAGCAGCTCGGTCATCGTGTCGCGCAAGGCGTCCATACGCGCGTCGGACCGGGTGAGCGCGGTCTGCGCCATCGTGTTCTGCAACACGCGGGCAGCGACCGGGTGCCGCTCGGCGTGGTAGGTGTCCAGCAGGCTTTCCGGCGAAGTCCCGCCAACCACCTGCGCCAGCTTCCAACCCAGGTTCACGGCGTCCTGCACGCCGACCTGGAGGCCCTGCCCACCCACCGGGTAATGCACATGCGCGGCATCTCCCGCAAGCAGCACCCGTCCGTTCCTGTATGACGCCGCCTGCCGTGTCAGGTCCGTGAACCGGGAGATCCAAGTTGGACTGTGTACGCCGTAGTCCGTTCCCCAGACGGTAACGAGCGCCCGGCTGAGATCACGCAGGGTCGGCTCAGCGGTTTGTCCAACGTACTTTTCGCTCACCACGACGCGGAATCGCTGCCCGTCCTCCATGGGGCCGATGGCCTGGGTGCCGCTTTCGTCGTAACGGATGACCGCCTCCGGTTCCTCGCGCATCTCGACCTCGGCGAGCAACGAGCTGATCGTCGGATCCCAGCCCGGGAAGTCGATGCCGGCGGCTTTGCGGATCAGGCTGCGGCCGCCGTCGCAGCCGACGAGGTATTCCGCCCGCAGCCACTCACCGCCCGAGATCTCGACGTCGACGCCGGTGTCGTCCTGCGCGAAGCCCGTCACCTCCCGTCCGCGATGGATTTGCACGGCCAGCTCGCCGACCCAGCCGGCGAGGATCTCCTCGAAGCGGTCCTGGCGGAGCGCGAGCACGTAGTTGTGCCGGCTGGGAACGTCGCTCAGGTCCAACGAAATGTGGGAAAAACCCTCAACCGGGAACGTCTGCCCCTGCGAGACGAAGCGATCGGCGATTCCACGCTGGTCGAGAACCTCGATCGTGCGGGCGTGCAGGCCCCCGGCGCGCGAGCCGACCAGGGCTTGACGGGCGCGCCGCTCGACAATCGCAACGTCGACCCCGGCCAACGCCAGCTCGGCGGCCAGCATCATGCCCGTCGGCCGCCGCCGGCGATCACCACCGCATGCCCGGCCATCGCTCTTAGGCGTACGCCTCGGCGCCGGCGCGGAAGAGCGCGAGCACCGAGCCTTCGCGGAGCCCACCCTGCGCGAGCTCGAACGGCAGCCCGAGCCGCTTCTGCGCCTCGGCGAGGAGGATGCTCCCCGCGAGCAGCGTGGCCGCCCGCGGCGGCGGAATCCCGTAGCACTTCGCGATCTTGGCGCGCTTCAGTCCCGAGAGCTCGTCGACAGCCTGAGCGAGACCCTCGGCGTCAAGCGCATTCACGACCCGTCGCAGCACCCGTGCGGTACCGCCGGCCGCAAGCGCCAGCTGGGCCACCGGAGGGACCACGACCGCGAACACCTGCTCCGCTTCGGCCCGCGCCGCGGCGATCGCTTCCGCCGAGGGCGGATCGCCGCGCCCGGCAAGTGCGAGCGTCGTCAACCGCAGCGAGCCGAGGTCGACCGAGCGAACCCACGCCGGACCCGTTTGCAGCGCGCCGACGACGACCTGTGCCGACCCGCCGCCGACGTCGCAGACCGCAACCGTCTCGGGCGGCTCGGCCAGGGCTGCGACCGCGCCGTCCCAGGCGAGCGCGCCCTCCTCTTCGCAGCCGAGGATTCGAACCGGAACACCGGTTCCGCGCGCCAGCGCGTCCGCGACCTCGGAGCCGTTCGCGCTCTGCCGGCCCGGCGACGTGACCAGGATCTCGACCCGCTCGGCGCCGAGCCGTCGCGCCTTCCGCGTCTGCGCGCGCGCGATGTGCACCGCCTCGGCGCACTTCGCGGCGCTGATGTAACCGAGCCGCGCGACTTCCTCCCCGAGCCCGAGCTGCTCGCGCTCCTCGTGGACGGCATGCACGCCAAGGCCGGCCGGACCGGCCACGAGCAGGCGGAGCGTGTTGGCTCCGACGTCCACGACGGCGACTCGCACCGAAGCCATTGTTGCCTCGGCGTCGGCTGGATAATCAGCGCGATCCGGAGACCGCGCCTGCACGCCTGGCCCGGGCTCGCGCCCGGCTCATCAGAGCCTCGTGGAGGCTTTGCCGCTGCCGGCCCTTCTTGCCGCGGATCCGCTCCCAGCTCCCGTCGGCCCGGAGCGCCCACGACCAGCGCGTGTCCTCCATGATCGAATCGAATGTCCTCGAGAGCTCACGCTGCCCGCGCGCGTCCTCGATAGGGACCAGGATCTCGATCCGGTGGTCGAGGTTGCGCGGCATCAGGTCGGCGCTGCCCATCAGATACGTCGTCTTGGCGCCGGCCTGGAAGATGAAGAAGCGGCTGTGCTCGAAGAAGCGGCCGAGCAGGCTGCGGACTTTGATGTCTTCCTTGCCGTCCTGCCTCCGCGGCCAGAGAGTGCAGGTCGTTCGGGCGAAGATCTCGACGTCGACGCCCACGTCGGCCGCAGCGTAGAGCTCGGAGACGATCTCCTCGTCGGCGAGGTGGTTCACCTTGATCCTGATTCGCGCTTCTTTGCCGGCCTTGGCCACCGCCGCGCAGTCGCGGATGTGCCCGAGGAGCGCGGGCCGCATGGTGAAGGGCGCGACGAGCAGCTTCCGGAACGCCTGCGGGCGGCCGAAACCCGTGAGGTGGTTGAAGAGATCGGCGAGGTCCGCCGTAATCTCCTCGTCCCCCGTGAAAAGGCTGAAGTCCTCGTACAGCCGCGCGGTGACCGCGTTGTAGTTGCCGGTGCCAATGTGGGCGTAGCGGCGAAGGCCGTCGGCCTCGCGCCGGACGGCGAGCGTGCCCTTGGCATGGATCTTCAGCGACGGGAAGCCGTACACGACGTGCACGCCCGCCGACTCGAGAGCACGCGACCACTCGATGTTGCGGCGCTCGTCGAAGCGCGCCTGCAACTCGACCAGGCAGACGGTCTGCTTGCCCTCCTCGGAGGCGTCGATCAGCGCGGGCACGTGTGGCGAGTCGTCGCT
>JBKPLR010000046.1:0-36245 GCA_046731695.1 Actinomycetota bacterium
GTGTTCGTCTCCGACCTCGAGGGAAAGATCCTCGAGGCCAACGACGCCGTTTCCGAGCTCCTGGGCTTCCGCCGGGACGAGGTCGTCGAGCAGTCGCTCTCGCGCTTCATCAGCGAGGAAGAGACCCGTGAGTTCACCGCCGCCCTACGCGAGGTCGTCGAGCGCGGCGCGACCCGAAACGCGCGCCTCAACCCGCGCGCGGCCACCGGCGAGGTGATTCCCACCTCACTCAACGCCTCCGCCCTCCGCGACACCGACGGGAACGTGATCGGCGCGATCGGCGTGCTTCGCGACATGCGCGCGTACGAGGCCGTCGTGCGCGACCTCGAGGAGTCCAAGACCGAGCTCCAGGAGAAGATCCTCGACCTCGAGAAGTTCGAGGAGGTCGTCGTCGGCCGCGAGCTGAAGATGATCGCGCTCGAAAAGGAGCTCGAGACCGTCCAGCGCGAGAACGAGAAGCTCAAGAGCGACCGCACCTCGGGCTGATGGCCGCAGAGCCCGACTCGCTTCCAGTCGAGCTCGATGAAGACGCGCTCCGCGAGCGGATCGCGGACCTCGAGAGGCGCGTCGCCAAGGAGGAGGAGCGCCGCCGTGCGCTCCTGCACATCATGGGCGACCTCAACGAGTCGAATCGCAAGCTCGGCGACCAGCGCAGGGCGATGCTGCACATCCTCGGGGACTACGAGGACGACCGGAGCCGCCTCGCCCGCCAGACCGAGCGCCTGGACAACTCCCGGCGAGCCCTCCTCCACATCCTCAAGGACTCGCACAAGTCCAACCTGAGGCTGGGCGACAGCCGCAAGGCAATGATCCACATCATGGGCGACCTGCGCGAGACGACGCAGGAAATGGAGCACCGCGAGCAGGAGCTCAGGGAGAAACAGGAGCAGCTGGTTCAGGCGGGGAAGCTGGCCACGCTCGGCGAGCTCACCACCGGCGTGGCGCACGAGCTCAACAACCCGCTCAACAACATCGGCCTCTTCATCGGGAACGTCCTCGACCAGATTCGTCTCGGCCGGTTCGAGTCCGCGGAGTTGATCGAGGAGCTCGAGAGTGCGATGGAGCAGGTGCGGAAGGCGACGGCGATCATCTCCCACCTGCGCACCTTCGGGCGCGCCGCGCCGGTGAGCCTCGAGCCGGTCGACGTCGACGACGTGATCGAGCGCTCGCTGCTGCTGATGCAGGAGCAGCTGCGCCTGCGCGGGATCGAGGTGGCGCTCGACCTCTCACCCGACACGCTGATCGTCCTAGGCAACTCGATCCAACTCGAGCAGGTGTTCATCAACCTGCTCACGAACTCGCGCGACGCTCTCTCGGAGTCGCGCGGCAAGACGATCCGGATCGCGACGAGCGCCGACGCGGACTGGATCCGGGTCCGGTTCTCCGACACAGGGCCCGGGATTCGAAAGGAGCTCGAGCAGCGGATCTTCGACCCGTTCTTCACGACGAAGGAGGTCGGCACCGGCACCGGCCTGGGGCTCTCGATCACGTACAGCATCGTCAAGGAGCACGGCGGGAACATCGCCGTCGAGCCCAAGCGCGGCAGGGGTGCGAACTTCCTCATCGAGCTGCCCGTGATGAAGGAGCTGCCGCCGGAAGCGATCCTCGCCTGAAATGACCGATCTGTGCATCTTTAGTAAGGGAAGGCGTTAGTTGGAGACGAGGATCCTGATCATCGACGACGACGTGGCGCTGCTCGACGCGTTGCCGCGCGCGCTGCGGCTTCGCCTGAACGACGTCGAGATCGACACCGTCGACAACGCGCGCGATGCGCTCGAGCGGATCATGCGCACGGACTACGACGCGATCGTCAGCGACATCAAGATGCCCGGGATGGACGGCCTGGCCGTCTTGGGCGAGATCCGGCAGCTACGGCCCAAGACGCCGACGCTCCTGATCACCGGCCACGGCGAGCACGACCTCGCGGTGCAGGCCCTGCGCGGCGGCGCCTACGACTTCGTCCAGAAGCCGATCGACCGCGATTACTTCGTCGCCTCGCTCGAGCGCGCGATCGAGATGCGCCGACTGGAGCGGCAGGTCGAGCAGCAGCGGTATGCGATCGAGCGGCACGCGCGGGTGCTCGCGCATGTGGACAACGGCGTCCTCCTCGTCGACGACGAGGGCCTTCTGCGCTATTGGAACCCGGCCGCGGAGGCGATCACGGGCCTCCTCCGGAAGACCGTGCTCGACAAGCCGGTCGAGGAGTCGCTTCCGGGCTGGGGGGCGGTCGTCGGGCTCATCCCGATCTCCGACATCCCCGGGCCCGAGAGCGCGTCGGCCAGGACGCTGCCGCTCGAGCTCGACGGCAAGGAGCTCTGGCTCTCGATCTCAGGCGTGCGCTTCACCGACGGGGTCGTCTACGCGTTCCGCGACGTGACCGAGGACCGGGCGCTCGAGGAGCTGAAGGGCGAGTTCGTGGCAACGATCTCGCACGAGCTGCGAACGCCGCTCGCCGCGATCTACGGCTCCGCGCAGACACTGCAGCGCGAGGACCTCCACCTCGACGACGCCACGCAGGCCCGCCTGCTCGACGTGATCTCCGCCGAGTCGGAGCGCCTCACGCGGATCGCGGGCGACATCCTGCTCGCGAACACGCTCGACTCTGGGCGCCTGCGGCTCGAGGCCGACCGGGTCGACCTCGGCGAGCTCGCGCAGGAGGTCGTCCAGGAGATGCGCTCTGCGTTTTCCGAGCGAAACGACATTTCGATCTCGATGGCGCGCGCCAATGGAAGCACCCAGGTCTCCGCTGACGCCGACAAGCTGCGGCAGGTGCTGATCAACCTGATCGACAACGCGGTCAAGTACTCGCCGGAGGGCGGCAACGTCGAGATCGCGATCGAGCCGCGCGACAGTGGGATCCGCGTCGTCGTCCGCGACGAGGGAATCGGGATCCCCGGCAACGAGCAGCAGCGGATCTTCGGCAAGTTCTACCGCGTCGACCCGCAGCTGAGCCGTGGCGTCCGCGGCACGGGGCTCGGGCTGTACATCTGCCGCGAGCTCGTCCGCCGCATGCAGGGCCGCATCTCGGTCGACTCGCGGGAAGGCCGGGGTTCGACGTTCTACGTCGACCTCCCCATCGCCTCACCGCAGGCGGCACTCAAGGAGCCCGCATAGGGCGATCGGACTGCGGCGCGGAGCCCCTTGCGGGCGAGGCTCCTCGCCTCGCCGGTCGCGCCCGAAACCGGCGCGCCACACAGGCGCTCGGCCTGCGCCGCTCCGAACCGGCCGCGGTAGACCGGAACGGTCACGACCGCAGGAACGCCAGAACCGCGAGCACGCGACGGTGGTCGTCGGGCGCCGGGGCGAGGTTCAGCTTCATGAAGATCGAGTTGACGTGCGTCTCGATCGTCTTCGGGCTCAGGACGAGGCGATCGCAGATGCCGCGGTTCGAGAGCCCCTCGGCCATCAGGCCGAGCACCTCGCGCTCGCGCGGGGTCAGCTCCTCGAGCGGGTCGCGCTCGCGGCGCCGGCCCATCAGCTGGCCGACGACCTCGGGGTCGATGACCGTGCCGCCGTCCGCGACGCGCTGAACGGCGTCGACGAACTCGTCCACGGCCAGCACGCGGTCCTTGAGCAGGTACCCGAAGCCCTCCGGGTGCTCGCTGAAGAGATCGAGCGCGTGGACGCTCTCGACGATCTGCGAAAGAACCAGCACGCCGAGCTCCGGCCGGTCGGCCTTGAGCTCCTTCGCGACCTTCGTCCCTTCGTCCGTGTGCGTCGGCGGCATCCGGACGTCGACGATCGCGACGTCTGGCTGCTCCCTCTCCACGGAGGTGCGGAGCTCATGCGCGTCCCGCGCCTGGGCGGCGACCTCGACGCCTGCGTCCTCGAGCAGGCGGACGAGGCCCTCGCGGAAGAGCACCGAGTCTTCGGCGACTACGACCCGCACGGGATCTCTCCCAGGACGCGCGTGCCCTGGCCAGGCTGGCTCTCGACCCGGAGCTTGCCGCCGAGCGCCTCGACGCGGTCGGCCAGGCCGCTCAGTCCGGAGCCGTTCACCGGAAGCGCGCCGCCGATGCCGTCGTCGGACACCTCGATCGTGAGTACGCCGTCGCGGCGCGCGACCGTCACGGCCGCCTTCGAGGCCTCGGCGTGCTTGGCGACGTTCGCGAGTCCTTCGCAGGTAACGAAGTAGGCGGTCGCCTCGACCTGGGGCGGGAAGCGGCCCTCGAGGACCTCGAGCGAGACCGGGAACGGGGTGCGGCTCGCGAGCGACTCGAGCGCGGCCGCGAGGCCCTCCTCGGTGAGGATCGCCGGGTGGACGCCGCGCGCGAGCTCGCGGAGCTCGTCAACGGCGACCTGCAGCTCGTCGACGGCCGCATCGAGCAGCGCCTCGACCTCGGGATCGACATCGTCGCCGAGGCGCCGCTGCGCGCTCCGGAGCTGAAGACCGAGCGCCACGAGGCGCTGTTGGGCGCCGTCGTGGATGTCGCGTTCGATTCGCCGACGTGCCTCATCCCCCGCGGCGACGATCCGGACGCGGGACTCCTGGACGCGGAGGAGCTGGGCGCGCATCTCGGCCTGCAGCCGTGCGTTCTGGAGCGCGAGGCGAGCGGCGGCGCCAGCTGCCTGGACCAGCTCGGGCTCTTCGAGCAACGACGGGTCGTGGACGAGCGCGGCCAGCGGCCGGCCCTCGTGGTCAATCCGCGTCACCGCCCGGCGCTCGTCCTCCGGGAGCTCGACCTCGCCGCCGGCCGCATCTACGTAGCAGTTCTTCTCCGGCAGCCAGAGCGCGAGCTCGAGGCTCGGGTCTCCAAGCGTGTCGGCGAGCACGTCACGGAGTCGATTCGGCGGCGTGTGCTCCAGCTTCAGCACGAGGTCACCGACATTCGCCTGCGCGAGCCGCGAGCGAAGCAGCCCGGCCAGCATGACCAGGGGGAGCGCTGTGAAAGCTGTGATCTGCCACCAGAAGAGGTAGTCGTAGGCGAACGGGCGATCGGCGAACGTGAACGCGCTCTCGAAAATCGCCCGCAGGGCGATCGCAACCGCGGCTAGGAGCAACGGCGCCAGCATCCGCCGCGAGCGCGGCGTCGCCCGCCAGAACCTCCGGGCGATCGCGACGATGAAGAGCGCGGCCAAGACGCCGTAGAACACGACCTCGAACGCCTTCTGGACGTCGACCTCCGCCTGGAAGCTCGTAGCAACGTTGATCAGGCTGTCCCGCGGGAAGTACGCGTCGAGGTTGAACAGCGGCAGGCGGCCGTCGTAGACAAAGAGCGTCGCCAGCGGGAACACGATCACCGTCGCGTAGCCGGCGCGCATCAGCCAGCGCTCGTAGCGATCGGTCACACGCCCCGACGGGTAGGCCAGGATCACGTGCCCGACGAGGGCGTATGCCAGGTCGCCGACCAGGAAGAAGGTCGTGAACAGGATCGTGTCATGGCTGTGCCGAAGCTGGCGGAGGAGGAGCGCGTATGCGGCGACGACCATCAGCGGGCCGAGCCGGTTCGCGGGGCGGCGCGCCCAGGCGGCCAGGCCCGCGACCAGGAAGGCGAGCGGGACCACGACGATCGCAAGCGCGTGTCCGTGGTCAGAGAGCCCCTCGTTGACCTGCACCCTGTACGCGAGGACGGCAAGCGCCAGTCCCAACGCGCCGAGCCCTAACTGCACACCGCGGCTCACGCCGCGCTCCCGAGGAGCTCGCTCAGCGCCGCGCCGGAAAGCCGGTCCTTCGGGACGAAGCCAAGTGCGCCGCTACGGCCGAGACGGCGGCCGAGGTCTCGCTGTTCGCGGCTCGAGGTGAGGATCACCTTCGACGGCCCGCCCGCGAGCCGCTCCGCGACGTCGAAGCCGTTCGTGTCCGGGAGCGCAATGTCCAGCAGGACGAGCTCGGGGCGCAGCGACCCGGCCAGGTCGAGCGCGGAGGCGCCGTCGGCAGCCTCGCCGACGACCTCGAAGCCCTCGAGCTCGAGAAGCGTGCGAGCCGAGGCGCGAAACGAGGGGTGATCGTCGACGATCAGAACGCTCACGGCCACGGGGTGATCGTCACACACTCCAGGTGCCGGAACCACCGGGCGGCCCTTGATCTCGCCTCAGGGTTAGCCTTGACGGCTCCGGCTACCGCCGCTACGTTCGCCGTGTTGTGAGGGCTCGGGCCGGGGTCGTTCTCGCCGTATGTGCTGCGCTCTTCTACGCGCCGCACGTCTCTGCGGCGGCGGCGACGTTCACCGTCACGCGCGCGGACGACCCGGCGCCGAACGGGTGCGCGGCCAACGACTGTTCCCTGCGGGAGGCCGTCCTGGCCGCGAATGCCGGGTCCGGCGGAGACACGATCGTCCTCCCGGCAGGCCACTACCGGCTCGGGATCGCCGGGCTCGGAGAGCAGGCCGCAGCCACGGGCGACCTCGATCTCACGAAGAGCGTCACGATCACGGGCGCGGGAGCGCGCTGGACGGTGGTCGACGCGATGCGCATCGACCGCGCGTTCGAAGTACTCGGCGGCGCCACGGTTCTGATCTCGGACATGACGATCACCGGCGGCGTCACGGACGACAACGGCGCCGGAATCGACAGCGCCGGGACGCTCACGCTCGTCAGGGACGCCGTCGTGGGCAACCGCACGACGGGTGTCGCCAACGGCGGGGCGATCGGCTCCGCCGGGCCGTCGCTGACGATCACGCAGTCCACGCTCGCGGGGAACGTGGCCTACAACGGCGGCGCGATCCACTACGGCCAGATGCTCGCGGTCACGAACAGCACGATCAGCGGCAACACCGCAGGCGGCCCCGGCCTCAACGGCGGCGGCGGTGGCATTTCGGGCACAACAGGCTCCACGGCGCTGATCAAGAGCAGCACGATCACCGGAAACCAGGCGTTCAACGGCCCTGACTCAGGGGGCGGGATCGATTCGCCAGCGGTGACGCTCCAGAACTCGATCGTCTCCGACAACCGCGGCTACGAGACGAACCTCAGCGCGGCGTACAGCGACAACTGCGCCTCCGCCGCCACCTCGCAGGGCCACAACCTCTCTGACGACACGACCTGCGAGCTCACGAACGCGACCGACCATCAAGGCGTGCCGGTGCCGCTGGGACCGCTCACCGACAACGGCGGCCCGACGGACACGCAGGCTCCCGCGCCGGGAACGATCGCCGTGGGGGCCGGAGCCGGCTGTCCGGCGACCGACCAGCGTGGCGTGTCACGGCCGCGCGGAACGGCGTGCGACATCGGCGCCTACGAGGTCGCGCCGCCGCTCGTGACGACCGCGGCGGCGACCGGCATCACGTTCGGCGGGGCGAGGTTGAACGGCACTGTCGATCCGAGCGCCCGCGAGACCACGGCGGTGTTCGAATATGGGCCGACGACCTCTTACGGCTCGACGCTCGACCTCGGGATCGCAGGCTCCGGGATCGGGCGGGTGTCTCTCTCGGTGGTGGTGGCCGGGCTGCGCCAGGGCGTGACGTACCACTATCGGCTGGTGGCGACGAATGCCGAAGGGACGACGACCGGCGCCGACCAGACGTTCACGACCCTGGACAAGGTGAAGCCCGTGCTGAGCCTCCTGCGCGTCCTGCCGGGGCTCTTCCACCGCGCCAAGGGCGCGACGATCGCCTTCCGGCTGTCCGAGCCGGCGAAGGTGACGTTCAGGGTCGACCGCGTGCTGCGGGGCGTGAAGCGGCGCGGCAGCTGCGTCGTGCGCAAGCGGCGTGGCCGCCGGAGGCCGTGCACGCGCTACGTGCCGGTACCCGGAAGCTTCGCGCAGCCCGGGATCGAGGGGGCGAACAACTTCCACTTCGACACGCACGTCGGCGGCCGCGAGCTCTTCCCCGGCGCGTACCGCCTGCGGGCGAGCCCCCGCGACGGCGCCGGCAACGCCGGCAAGACCGTTGTCGCGGCGTTTCGCGTGCTCCGATAGCGTCTCCTTCGTGGCCGCGTCGATCCGCATCGGCACCTGCTCGTGGGCCGACGAGTCACTGACGAAGTACTTCTATCCCCCGGGGATCAAGGGCGCCGAGGAGCGGCTGCACTACTACACCGACCGTTTCGACACCGTCGAGGCGAACTCCACGTACTACCACCTCCCAGCGCGGGAGATGGTCGAGCGCTGGGCCGAGCGCACGCCCGCCGGCTTCGTCATGCACGTGAAGGCCTTCGGCGTGATGACGCGCCACCCCGTGAAGCTCGAGCAGCTGCCGACCGACCTTCGCGACGAGGCGCCGGTCGACGCGCGGGGCCGGATCGACCGGCCGCCGCGCGAGTTCCGCGCCGAGATCTTCCGTCGCTTTCACGAGGCGCTCCAGCCCCTGCGGGACGAGAGGAAGCTCGGCGGGATCCTGATGCAGTTCCCGTCCTACATCGTCCCGAAGCCGGCCTCGTGGGAGTACCTCGAGTGGGCGCAGGAGCAGCTCGGCGGCGACGAGATGCTGGTCGAGTTCCGCCACGCCGCCTGGCTCGACGACGAGAACCGCGCGGAGACGCTGCAGTTCCTCGAGCGGCACGGGATGACGTATGTGATCGTCGACGCGCCGCGGATGGAGGGCCGCAATGTGTTGCCGACGGTCGTCGCGACGACGAGCCCGACAGCGTACGTCCGCTTCCACGGACGCAACGCGGAGACCTGGAACAAGCGCGTGCGCAGCGCCGCCGAGCGGTTCGACTACCTCTACTCCGAGGACGAGCTGCGCGAGTGGGTCAAGCCGCTGGGCGAGCTCGCGGACAAGGCCGAGAACGTCTACGCGATGTTCAACAACAACGGGCGCTCGACGATGCCGTCGCCGGGGCTCGGCGAATATGCGGAGGGCGAGGTCGTCGCACAGGCGCCGGTGAACGCGCAGATGCTCAAGGGCATGCTCCAGGGCGTCGGGGCCGCCGCGTAGTGGAGCCCTGGAGCTTCGACACCGCGGGCCGGTTCGACGAACACACGCTCGAGAGCGACGTGCTGAAGGGAAACCCGCTGGGCGACCCGCACGTCCGCCCCTTGTGGGTCTACGTCCCGCCCGGCTACGACGACTCCGACAACCGGCTGCCAAGCATCTACGTGATCCAGGGCCTGACCGGCCAGCTCGACATGTGGCGCAACCGCTCGGCGTTCCGGAAGAACTTCGCGGAGCTGACCGACGAGCTGTTCGCAAGCGGGGACTCGCCGCCGGCCGTGGTCGTGTTCGTCGACGCGTGGACGTCGCTCGGCGGGAGCCAGTTCATCGACTCGCCGGGGACCGGGAAGTACCTGACATACATCTGCGACGAGCTCGTGCCGTTCGTCGACTCGCAATACCGCACGCTTCCCGAGGCGGCGCATCGCGGGATCACCGGAAAGTCGAGCGGCGGGTACGGCGCGATGGTCGACCCGATGGTGCGGCCGGACATCTGGGGCGGGCTGGCGACCCACGCCGGCGATGCGCTCTTCGAGATGTGCTACCAGCCGGAGTTCCGCAAGTCCGTGCGGCACCTGCGCGACAACTACGAGAGCTCGTTCGACAAGTTCTGGGAGGACTTCCGCTCGCGGCCGGCGTTCTCGAAGGACAGCGACTACCACCTCCTGAACGACTGGTGCATGGCGGCGTGCTACTCGGCGAACGAGGACGGAAGTGTCGAGCTGCCGTACGACCTCGAGACCGGCGAGCTGCGGCCCGAGATCTGGGAGCGCTGGCTCGCGTGGGACCCTGTGCGGATGGTCGCCGGGCACGCGGATGCCTTGCGCGGCCTGAAGGCGATCTACATCGACTGCGGCAAGCGCGACCAGTTCTACCTCGACCTCGGCGCCGAGGCGTTCCGGCGCGAGCTCGAGAAGATCGGAGTCACCGACGTGTTCTTCGAGCTCTTCGACGCGACCCACTCGGCGATCGAGTACCGCTACCCGATCGCGCTGAAGTACCTGGCCGAACGGCTTTCGTGATCGGGGCGCCCCCGCCGCTCATCTGCCTCGACCCGGGGCACGGGACACCGGCGGCAATCGGGCTCCAGACCGAGCCGATCGGCCCCGGGTCGCACGTTAGGAAGATCAAGGACGGCGGCGGCGCGCACGGCGAGGCGGAGGTGGCGCTAGCAATAGCGCGGAGGGCGCGGGCGCTCTTGCTTGCGCGCGGCTACCGCGTGGCAATGACGCGGACCGGCCCGACGATCCACCTCGGGGACGGGAACGGCAACATCGCTCGGGCGAAGTTCTGCAACCGGCGGCACGCGGCCCTGATGGTCCGGATCCACGCCGACGGCTCTTCAGACCCCTCGCTGCACGGCGTGACGACGCTGGTCCCGGCCTGGCACCGCGGCTGGACGGACGACATCTTTGCGCGCAGCCTGCGTGCGGGCCGCGTGATACAGAAGGCAGTCGTGCGCTCGACGGGAGCAGTGAGCCGCGGCGTGATCAAGCGCTCCGACCTGACCGGGTTCAACTGGGCAAACGTGCCGGCGATCCTGGTGGAGACGGGCTTCCTCTCGAACCCGCACGAGCGCTATCTCCTCCACACGCGCGCGTACCAACGGAAAGTCGCCCGAGGCCTAACCGCCGGCGTTGCAGCATTCGTCAGGCCGTAGAGCGCTCGATACGGACGCCGACGACCGATTCCAGGTACTCGAGCGCGACCTTTTCGACTCGTTCGTCGACCGTCGCGCAGGCGTCTGCGAGCACGGAGATCTTGAAGCCGAGCTCGCGGCCGTCGATCGCGGTCTGCGCGACGCAGCCCTCCGTCGAGGCGCCTGCCAGCAACAGCCGTTCGATCTCGAGCTCGCGCAGAATTAGCTCGAGCGGCGTCTTGTCGAACGCGGAGTAGCGCGGCTTCACGACGAAGCGGTCGTCATCACCGGGCGCCAGCGCTTCGAGCAGGTCCCGGCCCCGCCCCTCGAGCGCCTGTCGCACCAGGCGCGAGCGCTCCCCGTCCCATGCGCCGTAGTTGTCGTTCGCGTAGATCACGGGAACGTCCGAGCTGCGAGCCCGCCCGAATGCCCGCACCATGCCCTCGTGGCGCGAGCGAAACGACGACAACAGCCGCTCCCCGTCCTCGTGCTCGAAATCGTTGAGGAGGTCGACGAGGAGGAGCGCGTCCCTCACTCGGCCGAGCGGCCGCCGCGCATCTGCTCGGCGGCCGCCTGACCGCGCTCGTGTACCGCGCGGCGGCGATCCTCGGGGCTCGCGTCGGCCTCGACCTGGTCGACCGGCGTCTCGGCCGACTCGAACTCCTCACGCTCGTCGACGACCGCACGGGACTCCTCGAGCCGCTCCCGCAGCTCAGTAGCCCGCGGATCTTCCGCCGGAGCAGGCGCGGCAGGAGCCCTTCGCATCCGCCGGTAGACGGCGATCGCCGCGCCCGCGGCGCCGGCCAGCCAGGCAGTCCGGGCCCTCACGAAGCCGATGCTACAGTGTCTCCCTTCCTGCTTCGCCATCGCGCCGTCCGCTTCCCGAGCGGCGCCAGCCGGCGGGGCCGATTCAGACCGAAGGAAGGGAGGAGATCGGGAGCGTGACCGACTACGAGATCCTGCTCATGCTCGATCCCGATCTGCCTGAGGACCGGCAGACGGAGATCGTCAAGCGCACGCAAGACCTGATCAAGAAGAGCGGGGGGAAGTGGGACGCCCACGAGCCGTGGGGCCGGCGCCGGCTGGCCTACGAAATCGACCACAAGCCGGAGGGCGCCTACCACCTGCTCACCTTCGCGGCCGAGGCCGAGACCCTCGACGAGATCTCGCGCGTGCTCAAGATCACCGAGGGCGTCATGCGCCACATCGCCGTGCGCCGGGTCAAGGGCGCGTCGACCCGCCCGCCCGAGCCGGCGCCAGAAGAGCCCGTAGCGGCGACGGCCGCTGCAAGTCAGGATTCGGAACCGGAACAGATCGCCTGAGAGGAGAGGGAGGAATGGCCAACATCAACCGCGTCGTCCTCGTCGGGAACCTGACGAAGGACCCCGAGCTGCGCCACACGCCGAGCGGCACGGCGGTCTGCAGTCTCAGACTTGCCGTGAACTCGCGCCAAAAGGACCCGGGCAGCGGCGAGTGGACGGAGAAGCCGAACTTCTTCGACGTCACCGTCTGGGACCGGCAGGGTGAGAACTGCGCGCAGTACCTCTCGAAGGGTCGCCCGGTTGCGGTCGACGGCCGCCTCGACTGGCGTGAGTGGGAGGCCCAGGACGGCTCGAAGCGCCAGGCGGTGCAGATCATCGCCAGCACGGTCCAGTTCCTCGGCGGCCGCCAGGAGGGTGAGGGCGCGCAGCCGCAGTTCGTCCCGAGCGGCGCCCCCGCCGAAAGTGCCGACTTCGGCACAGCCAGCGACGACGACATCCCGTTCTGATGGCGCAGCGAGACCAGCGAGGAGGAGGACAGCAGCGCAAGCGGGGGCCGGCCCCCGGCGGGCCGATCCGCAAGCGCAACTGCTACTTCTGCCGCGAGAAGATCGAGGAAGTCGACTACAAGAGCTCGCACCAGCTGCGGCGATACGTCTCCGAGAAGGGGAAGATCCGCTCGCGGCGGATCACCGGCGCCTGCCGCCGGCACCAGCGCCAGGTCGCCCAAGCCGTGAAGCGCGCGCGCGAGATGGCCCTTCTGCCCTACGCCACCGGCTGATGGAGGTCATCCTCCGCCAGGACGTCGAGAAGATCGGCCTTCGCGGCGAGGTCGTCGACGTCGCCCCCGGCTTCGCGCGCAACTTCCTGCTGCCGCGCAAGCTCGCCGAGACCGCGACTCCCGCCAAGGTCGCCGAGCTGCGCAAGCACGAGGAGAAGCGCGCCCGCCACGAGGCGCAGAGCTTCGAGCAGGCCCAGGAGATCCAGCAAAAGGTGGAGAGTGTCGAACTGCGGTTCGACGTCCCGGCCGGGGAGACCGGGACGCTCTTCGGCTCGGTGACCGCCACCGACATCGCCGAGCAGGTCTGGAGCACGCAGCGCGTCCGGATCGACCGGCGCAAGCTCGAGCTGCCGGAGTCGATCAAGCGAATCGGGCGCTACGAGGTTCCGGTCGAGCTCTTCGCCGACGTGACCGCCACGCTTCGCGTGGCCGTCGTGCCCGAGGGCGGCGAGCTGCCGCCGCAGGAAGAGATCGACGCCCTTGCCGCTGCCGAGGCGCAAGCCGAAGCCGAGGCCGCCGCGCAAGCCGAGGCCGAGCACGAGGCCGCGGAGGCGCAGATCGCCGAGGTCACGGCCGAGGAAAAGCCCGAGGCCGAAACCGAAGAACAGCCGGCGGAGGAGCCGTCGGCCGAAGAGCAACCGCCCGAGGCGTAACAACAAAGGCGGCGCTTGCGACGCCGACAATAGAAGGCACTGTCGGCTTTGCCGACTGTGCCGATTAAGCACAGGTTTCTCCACAGGCCGGGGCAGGCCTGTGGAATTTCGCACGAAGTTTCCGCTTAGAGCGAAGAAATCGCCCACAGGCGTCGTCCGGGGGTTGTGCGAACCTGCGTTCCCTTATGCCTGCAAAACGCCCGGACCCGGCGCATACAGCCCTGTCGAAAGAGGGATCGTCCAGACCTTCCACGATCGCGCCGAGAGTGCTTACGTAGCGGCCGAATGGCCCAACTCGCCCAGGCCTCGCCGACCGCCCCGGTCCCGCCGCAGAATCTCGAAGCCGAGGAGTCAGTCCTCGGCGCGATGATGCTCTCCCCAGGCGCGATCGGGGCGGTCAGCGAAGTGCTGGACGCAGATGACTTCTACCGCGAGAGCCACGCCAAGATCTACCGCGCTGCGCTCGGCCTCTATGCCAGAGGCGAGCCCGTCGACGCCATTACCCTCGTCGACGAGCTCGAGGAGCGGGGCGAGCTCGAGGACTCCGGCGGCCGCGTCCGGATCCACGAACTCGCGGCGCTCGTTCCCGCGAGCGCGAACGCGGGGCACTACGCCCGGATCGTGCGGGAGATGGCGACGCTCCGCGGGCTGATACGGGCGGGCGGCGAGATCTCGACCCTCGGTTGGGATCGGCCGGGTGAGGCGACCGACCTCGTCGACCGGGCGGAGCAGATCGTCTTCGATCTCTCGCAGTCCCGAGTCACGAGCGAGTTCAGCCACATCGAGGAGCTGCTGAAGGACAGCTTCGAGCGGATCACCGCGCTCTACGAGGCCGGCGCTGAGGTCACCGGCACGCCGTCCGGGTTCCGCGACCTCGACCGGCTCACCTCCGGGTTCCAGCCCGGGAATCTGATCATCGTCGCCGCCCGCCCGAGCATGGGCAAGTCCGGTCTCGGCCTGTGCATGGCCGCGAACCTCGCCATGCGCAGCGAGCGGCCCGTCGCCGTGTTCACCCTCGAGATGTCGAAGTCCGAGGTCACGCAGCGATTGATGTGCAGCGAGGCCAAGGTCGAGTCGCAGCGGCTGCGAACCGGCAAGCTCGGCGCCGACGACTGGCCCCGACTGACCGCGGCGTGCGACCGCCTCGCGAAGGCGCCGATCTACGTCGACGACACGGGCTCGATCACGATGATGGAAATCCGCTCCAAGGCCCGGCGGCTGAAGTCGCGCGAGCCGGATCTCGGACTGATCGTCGTCGACTACCTGCAGCTGATGACCTCGGGCTCCACGGTCGAGAACCGGGTGCAGGAGGTGTCGCAGATCTCCCGCTCGCTGAAAATCCTCGCACGCGACCTCGACGTCCCGATCGTCGCGATGTCGCAGCTCTCACGCGCGGTCGAGCAGCGGCACGACAAGCGTCCGATCCTGTCCGATCTGCGCGAGTCGGGCTCGATCGAGCAGGACGCGGACCTCGTGATGTTCATCTACCGAGACGAGTACTACAACGAGGAGTCGGACCAGCAGGGCATCGCCGAGGTGCACCTGGCCAAGCACCGCAACGGGCCGACTGACACCGTCAAGCTCTCGTTCTTGAAGCGCTACGCGAAATTCGCCGACCTGGCACCGGCCGGGTGAGCGTGTACGAGCAGACCGTCGTCGTGCTCGCGCGCGCCACCGCGTTCACGGTCGTCTGCCAGGCGTGCGCCGAGCTGCAGCCGGGCGCCGAGTACAACGGGCTCACGGCGCAGGGAGCGCTGCGGTTGGAGCACGACGTCGGCTGGACGACGTGCCCCCGCGGCCACCGCATCCGCGTGATCCGAGCCGGCGCCGCCGTTGCGGCCGAGGCGACGACGCCGCTCTGGTAGCCACTCTTTAGGGCAAACTCCGGGCCGTGCCTGCGACCGTCATCGTCGGGGCGCAGTGGGGCGACGAGGGGAAGGGCAAGATCGTCGACCTGCTCGCCCAGCATTCGGATCTCGTGTGCCGCTACAACGGCGGGCCGAACGCCGGGCACACGATCGTCGTCGAGGGCGAGACGTACAAGCTGAAGCACATCCCCTCCGGGATCCTGCAGGGCAAGGAGTGCGTGATCGGCGCGGGCTGTGTCGTCGATCCGGGGGTGCTGATCGAGGAGCTCGACGATCTCGAGGGACGTGGCGTCCGCACCGATCTCGTGCGGCTCTCGGGGAACGCGCATCTCGTGATGCCGTGGCACCAGGCGATCGACCGCGGGAGCGAGCGGCGGCTCGGCCGGCTCAAGATCGGGACGACGCGGCGGGGGATCGGGCCGACGTACGCAGACAAGGCATACCGGCTCGGGATCCGCGTGCAGGACCTGCTCGACGCGAAGATCCTGCGGCAGAAGATGGAGGTCGCGCTGGCCGAGAAGAACGTTTGGCTCGAGCGCGTGTACGGCTCCGCTACGGTCGAGCCCGAGGGCCTCGTCGAACGTTACGAGGAGTACGCCGAGCGGTTGCGGCCGATGATCGCGGACACCTCGCTCCTCGTCGACCGCGCTCTCGAGGAAGGCAAGCGCGTTCTTTTCGACGGTGCGCACGGGACGCTGCTCGACCTCGACCACGGGACGTACCCGTTCGTGACGTCGTCGCCGACGGTGGCGGGCGGCGCCGCGGTCGGGACGGGGATCGGGCCGACCCGGATCGACCGTGTCCTCGGCGTGGCGAAGGCCTACGTGACGCGCGTCGGCGAGGGCCCGTTCCCCACGGAGATCGAAGGCCCCGCCCAGGAGCGGCTGCGCGAGCTCGGAGGCGAGTTCGGCACGGTGACTGGCAGAGAGCGCCGCTGCGGCTGGCTGGATCTCGTTGCACTGCGCTACGCCGTGCGCCTCAACGGGATGACCTCGCTCGCGCTCACGAAGCTCGACGTCCTCTCCGGCTTCGCGGAGCTACCGGTCTGCGTGCGCTACCGGCTCCGGGACGGAAGCGAGACCGAGGACTTCCCGGCGCACCAGAGCGACTTCCACCACTGCGAGCCGGTCTACGAGACCGTCGGCGGCTGGGAGGAGCCGCTCGACGAGGCAACGACGATCGGCGACCTGCCCGAGTCGGCGCGTTCGTATGTCCAGCTGATCGAGAGGCGGCTCGGCGTCGAGGTCTGCCTGATCGGGACCGGACGCGAGCGTGAGCGGGTGCTTGCGCAGCGGGGCCTAAAGGCCGTGGCGCTGTAGCGCGTCGAGGTCCTCCGGCCGGTTGACGTTGGCGAGCTCGGCCGGGTCGGCCTCGACGACCTGGGTGCCGAGCTCGTCGAAGGCATCTCGGAGGCGGAGCTCGTTTGCACCTAGCCGCCGCTCGAGCACCGGCAGCGCGCTCCGAGCGATCGCGGCCGGGAGCGGCCCGGCAGTCGTGATCGCGGCCTCGTCGCACTCCTCGCCGAGCCGACGGATGAGCTCGGGGGTCGCGAGGGGCACGTCGACCGGCAGGGTCACCGCGACTGGGCTGCTCGCGGCACGGAGGCCGGCAACAATCCCTGCAAGTGCGGCTCTGACATCGGTGCCGTCGTCGAGGACCGGGAACGGAAGCGCGAGCCCGTCCGCTCGCTTGCCGATGGCGATCCGCTCGTCGCAGGCTTCGCCGAGGACGCGCCACGCGCGCTCGGCCAGCGTCTCTCCGCCGAGGCGGGCGAGCGCCTTGGGCGAGCCGAAGCGGCTACTCGAGCCCCCGACGAGCAGGACGCCCGTCAGGCGACGACGCGCCACGGCTCGGTGTAGACGTTCAGGCGCCCGCCGCGGGCGAAGCCGCAGAGCGTGAGCCCTCGGTCGCGGCCGAGGTCGACCGCCAGGCTCGACGGCGCCCCAACGGCGACCAGCATCGGGCAACCAGCGACCGCCGCCTTCTGGACGAGCTCAAACGAGAGGCGGCCGCTGACGCAGAGAATCGCGTCGGCCAGCGGGAGCCTGCCTTCGAGGTAGGCCCAGCCGACGACCTTGTCCATCGCGTTGTGACGGCCGACGTCCTCGCGGAGGCAGAGCAACTCGCCGTCGGCGGTGAAGAGGCCGGTCGCGTGGATTCCGCCGGTTGCGGCAAAGGCGGGCTGGGCTGTCCGCAACCGCTCGGGGAGGTCGGCGAGAAGCGCAGCCGGCACCCGGAGGCGGCTCTCGACGCTCGGCGCTTCGACGGCGACCGCTTCAAGCGCGCCTTTGCCGCACACGCCGCACGAGGAGCTCGTGTAGAAGCTCCGCTTCACGCGCGTGAGGTCCAGACCCGGCGCTTCGACGTCGATGGTGTTTCCGGCGAGGTCGGCGGGCGGCGCCGCGCTCTTGGGCTGGAGCCCCTCGGAGAGACAGAACCCGAGCGCGAGCTCCTCGTCGTGCCCCGGCGTCCGCATCGTCACGGCGACCGGCTCCCCGCTGATCCGGATCTCGAGCGGCTCCTCGACCGCGACCTGGTCGCGCTCCTGGGCACCGTCCGGCAGCCGGAGCACCTCGACCGGCGCGGCCGAGTAGGGCGGAGCCTCGAGCGGCCTTTCCCGCGCCATCGCCGGAAGCGTACCGAGGAAAAACCGCCACACTTGCGGCACATTCGCGTATCACACCCGTTCGCCTTTCGCCGTTATGCTCGCCTTGGGGAGGAGGCCGGGCGAACCGAACTACAGGACCAAGGGGCCTCCGCGGTGGCGAACTGGACATTCAGGCGAGGTACGCGGCCAGGAGCTCCTCGTACAGGTGTCGAGCTCGGGGAGCGCCTCAGCGGGCGAGTCCTCGAGCAGCGGCTCGAGCGCCTGCCACTGCGTCTCCCAATCGTGTCTGTCCACACCAGGTTCTTGCACGCCCCAGGGGGCCCTCGTCACGTCAGTTTCAAACCGAAGCGCTCAGTAGACTCGGCCGCGTGAGGGTCCTCGTCGTCGGCTCGGGCGGCCGCGAGCACGCGCTGGCCTGGAAGCTGAAGCAAAGCCCGCGCCTTGAAGCGCTTCACGCGGCGCCGGGCAATCCGGGCATCGCGCGGCTCGGCGAGTGCCATCCAGTCCGCGCCGAAGATGCCGAGGGATTGCTCGGGCTCTGCCGCGAGCTCGGAATCGACCTCGTGGTCGTCGGCCCGGAGCTGCCGCTCGTCGCAGGCCTGGCCGACTTTCTCCGCCGGAACGGCCTGGCGGTATTCGGGCCGAGCCGGGCGGCCGCGCGGATCGAAGGTTCCAAGAGCTTTGCGAAAGACGTCCTCGTGGCGGCCGGCGTCCCGACAGGAGTGCGCCTCGCGGTGGCGCGTCCGCCATGCGTGGTCAAGGCCGACGGTCTCGCAGCGGGCAAGGGCGTCTTCGTCTGCCGCACGCAGGCGGAGCTCGACGCCGGCTTGCATGCTGCCTCGGCGCTCGGCGGCAACCTCTTGATCGAGGAGCTCCTCGAAGGCGAGGAGGTCTCGCTATTCGTACTGACCGACGGCCGCGACGCGGTCGCCCTCGCCCCGGCGCAGGACTTCAAGCAGGTCGGCGACGGTGACACCGGCCCGAACACTGGGGGCATGGGCGCTTACTCCCCCGTGCCCGGGCTCGGCGAGGCCGAGATCGAGGAGCTGGTCGACATCATTCACCGGCCCGTCCTCGCCGAGCTCGCCAGGCGGGGCTCGCCTTTCAGCGGGCTGCTCTACGCGGGACTGATGCTCACCGACGACGGCCCTCGCGTGCTCGAGTTCAATTGCCGCTTCGGCGATCCGGAGGCGCAAGCGATCCTGCCCCGGCTCGAGGGCGACCTCCTCGAAGCACTCGCCTCCGTGGCCCACGGCGCCCTCGGCGAGCAGATCACCGCCGGCGACCAGGCGGCGGTCACCGTCGTTCTCGCAGGCGGCGATTACCCCAAGAGCAACGACAAGGGAACGCCGATCGCCGGCATCGACGAGGCGGAGGCTGCCGGTGCGCTCGTCTTCCACGCTGGCACGGCTCGGCACGGGCACGAGGTCGTGACCAACGGCGGTCGCATCCTGAACGTCACGGCCCTTGGCGGAGACCTGCCGTCGGCACGGGCGGCGGCCTATGAGGCGGTGGGCCTGATCTCGTTCGCGGACATGCGTTTCAGGAGCGACATCGCGCGTGCCGCCGCGGAGGGACATGTCCGCAGCTGACGGGCCGCTCGTCGGGATCCTCGTCGGCTCGGACTCCGACCGCGAACGGATGCAGCCGGCGATGGACGAGCTCGACGCCAACGGTGTGGCGTGGGAATTCGAGGTTCGCTCGGCCCATCGCAGACCGGACGCGGTCGCGGAATATGCAAAGACTGCTCGCAAGCGTGGACTGCGGGTGCTGATCGCCGGAGCCGGGCTGGCCGCGGCGCTCCCCGGCGCGGTGGCGGCCCACACCGACCTCCCGGTGATCGGCGTGCCGCTGCGTTCCGAGAAGAGCGTCCTCGACGGGCTCGACGCACTGCTCGCGATCGCCCAGATGCCACCGGGGGTCCCAGTGGCCGCCGTGGGCGTCGACAACGCGAAGAACGCCGGCGCGCTCGCCGTTCGCATTCTCGGGAAGTGACCGTCCGGGCGGCGCGCCCCGAGGACGCGCGGGGAATCGCCGAGGTACACATCCGCACCTGGCAAGCCGCCTACCGGCACGCGTTTCCGGCAGACGTACTCGATCAGCTTTCGCTCGACGAGCGCGAGTCGCAGTGGCGAGCGTGGCTCAGCGGCGGCGCGAACGTCTGGGTCGCCGAGGACGACGAGACGATCGTCGGCTTCGTGGCCGCCGGCCCTTCCGACACCGAAGAGGACGTCGCAGAGCTCTTCTCGATCTACGTTCTCCCAGAGCATTGGGGCAGCGGCACCGCACACGACTTGATGGCCGCGGCGATCGCCTGGTTCCGCGAGCACGATTACCCGAGCGCGATGCTCTGGGTGCTCGCCGACAATCCGCGCGCCCGCCGCTTCTACGAACGCGAGGGTTGGCGGTTCGACGGGACTCGCACCGACGTCGTCCTTGGGCTCGAGGTCGAGGAGGCGCTCTACCGACTCATCCTGAAGCTCGGCTAGAGTCGGTCCGTGATCGCGCGCTACTCCCGACCCGCGATGGCCGGGGTCTGGTCGGACGAGAACAGGCTCGCGTGTTGGCTAAAGGTCGAACTCGCTGCTCTCGACGCGCGGGCCGAGCTCGGCGTTGTGCCCGAGGAGGCCGCGACGGCGATCAAGGCTGCCGCGAAGCCGCCGAGCCCCGAGCGCGTCGCAGAGCTCGAGGCGACGCTGCACCACGACACCGCCGCGTTCGTCGACGCGGTTGCGAGCGAGCTTGGGCCGGAGGGGCGCTGGTTCCACTACGGGCTGACCTCGTCGGACGTCGTCGACACCGCCCTGGCGCTGCAGGTGCGGCAGGCGGGGGAGCTCCTTCACGAGGGGCTTGTACGAGCGCTGGCCACGGTGACTGCTCGCGCACGGGAGCACAGGGACACGCTCTGCATCGGCCGGACGCACGGCGTCCACGCCGAGCCGACGACATTCGGGCTCAAGCTGGCCGGCTGGGCCTTCGAGCTGGAGCGCGGTCGCGAGCGCCTCGCCCGTGCGCTCGAAGGGATGCAGGTCGGGAAGCTTTCGGGCGCCGTCGGCACCTACGCGGGGACCGAGCCCGAGATCGAGCGCCTGGCCTGTGAGCGGCTCGGCCTGGAGCCGGAACCGGTCTCGACGCAGATCGTCCCCAGGGACCGCCACGCCGAGCTTCTGGCCGCCCTTGCGGTCGTGGCCGCGTCACTCGAGCGGTTCGCGCTCGAGATTCGCCACCTGGCGCGCACCGAGGTCGCCGAGGTCGCCGAGCCGTTCGCGCATGGGCAGAAGGGCTCTTCGGCGATGCCGCACAAGCGCAACCCGGTCGTCGCCGAGCGGGTCTGCGGACTGGCTCGGGTCGTGCGCGCGAACGCTCTCGTCGGAATCGAGGACGTCGCGCTCTGGCACGAGCGGGACATCTCGCACTCGTCGGCGGAGCGAATCGTGCTCCCGGACTCGTTCCTCGCCCTCGACTACATGCTCGACCGATTCGCCTGGATCGTCGAGGGGCTCGAGGTCCGGGCGGAGCGCATGCGGCACAACCTCGAGGCCGGCCACGGGCTCTTCTTCAGCCAGCGCGTCCTGCTCGCGCTCGTCGAGTCTGGTCTCGAACGGGACGCCGCATACCGGCTCGTCCAGGGCCACGCGCTCCGCGCGCATGAGGAAGACCAGGACTTCCGCGAGTTGATTCGCGCGGACAAGGAAATCGCCGGCCGGGTCGACCTCGACTCGCTCTTCGATCTCGGTTGGTACACCCGGCACATCGACACGATCTTCGAGCGGCTCTCCGCTCTGACCCGGAGGGAGGAACCTGTTCATGCCTGAGGCAGCGGTGCACGTCGGAAGCGGGAAGGTTCGGGAGCTCTTCGAGCTCGACGCCGACCGGCTCCTGCTCGTCGCCAGCGACCGGATCTCGACGTTCGACGTCATTCTTCCGACCGAGATCCCCGACAAGGGGCGGGTGCTGACCGGGCTCTCCGGGTTCTGGTTCGCGCGCACGCGCGGGGTGGTGCCGAACCACCTGCTCGCCCTGCGCCCGGACGGGCGGTCGACCGAATGCCGCCGACTCGAGATGCTGCCGCTCGAGTGCGTTGTCCGCGGCTACCTCGCAGGTTCGGGCTGGAAGGACTACCGCGAGAGCGGAGCGGTCTGTGGGCACGAGCTCCCTCAGGGGCTTTCTGAGTCCGAGCGTCTCCCGCAGCCGCTGTTCACGCCCTCGACGAAGGCGCTCGAGGGACACGACCAGAACATCGACCGCGAACGGGCCGCGGAGCTCGTCGGCGAAGAGCGTCTCGACGAGGTCGAGCGAGTCGCGCTCGAGCTGTACGCCTTCGCGTCCGATTGGGCGGCCACACGCGGGATCCTGATCGCGGACACGAAGTTCGAGTTCGGTGTCTCGACGGACGGGCAACTCGTGCTCGGCGACGAAGCGTTCACGCCCGACTCGTCCCGCTTCTGGCCGGCCGACGAGTACCGACCCGGCGGGCCGCAGCCCTCGTACGACAAGCAGTTTGTTCGCGACTACTGCGAGACGCTCGGCTGGGACAAGACGCACCCCGGTCCCGAGCTTCCCGAGGACATCGTCGCAGGCACCAGGGCGCGCTACGTCGACGCATTCCAGCGGCTGACCGAGATCGCCTTCGACGACTACCTCGCCAACCCCGAGGTCGTCCTGTGAAGGCGACCGTCCTCGTCCGGCCGAAGCCCGGGATCCTCGACCCGCAGGGCGAGGCGGTCCAGAGCTCGTTGCGACAGCTCGGATTCGTCGTCGAGGACGCCCGGATCGGGAAGGTCGTCGACCTCGTGCTCGACGGCGACGATCGCGAGCAAGCGCAGGCCGAGCTCGAGCGGATGTGCGAGCAACTGCTCGCGAACCCGCTGATCGAGTCCTACGAGATCACGGTTTCCCCCGAATGACCGAGCCTGCCCGACCCAGGATCGCCGTTGTCGTGTTCCCAGGCTCGAACGACGACCACGACGCCGCCCTCGCGCTCGCCCGGCTGGGCGCCGAGCCCACGCTCGTCTGGCACGCGGACCCCGGGCTACCCGAAGTAACGGCAGTCGTCCTGCCGGGAGGCTTCTCGTACGGCGATTACCTCCGCTGCGGAGCAATCGCGCGCTTCGCGCCCGTGATGGACGCCGTCACCCGGTTCGCCGCCGACGGCGGGCTCGTGCTCGGCATCTGCAATGGTTTTCAGGTTCTCTGCGAGGCGGGCCTTCTTCCAGGCGCGCTGCGCCCCAACGCATCGCTGTCGTTTGTCTGTCGCGACGTCCCGCTCCGCGTCGAGCGGAACGACACGCCGTTCACCTCACGGTGCGAGTCGGGACAGCGGCTCTCGATCCCCGTCAAGCACGGCGAGGGTTGCTTCTTCGCGGACGAGGACCTCCTCGCGGAGCTGGAGCGGAACGGCCAGATCGCGCTCCGTTACGAGGAGAACCCGAACGGCTCGGCCGCGGACGTCGCCGGAATCGTCAATGGGACCGGAACGGTCTTCGGCCTGATGCCCCATCCCGAGCACGCCGTCGATCCACTCCTTGGCTCCACCGACGGCGCTCTCGTCCTGGGCTCGCTCGTCGCTGCCGCCCACGAGCGCCTGCTCGCCGCAGCCTAAGGAGGCTTCAGGCCTAGCGCCTCGGCCAGCCCCGGCCGGTCGACCAGTCCCGCGCGCAGCTGTTCCAAGTCGCGAGCCCGAAACGTCACAGGCCCACGCCGCGCCGACCCGCTCGTCGCGTAGGCGAACCGCACCAGCCGCTCGCCTCCGGGCGCCTCGAGCAGCTGAACGCGCGAAGAGAACCGCTTCTCCCCCGCACGCTGCGTGAGCGTCAACTCCTCGACGAGCTCCGCCTGGCCCCAGGGTGTCGCCGCTTTCGCCATTGCAGCCACCGTAGCCGGGCAACCGTCACACGTGTGAAACGGCTTTGTGCCGAGAGTGTGACAACGCGCAAATCACTAATCCGAGGGAGGCGGGCCACCGCCCGACCGCAATAACTCTAGGGGATGCCGGCGGCCGTTTCTCGTTACCGCGCCTTCTTGCTGATCACGTCGCTGGTCCTGTTCCCGGTCATCTTCATCGCGTTCCTGGTCGCGGAGAAGCCGGGCCTCGGCCTCGGGCACTTCTACTACATCCCCGTTGCGATGATCGCGCTCGCCTGCGGCCCGGCCTGGGGCGCCGTGGCGGGCGCTGCCGCGACCGGCATCTACGCGCTCGGCGTGGTCATCAACCCTCACCTCCCGCCCCGGGAGCTCCTGACCACGAGCAGCTCGATCCGGCTCTTCACCTACACGACGATCGGCATCCTGATCGGCTGGTTCGCGCACAACAACCGCGAGCTCGTAGACCGCCTCCGCAGCGCCGAGGAGCACGACTTCCTCACCGGGCTCCTGAACACACGCGCCTTCGACGCCGCACTCTCTGCGCGTGTCGAGCTCGGCCACCCGTTCGGCCTGATCCTGGGCGACATGGACGGCCTCAAAGAGGTCAACGACACCGAGGGGCACGCGGTCGGCAACGATCTCCTGCGCCGCGCCGCCGAGCTGCTCAGGCGCAGGCTCGGGACGGCGACCAGCTCGCCCGGATTGGCGGAGACGAATTCGCCGTGATCACCTCGGCGCCGGGCACCGACGCCGTGCGCGCCCTGTGCGGCCGGCTGACGGCTACGCTTGCCGCGCACGGGATGAGCATGAGCTTCGGCTGGGCGGTGTGCCCACGCGACGGCGACAGCTCGCTGTTGTTGTACCGGGCAGCAGACGAGCGGCTCTACGCACAGAAGCTGATCCGTAGCCGCCTCTCTACGGGCGAGATCGTGAACCTGCCTTCCACCGCGGAGCGGCTGATCATGCGCTCGCGGCAAGGCTGAGTCGACCGAGCCTTCAGTACCTTTTACCCGTGAGGCAGGCGCTGTTCCTCGCGGTTGTGCTCGTCGTCGCCGGTGGATGCGGGAAGACGAGCGCCAAGCAGGAGACGACGACTGCGACCACGGGCCCGCCGGCTTGTGCGCCCTCCGGCGAGACGACCGCTGCGAAAGCCAGCGCGTCGAAACCCACGCAGACGATGCTCATGACCGACTTGCAAGCAGACACCGCGCCCTGCGCCGAGCGCGTCGTCTTCACGTTCGAGCCTGCCGACGAGAAGCTCGGCTACCGCGTCGCGTACCTTCCTGCGGCCCAGGCCCAGACCCAAGACGGCTCCGGCCGGCACCTCAACATCGCCGGGAAGGCATTCCTCGTCGTCCGCTTCGAACCCGCAGCCACGGCCGACCTCTCGGGCGAGAAGCTGAGGATCACCTACAAAGGCCCGAGCACGCTCAAACCGAGCGGGATGCGGTACGTGAAGCAGGTGACCAAGATCGGCGACTTCGAAGCGCTGCTCGCCTGGTCGATCGGCCTCTCCGAGAAGCGGCCGTTCAAGGTGACGAGCTCCGGCTCGCCTCCGCGCCTGACGATCGAGATCGGCTGAAAAGCGCCGCCCACTGGTGGGCGTCCAGATCGCGCGGGGCCGCTTTCAACGAGCGGGGTCGCCGGAAGCCGCCCGCGACGAAGCGGCGATAGCGCTGCCACTGCCGCTCCGGCACGAGCGCGCACGGGCGCCGCTCGATCACGAGCACCCCCGCATCGACCGCAGGCGGCGGGTCGAAGGCGCCTCGCGGCAGGCGCCGCGCCAGCGACGTCGAATACCACGCGCCCCAAAGGACGTCGTTGACCGTGCTCGGCCACGGCAGCGCGCGCTTGACCGCCACGCCCCACTCCACGATCACGTCCGCTCGCACGAGCGGAACCCGCGGGTCGTCGAGCAGATGCCGCAAGATCGCTGTGGCCGCGGCGAACGGCAGATTCGCAACGACTCTGAACGGCTCGTCCGGAAGCCGGACCGCCGCCGCATCCCCGCACACGACCTCGACGTTCTTCCAGCGGCCGCGCAGGCGCGAGGCCAAGCGCGGGTCGACCTCGACGGCGACCACGCGGCGAGCGACACGCGCGAGCTCGTCCGTCAGCCGGCCGCTGCCGGCGCCGAGTTCCAGGACGAGGTCTTCGCACCCGACCCCGGAGTCGCGAACGAACTCCGCAGCGAGCGAGCGCGAGCGGAGGAAATGCTGACTACGCGGGCGGCCGGGCCGGCGCGCAGATCGTGCGCGCGGCTCGGACACGGACCATCACCATCGTGACCATTTGCAGATGATGATAAGTTCCGCGCCGCAATGAAGCGAATCGCACTGCTCGCGGGTCTTTCGCTCCTGCTGGTGGCTCCCGCCGCGGCAGCTAGGCCCGGCTATGCGTGGCAGAACACGCCGACCGGGACGACGGCGCACTTTCGTGGGCTGTCGGCGGTCAGCGCGAGCACCGCGTGGGTGAGCGGCTACACCGCGACCAACGGGGTCGTCATGCGGACGACCAACGGGGGCGCGACGTGGCAGGACGTCAGCCCGCCCGGCGCCTTTGGTTTGCAGTTCCGCGACATCGAAGCGTTCTCCGCGGACAGCGCGGTCGCGATGTCGATCGGGAACAACCCGACCGACTTCCGGATCTACGTCACGCACGACGGCGGCGCGACGTGGGCCCTTACGTTCGTGAACACGGAGCCGGCCGCGTTCTACGACTGCATGTCGTTCTTCAACGACAAGCGCGGCCTCGCCCTTTCTGACCCGCCCGACGGCCAGTACTTCCGCATCATCGCGACCGACGACGGCGGCATGAGCTGGCACGTGACCGGCCTGCAAATGCCGCAGGCGCTGCCCGGCGAGGCGGCATTCGCGGCGAGCGGTGAGTGCCTCACGACCGACCACGGGCACCGGGCTTGGTTCGGCACCGGCGGCAGCACGCAGGCGCGCGTCTTCCGGTCCGACGACCGCGGCGTCTCATGGACGGTCGCGCCGACGCCGATTCTGGTCGGCCCGACCGCGGGCATCAACGCGCTGGCTTTCAACGGGCAGCAGCGCGGTCTCGCCGTCGGCGGTGACTTCCTCGCACCGACGGCCTCGCCGAACAGCTTCGCCGGCACACTCGACGGCGGCTCTACCTGGTCGCTGCTGCCGGGTCCGCCCGAGTACCGCTCGGGCGCCACGTGGCTCAACGGTCACACGGCGCTTGCGGTCGGCTTGTCGGGCAGCGACGTCAGCGGGGACGGCGGCGCAACCTGGACGCGCTTCGACAGCGGCAGCCTCGACACGGTCGACTGCGCCAACCCGACCGCGTGCTGGGCCTCGGGCGCGGGCGGCCGCGTCGCGTACCTAGTCCGACCCCGCTAGCGCAACCGCTTCGATCTCGACGAGCTGGCCCGGATAGCCGAGCGCAGCGACTCCGAGAAGCGTGCTCGGCGGACGCGCGTGCGCGAAGCTCTCCTCGACCAGCCGCCAGGCGCGAACGAGCTGAGCCTGATCGGCCGACGCGACATAGACCGTGGTTTTGAGCACCTGCTCGAAGCTCGAGCCGGCCGCCTCGAGCGCCGTCCTCAGGTTGTCGAGCGCGGCGCGAGCCTGACCCTCCACGTCCCCGAGCGCCACGACCTGCCCCGACTCGTCGAGCGGGCAGGCGCCGGCGGCGAAGACCAGCCTCGCGCCCTCGGGCGCAACGGCGGTGTACTCGTACGGCGCCCCCGGGAAGAGGCTCACCTAGCGGCCGATCAGCTCGATCCGGTAGCCGTCTAGGTAGTTGCCAACATCGAGTTGACTGACTCGGCTCCCTGTGTGGGCAAACCGAAGACGGCCGACGGCTACATCCGGGTGAGCAGACGGGCGGGGCGCGAGGGCGAGTCCTTCATCGCGCCCGAGGTGCAGCGCAAGAAGATCGCCGAGTGGGCCAAGCTGCATGAGGTCGAAATCGTACAGTGGTGGGAGGAGATCGATCAGTCGGGGGCCAAGCTCGAGCGGCCGATGTTCCAGCGGGCACTCGCCCGTTGTGAGGCAGGCGAGACCGGCGGCATCGTCGTTGCCCGCCTCGATCGCTTCGCCCGCTCGGCAGTCGATGCGCTGAGCTCGATTCGCAGACTGACCGACGCCGGCGCTCGTCTCGTCTCGGTCGAGGACAACTTCGACGGCTCAACGCCGATGGGCCGCTTCGCGATTCGGGATCCTCACTCTGATCGCGGAGCTCGAGCTCGAGCGGATCAAGGGCGGCTGGAAGACGGCCGTCAGCGAGGCCGTCGGGCGCGGCATCCACATCTCGGCGAAGCCACCGACCGCCTATACCCGTGACAATGAGGGTCGACTGCTCCGCGACGAGCCGGCCGCCTCCGTGGTCGCCGAGGCTTTCCGCAAGCGGGCGAGCGGTGCCTCCTGGGCCGGGCTTGCCCGCTTCCTGGAAGAGCAGGAGGTCTACCCACCGAGCGGCAACAAGCACTGGTCAAAGGCGGGCGTTTCCGCTCTGATCAAGAACCCGGTCTACACCGGTCAGGCGCGCAGCGGCAAGGTCGTCAAGGAGGGCGCACACGAGCCGCTCGTGACTCGGGCCGAGTTCGACGCCGCCCACGCGACCAAGAAGTCGCTCCTGCGGCAGCGCGATGGCTCGCTCGCCTCGCAGGCGATGCTCGGTGGGCTGGCCCGCTGCGCCGGCTGCGGGCACACGCTCAAGATCACCGGCAACACCGACCGCAAGAGCGGTGAGCGCTACCCCGTCTACTACTGCGTCGGGCGCTACGCCAGTGGTCCATGCCCCGCGCGGGCGAACGCGCGTTCCTCACTCCTCGACAATCACGTCGAGAACCAGGTCCTGCGGGCGTTGCAGGCGGAGGATGGTTTGCTCGCCCAAGCAATGGCGGCCTCGGAGCAGATCGAGAAGGCCGCGCGAGAGGTCGCCGAAGCCGAACACGAGCTAGACCTGTTCGTCGACAACCCGAAGCTGCTTTCGCTCCTCGGTGAGCAGAAGTTTCTCAAGGGGGTCGAGGTGCGCCAGCGAGCCCTCGACGCGGCGCGAGCGGCACTGGCCGAGGCCCGGTCCCAATCGGCCCTGGCAGAGGAGCTCGGCGAGGGTGATCTCCTACGCGCCTGGCCGAGCCTGACGATCCAGGAGCGCCGACGGCTGATGCACGGCCTGCTCGACCGCGTGGTCGTCATTCGGGCCGACCGCCGCGGTCGGCACGCGCGCCCCGTCGGCGAGCGGGCACAAATCATCCTTCGCGGAGGCGCCGTGCTCGAGCCCTCCGCCGAGACGCCGGCCGCCTAACCCGCGGCCCGCTCGATCAGCTCAATCCGATACGAATCTGGGTCCTGCACGAAACACAGGCGGGAGCCGCCTTCACGCACGCGGTAGGGCTCGCGCTCGGGCTCGATGCCTTGCTCGGCTAGCTGAGCAAGCGTCGCGTCGAGATCGTCAACGGCGAGCGCAATGTGCCCGTACCCCGTGCCGAGCTCGTAGCTGCGCCCATCGTGGTTGAACGTCAGCTCAAGCTCCTCCTCCTGGCCGGGAACACCAAAGAAGTAGTTCGTGGCCTCCGTCTCGCCGTCACGGACGATGTCCATCTCGCGTCGGAACTCGAAACCGAGAGCTTCGTAAAAACGTCTACTCCGATCCGAGTCGGTGATTCGGTACATGGTGTGGAGGTAACGCGTCATGGGGCAATCCTAGGTCGTTTCACCTTCGATCGACGGTGAGCGAAATGGACCAATAGAAAAGGCGACCGTGTGGGACAAGTGTCCTACACGGTCGCCATGTGTCTGCTAAGCAGCCGCCACTCGCTCGAACGATTCGTTCTGAGTTTCGGTCGGCGCGTCGCTCTCCGCTGGGCTCTCTTCGACAATCCAGCTGGTGCCGGGGTGCCGCTCACGGAGGATCTCGAGCCAGGCCCGCATCAAACCGTCGCGGGCCTCGCGGGGAAGGCGGCTCACGCCGCGGCGACCTCGTCCTCTGACCGTTCGGTCTCGGAGAGCTCCCAACCCCAGCGGTCGAGATCGAGCTTGACGCTCCGCGCACCAAGCTGCTTCTTGGCGCGTTCGAGGGTCGTGATCGAAATCCCGAGCCCCAAGGCCGCGGCCCTGAGCTCGCTCACCGGACGGGGTCCATCCTCGAGCTCGGCACGTGCGCTCTTACCGTGGTCACGAAAGAAATTCACGGGCAGGTCCCGGCTCAAGCGGCTGCGTGGCTCGTCCTCATCCGCCGATCTCAGCACGAGGTCCGGGTCAAACTCGGCCGTAACAATCAGCCAATCCGTCGAGTGCCACCGATCACGCCTTCGAAGCAATTGGCGCAGCCAGCTGTAGCGTTGCAGCTCTGCGAGCCTCGGCGGCTCGCCCTCGTCTCTCCGGCCGGGGTGCCAGATCAGTTGTCGCCGACCTCCCGACCGCGAATGCACGAGGCCCTCGACCTCGAGCATACGCAGCGCTCCGCGCCCGCCCTTGAAATCTTGGCCGGCGTCGGCTTCCGCCAGTAGATCGACAGTCGATCGAGGTGCCTTAAGTGCACACGCGACCTCCAGTACGCGCCGGATCCTGGCGAGAGACTGCGGTTGCAGGCTGTTCCAGAAGCGACCGCGGGCCCGGGTCGATGTCGCTGGATCTTCTAGCTCCCGCGCCTGTTCGCGACCATCGACGACCACGTGGTAGACGCTGGAGCCCTCCAATGCTCTTAGCGTAGTGGCGCGGGAAGCCACGAGGCGCCTCGGAGGCGCCGGGCCCGGCGCCTTTGGCCACAGCTACTCCTCCTGCCCACTTAGCAGACGCGCCAAGTACTGCCCCAACGGGGGCATGGTTTTCGTCGACGAGTCAGCGACGCTCACCCCCGCCCCGGGGAATCACGCGGACGCGTCGCGCCGCCGACGAGCCCGGCGCAGAGGGTCAAGACTGGGAAACAAAGCTGTGCGGTGGGAGGGACAGTAATGCCCCGCTGTCCCCCTTCGCTGTCCCCTCGGAAGTGGCTGATTTGCAGGCAAATAGCTGGAAGGGACAGTGATTCGCGCCTTTGGGGCAGGAATGGGCTCGTCTGCCTTGGCCTCGGCACTCACACGGAAGGTACTGCCACAACGGGGATGGGCCGCTAGCAGCGATATGCGAAGCACGCCGTCCGCGTGTCGAGCTCGGAGAGCGCCTGGCTGCTCACAGCAGCATGAACTTGCGGTTCCGACGGATGGCCCGGACGGGCGCCGTTTCCGACGAGTCTGGACGCTTGGTGTATGCGTCGTCTCTTGCGGCCGGCATGCTTCGATGTCGGGAAGATTCGCCTAGCGTTCATCCCGATGTCCGATGGGCCACGGCACGTGCTGCGTCCCGCAGATCTGTCGCCGGCCGAGCTGGAGAGCGTGCTCGAGCTGGCGGCGCAGGCAAAGGCCGACCCTGGCGCACTCGCCGCCGAAAGGAGCCACCAGACGCTGGTTGCGATCTTCGAGCTTCCATCGACGAGGACGCGGCTGGCCTTTGCCGCGGCCGCGCACCGGCTGGGCATGACAGTGACGGCCGTCGCCGCGGCGGAAACTCAGCTCGCGCGCGGTGAGGCGCTGGTCGACACCGCGCGGACGCTCTCCGCGCTCTCGGCCGCCATCGTCGTCCGGACAGGGTCCCACCAGCTGCTCGAGGAGCTCGCTTCCACGGCGACCGTGCCGGTCATCAACGCGCTCTCGCCGCGGCATCACCCGTGCGAGGCTCTGGTCAGCCTCTTCACCCTGCGCGAGCGCTTCGGCGGGCTTGCAGGCCTGAGATTGTCCTTCGTCGGCGTCGGCAACAACGTCGCGCACTCGCTGCTCGAGGCGGGGGCCGCGGCCGGGATGGAGGTCCGGATCGCCTGCCCTCCGCGACAAGGGCCGAGCGACGATGTCGTCGCCGGCGCCCGCGCTCTCGCCACAGCGACAGGCGCCTCGATCAGCGTCCTCGACGACCCACGCGAAGCCGTCTCCGGCGCCGACGTCGTGTACACCGACGTGTGGAGCTCGATGGATGAGAAGAGCGCGGTCGACACCCAGGCGCTTGCCGCGTTCCGTGTCGACGGGCAACTGATGGCTCTCGCCGCCGGCCACGCCGTCTTCCTGCACTGCCTTCCGGCCCGGCGCGGGCTCGAGGTCACTGCCGACGTGCTGGACGGGCCGAGTTCGCTCGTGTGGCAGCAGGTCGCGAACCAGATCCCGGTGACACAGGCTCTCGTCTACTCCGTGCTCTCCGTCGGCGAGACTTGACGCTGTCGGCGCGGAGATGGAGATGGAACCGAGACCCCTGCAAACGTCCCTCACGCTCGTGCTCGAGCACGTCGACCCCGAGCTTGCGCTCGCACACCGCGAGCTCTACCCGGAGCGGATTCCGGAGCAGATTCCGTTCTCGCTCACCCTTCACTACCCCTGGTTGCCCGCAGCGGCGTTGACCGAGGACGACCTCGAGCGGCTGCGTGTGTTCTTCGGCAAGCGGCCACCGCTCGAGTTCGACCTCACCTGCGTAACCGAGTTTCCGGACGTTGTCGCCTACGCGGTGCCCGAGCCGGACGATGAGCTTCGCGCGACGATGCGTGCGCTCTGGGCGATGTACCCAGAATGTCCGCCCTACGGTCAGCCGGGCTCCGACCCGCCACCTCACGCGACCCTGACAAGGTATGCAAACCCCGAGAACGCGACGTTCGAGCAGGCGAAGGAGCGTGTCGAGCCCTTGCTGCCGGTTCGCTGCGTTGTCACGGAGGCGACCCTTCAGGAAGAGTACGAGCTGGACCGAATGCGCATTCGCGAGACGTTTCCATTCGGCGGATAGGCATCGGTCGGGCGAGGCTCTCAGCGGCGGACGTTCAGGCAATCTCGAAACGAGAAAGGGCGGAGGTCGGTTGCACTCTCCTCCGCTGTGGTGAACTCATTCGCTCGGACACGCGTGCGACTCCCAAGGACCTTCCGGGTCGCCGCCCGGATCAGGCTCAGCCCAAGGGCACTCCGGCTGATGCGAGAAGTACTGCCACAACGGGGCATGGCCTTCGCCCTCCATGGCGGCGTCGGCTTGCCTGGGGTCCATGGCGGCAATGATGGCCCCTTCCGGCCGTCCCCTGTAAACGGCCGTCTGCCGAAGTGGATCCCGACCCCCTCGATCTCGATGCGGAACTAGGGCAGCGTGTTCAGGCGCGCCTCGCTCGCCCTCCAGTCGTAGCCGTCGGCCCAGTACGCGCACAGCTCCTCCAGGTAGGCAAGCGGGACGCCTTCCTCACACAAGTAGCCGATTGCAGCCAGAACCCGAGGGGACAGGGATTGGCTCTTTGGGCGTCGGCAATTTGTTCCTCTCCCATCGCGAGAAGTACTCCCACAACGGGAGGCACTGGCCTTCGCCGTTTGTCAGCGTGGCCACTCCGGCCTGGAAGTGACCGAGCCTGCCGCCCGGCGCTGATGAAGGCCGGCGCGTGGGCCCAAGCCTGCGCGAAGAACGTGGCGCCCGAGAGGGGCAGTAATGCCCCCTGCTGTCCCGTTTTGCTGTCCCTCAGAAGTGGGTCATTTGCAGGCAAATGACCTGAGGGAACGGTGATTCGCGCTCTTTGGGGTCGGAGATAGGCTCGTCGGCCTTCCTGAGGGTCGAGAAGTACCGCCACAACGGGGCACGACCTTGCCCCCGAGCTCGGCGCCGACGTGACCGCGGCCGCCGGGGGAAATGTCATCGGTCCGGGGGTGCGGACGCCTTTGGGTGTGGAGATCGGCTCGTCTGCTTCGGCGCTCGGTTTAGGAATCGCCGCCCGCGGTAGGTGCCCACGCTGGGCGGCGGAAATCTCGCGCCGCCGAAAGCGAGGAGAGCAACGAGGAGGAAGGCACATCGTTGCTGCGGCAGCCGAGGGCGACCTCCGGCTGCACCCCTCGAACATCGCGGAGAGGAGGTCTGATGAGCCGCATCTTGACCACGGCCGGCGGGCTGATCGCGGCGCTGGCGCTCGCGACCCTGTGCGCGACGGCAGCCGCGCCCGGCGCCGGTCAGGCGCTCTACCTGAACCGGCACGCTTCGATCGACAAACGCGTTAACGACCTGCTCCACCGGATGACGCTGGAGGAGAAGGTCGGTCAGATGGACCAGATCGTGATCGGGAAGCTGCGCGACACGACGCCGCCCGCCAACGGTGACTGCACGAACCCCGGCGGCAACGACGATCCGCTGCAGACGCCGTGCCTCCAGCGGGTCCTGATCGACTACCACACCGGCTCGATCCTGTCGGGCGGCACGGACAACCCTGTCGACAACACGGGGAGGGGTTGGGCCGAGCAGTACAACACGATTCAGCACTACGCGATCGAGCACTCGCGGCTCCACATCCCGGCGATCTACGGCGTGGATGCCGTGCACGGCTTCGGACACCCGTACCAGGCCACGCTCTTCCCGCACTCGATCGGGATGGGCGCCACCTGGGATACCCATCTCGCGCGGGCCGCGGGGGCGGCAACGCGCCAGCAGCTGCTCGCGACCGGCGGCAACTGGAACTTCGCCCCGGTCCAGGACCTGGCGCGCGACAACCGCTGGGGCCGCTACTACGAGACCTGGGCCGAAGCTCCGAAGCTGGCGGCCGCGCTCGGCGCCGCGAACATCCGCGGGATCCAGGGCGGAGGGTTCGACTCGCCAAGCGTGGCGGCGACCGTCAAGCACTTCGCGGGCTACTCCGAGTCCATCAACGGGCACGACCGGGTCGAGGCGCAGCTGCCGATCCGGTACCTGCAGGACATCTTCCTGCCTGCGTACGCCGGCGGGATTAATGCCGGGGCGGCCACGGTGATGGTCAATTCCGGCTCGATCAACAACATCCCGGCGACCGCCTCGCACTTCCTGCTGACCGAGGAGCTGCGCCACCGGCTCGGCTTCAGGGGCGTTGTGATCAGCGACTACGGCGACGTGCCCGCACTCGAGGGCACCTACCACGTCGCGGCCGACTTCCCCGGTGCGATCGCCAAGGCCGTCAACGCAGGAATCGACGTGAGCATGACGCCGTTCGACTACGTCGGCTGGAACGAAGGCCTGATCCAGGACGTGCAGAACGGGCTCGTCTCGATGCGCAGGATCGACGCCTCGGTGCGGAGGATCCTGAGACTCAAGTTCGAGCTCGGGCTCTTCGACCACCCCTACGTCGACCCGACCGCCGCCGACGCGGCGGTCAAGGCCAACCGCGAGCTCGCTCGCAAGGCCGCGGACGAGTCGATTACGTTGCTCCGCAACGCCGGGACGCCGCCGACGCTCCCGCTCTCGAGCAACGCGAGCCTCGTGGTGACGGGCCCGAGCATGAACAGGGTCGCGAACCAGCTCGGCGGCTGGAGCGTGAGTTGGCAGGGCGTGTACGACCCGGACAACCACGTCTGCTGCATGGGGCCACCCGACCAGATCCCGCCTGCGACGACCGTGCTCGATGGAATAAAGGCCGTCGACTCGAACGCAGTCTCGGTCCCGACCGACCAGACCGTCAGCGACGCGCAGATCCAGGCGGCGGTCACGGCAACCAAGGCCGCAGACGCCGCTGTGGTCGTAGTCGGCGAGCGAGCCTACGCCGAGGGCCTCGGCGACCGGCCGGATCCGACGCTCGCGGCCGACCAGCAAGAGTTGATCGCGGCGCTCGAGGCGACCGGAAAGCCGGTGATCATCGTCGTGCTCGCGGGCCGGCCGCTCGGGCTCGGCCCTGGTTCGAACGTCACCGGGGCGGGTGCGATCCTGATGGCCTACCTGCCGGGGACTGAGGGCGGCGCCGCGGTGGCCGACGTCCTCTTCGGTTCGATGAATCCGAGCGGGCATCTGCCGGTCACGTGGCCTTCGGCCTCCGATCGCACGGCAGGCGACTTCGACACCGGTGGGCCGTCGACCCCGGGAGACGAGCCGAAGTTCTTCGACCAGCTGCCGGGGACGAACTTCGGTCCCGGCTCGGGCTACAACCCACGCTGGCCGTTCGGCTTCGGGCTCTCGTACACCACGTTCGCGACGAGCGGCCTGGGGGTTACGAACCACGTCTCGCGGCACGGGACGGCGACCGTCACCTTCACCGTCGCGAACACGGGTAGCCGCGCAGGCGCCACGGTGGTGCCGGTGTACGTGCACCAGCCGGTCAGCGACATCGTCGCCCCACCTCGAAGGCTCGTGGGCTTTGCGCGTATCGAGCTCGGCGCCGGTGCGTCCCGGACCGTGCACGTCTCGTTCCCGGTCTCCGAGCTGGCGGTCACGCTCGGCGACATCGACGGGAGCGGCCGTCGCGGCGTGGAGCCCGGCGAGTACGAGGTTCAGGTCGGCGAGATGACCGCGAACTTCTCGGTCGGAAGCTGACCAGCCGGGGGTTTCTGGAGGAGGCGGGGCGACCCCGCCTCCTCCTCATCTCTGCTGTCCTCTTACTCCCCTAGGCGTGCGTGCAGACTTTTTTTGTGGCTCACGCGCGAAAAGTACTGCCATAACGGGGGTATGACCTTTGCCGCGAGCGCGGCCGCGTAGACGTCAGCCGCGGCAGCTGTTGGGGTCGATGATCAGCACCTTTGGCACCCAGTTCCGCACCCTCAGAAGGTGCGCTTTTGCAGGGAAAATTCGCCTTTGAGTGCGAGGGCGCGGACGCCTTTGGGTGCGAAGATGGGCTCGTCTGCCTAGCCGATCATGGCCAAGTACTGCCACAACGGGGGTATGACCCTCGCCCACCTACGGCGCCGCTAGCCGCGGAGGGGTGCCGGCCAGAGGGGGCCGCGATCGCCATCGTGCCCGTCGTGGTCCCCAAGAAGATGCTGATTTACAGGTGAAATGCCGCAGAGTTCGGGGG
>JBKPLR010000047.1:0-6307 GCA_046731695.1 Actinomycetota bacterium
CGCACCGTGTCGGCCGCGGAGGTGGCCACCATCAAGGAGAGCGCCGGCGCCAACGCCGGGGCCATCCGGATCAAGCACGTGCGCGGTGCGTTCCGGCCGGTGCTGTCGGGCGGGGATGCCATCTACGGCGGCCAGTACCGCTGCTCGCTCGGCTTCAACGTGGTCAGTGGAAGCACCTACTATTTCCTGACCGCCGGGCACTGCGGCAAGGTCGCCAACACCTGGTACACCAACTCGAGCCACACCACCTTGATCGGCCCGACCGTCAACTACAGCTTCCCGGGCAATGACTACGCGCTGGTCCGGTACGCCAACCTTTCGCTATCCCACCCAGGTGGGTTCGCCGTTGCGGACGCCTACGTCGGCGAGCGGGTTACGCGCGACGGATCGACCACTGGTATCCACTCAGGCACCGTCACCGCGTTGAACGTCTCGGTCCGTTACGTCGGTCACCTCCATGGTGTCGTGAGTGGTTTGATTCAAACCAACGTATGTGCCGAGCCAGGCGACTCCGGCGGCCCGCTGTATGACGGGACGAGGGCGCTGGGCCTCACTTCCGGAGGCAGCGGCGACTGCAGGTCCGGTGGTACCACCTTCTTCCAGCCAGTACGCGAAGCGGCCAAGGCCTACGGCGTCACCGTGTACTGACGGGCAAACACGATCGAGGCAGCCTCAGGTAACTGAAGGTGTAGCGGCGGCGGGCTTCAACGGCTCGCCGCCGCTCACCTTCGGCTAGGTGAGCGTGTTGCGGGAGAACCTTGGCCGCGGCTGGCGTGCTGGCCGGGTTCCAGCCGCGGTCTTCGACAGCTGCTACCTCATTCGCTGAAGGGGAACCTCGTAGAAGTCGACCGAGACGCGGCGGCCGCCGCCCTGCGGCGTCATCGCGTTCAGGGCTTCGTCCCCGCGGCGCATGTCCTCCTCGGTCTCGCCTGGTCGGCCTGGCTCGGATCGCCCTCGAAGGCCGCGACGCGTGCGTACATGACGGCTCCTTTCGGTCGACTGCCCGGCCTGAGCTTCCTCCTCGATCCCGAGCGGCAAATACGAGCGGCACGTCAGTCCAGCTCCTTGCCGGAGCCTATGCGGAGAGATTCGACTTCAACCTCGGGACATTGAATGAGTCGTCAGCCGGTGGGAGCCGCGCCCGAGAGGGGCGCGGCTCCCGTACCGACTGATGGTGACTACGGCGTGTAGTCGCCGTAGATGTTCTGGTCGAGGCCGCCGGCGTGCGGGCACTGGTCACTGCTCCACGTGCCCGTCGTCGCGTCGAGCGTCCGGCACTGCTTGACGTCCGCGGTTCCACCGTCCTCGTCCTCGGGATTCTCGCGCGGGTCGCTGCCCTGCACCGTGTCACGCCAATCGGTCCAGGTCCCGTAGGAGAAGTCGCCGAGCGAAGTGATCCAGAGGTAGTCCCCGGCGAACGGGACAGTCCTGTTGTCGAACTGCTCGTAGTTCGGGTTCGTCGTCACGTCGGAGACCCGGGTGCTCGAATCCCAGCTCGCGCCCCCGTCGAGCGATCGCGTCGCGAAGACGTCGAGCGACGGGACGGTCGTTCCGTTTGCGCAGTTTCCAATCGGGCGCGCCGGCGAGTAGCACGGATCGTTGCGACTGTCCCACCAAAGCGCGTGTAGGACCCCGCCGTCGGCAGAGACGTCCGGGAAGATCTGGTGCCCGGCCGCTTCGTCGTCGAGGAGCATCGGAGCGGTGTGACCTCCGGTCGCGCCGTCCAGACGCGTGAAGAAAATGCCGGCCTGGCCGCCCTTGCCCGGCGTCGTGGAGAAAAACGTCGAGTTGGTGTCGACGATCGTCCCCGGCTTTGCCGGGTCGTAGACGAGATAGACCCACTCGTGCGCATTGTCGAGCTGGTCGGCGGTCGAGCGCACCTGCGTCCCGACGGCGTCGACTCGGAAGAACGTGTAGCCGGACTTGCAGTGGTTCTGGAAGTCACCGCAGTCCCTCGTCAACGGCGCGGCAATCGTTCGGTCCCGATCCTCCTCTTCGAGTTCCGGATCGTCCGGGACACTCGCAGGAACGGCCTCCGGGTCGCTCTCGTCGAGCGGCCTGTACTGAATGAAGCTCGTGACCACCCTCGGCGCTGAGAATGACGCGCCGCAATCAACGGACTTGACGTAGTCCGCAGAGGCAGTCGCCGAGCCGAAGGACCGGAATTCGCGGAAGGTGACGTAGACGTGGCCGTTTCCAGTAACCGCGATATCAGGGTTCTGCACGCCCTGCAGCGGATCGGTGATCCGCTGGGGCTGCGACCAGGTCGCGCCGTGGTCGGTCGAGCGCGAGAAGTAGACCGCGTTGCTGCCGAAGCCGTTGAAGCGCGACCAGGCGAAGTAGACATAGCCGTCGCACGGCCCACCCGTCCGGTCGACCTCGAGCGCCGTCTTGTCGTGGAAGACGCCCAGAAGGTTCGGCGCTGACGAGCCGTGCGCGACGATCTCGCTGCGCACGAAGCGCTTGCCGTCGTTCTGCGCGTTGCCGCTAGGCCCGCCCGGGTTGTCGAAAGTCGCGACCCAGACATCCCCGAGTGTCTTCTTCGAGCCTGCTGGATCGCCGGAGCTCTCCGAGCCCGCGTAGAGGCGCCCGTGATTGTCCCAGGCGAGCACGGGGTCCCCGGCCGACTGTGTCCGGACATGGGCCTGCGCCGCATACGGCGAGGTGTCGCCGGGGTAGCCTGGGACGAGCGAGCTGACGAAGCTCTCTCCCGCGTTCTCGGAGCGGTAGTAGCCGAGCCAGATCGGGCCGCTGGGCACGAACGGACCCGTCGGCGGTGAGCCTGCATACGTGCCGCAGTAGTCGTTCGAGCTGCCGACGAGAACGTTCGTGTTTCGCGGATCGACGGCAACGGCGGGCTCATTCTGGCGCCCACGCGCGATCGAACACTCGCTGAGCACCGCGTCGGTATACGGATTGCCGGTCGCCAGCGTGTACTCGCTGACGTAGCCGAGTCCCGGCGCGTCGCGCGTGAGCCGCGAGTCCGCTCCCGGCACGGCTGCCGCTCCGGCAACCGTGACAATGGCGGAGACCGCGGCAGCAACGGCGAATGCTGCTGTCGCAACGATGCGTCTGCATTCCCTCATTAATCGCCTCCTAGGAAGTCGCGGCTTTCGTCGTCGACAGGATGCGACCGCTGTGACTCGGAGGTGCTGAGCCTCAGAACACGTCGCTGCACTTCTCCCCTTCCCCTGTCGGCGACGCGATGGAGCGAAATCCTACCTCCTTCCAGGTCTCTTGACTGACGGCCGGGAATCAAGGCACGCGCGGCAGCTCACCGATCCCGCGCTCTCGCGAGTAGCAGCGGTAGGCGCAGAATTTGGTGGCCGAACCCTCGCCTTCGAAAACCTCCGGAATGTCATCTCGGGAGCTAGGCGGGCGCAAATGCTTCGCGCCCGGAGCGCCGTTCAAGCAGAGCAGACCTTGCCCGCACCGGTTACGAGGCCGATGGCCCGTCGCACTTACGACGGGCGAGTGGATCAGCGTTTCGTTGGCAGGCTATCGGTGTTGTTCAATCAAGAGGCTACCGAGCGCCTGCGCGCGTTTCGCCGCGTCGCGGTCCCCTTCGGCAGCCTGCACGATTGAGCCCTTCATCAGGATGTGCCAGGAGAGGGCGAAGGCGTCGGGGTCGCGCAATCCGGCCTCTAGCGCGAGGTTGCGAACGACGGAGCGGATGTTCTCGAGGTAGCCGGCGCTTGCGCGGCCGACGGGGTGGTCGAGGTCGCCGAACTCGAGCAGAGTGTTGACGAAGGAGCAGCCTTCGAAGTCGTCGCCGTGGAACCACTCGTCAAACAGATCGAAGATCGCGAGCAGTTGCTCCTCCGGTGTTGCCCCCCGCCGTCGTGCCTCCCTCTCGACCCAGCCGTAGGTCCAGATCTGCTCGCGCTGCTCTAGGAAGGCGAGCACGAGTTCGTCCTTGGAGGGGAAGTGCTTGTAGAGCGTCGCCTTGGCGACGCCGGCCCGCTGGATCAGCTCGTCGATCCCGACATCGTGGATGCCGCGATGGGAAAAGAGCTCGTAGGCAGTGTCGAGGATGCGTTCGCGAGCACTCTGCCCAGACTCCGGACGAGTGGCGATGATTGCGACCATCCGCGGAAGGTTAGCACTGAACAGACCTGTCTGTTTTGTGATCAGAATACAAACGATCTGTTTCCAACTGAGGGTGTTTAGGTCTGCAAGGAAGTGGACAGACCGGTCTGACTGCACGGATCTGGTCGAAGGGCTTCCAGGAGTCTGCTGCATCGGGTCACGGTGGTGCGAGGAAGGGTCTAGTTCCTCACCGATAACTACTCCACAAGGGAGGCAGGGCATGGCAGCAACAGAAACCGCCGAGCGGCGCCGGATGGCAACGTCGTACGGCGAGACTCGTCTCGCGTATGGCGACGAGACCAAGAACGCGCTCAAAACGACGGAGTTCTTCGCGATGGTCGCAGTCAACGCGGCGATCCTGATCGCGGCCTGGGTATCCGACTCGCTCAACGACGTGCGCGCCTGGACGCTCGTCGCCGCCGTGGCGATCGGCTACATCATCAGCCGCGGCCTGGCCAAGTCAGGCAGCAAGTACGTCGGCAGCGAAGATCCGCTCAACCGCAACGATCGCTAGAGCACGCGACTTCGAGGCTGTGCCGGGGCGTCGGCCCCGGCACAGCTCTGATCACCATCAACTCGTGAGGAGAGTTCATGCCGAAGATCGAAGACTCGATTGAGGTTCAGGTTCCCGTACGACAGGCCTACAACCAGTGGACGCAGTTCGAGGAGTTCCCGGAGTTCATGGAGGGCATTCAGTCCGTGCAGCAGCTCGACGACACGCATGTCCACTGGGTTGCAGAGATCCGTGGCGAGAGCCGCGAGTGGACGACGGAGATCACGGAGCAGCGGCCCGACGAGAAGGTCGCCTGGAAGACGATCGAGGGCGAGATCAAGAACGACGGCGTCGTCACATTCGAGCAGGTCGCCGGGGGTCAGACGCGCGTCAACGTCCAGATGGATGTTGAAGGTGAGTCAGCCGCAGAGAACGTCGCGGGCGATCTCCTGGGCGTCGTCAAGAGTCAGGTGCGCGGCGATCTCGAGCGGTTCAAGCAGCTGATCGAGAACCGCGACGAAGAAACGGGCGCCTGGCGGGGCGAGGTGCGGGAGGGCGAAGCGAAGTAGCGGCGAACAGGCGCGCGCCGGCCTCCTCTCACTGGGGCCGGCGCCCGCGCTAGCCGGAAGGCTCTGTTAGAGGTAAAGGGGGTCCGTTGATGCGTGTGCTTGCGATCGGCCTTGCAGTTGCCGTGATCGTGTTCGTGGTGAGCGGTGGCCATGTTCTTTTCTTGCCATTGCTGTTCCTTCCACTCGGCCTGTTCTCCCTCGGCCACCGCCGACGGCGACAGCCGAGCTATCCCGCGCGCGATCGATTGTTGCCGTGATCTGGATGTTCCTGCCCCGTGTGTTCCGCCGGTTCGGGCCGCTGTGGGTCGGCATCATCGCTTACAGATACTGGCGTCGACTTTCCCCTGAGCGGAAAGCAGCTCTGAAAGAGCGGATGCGCGGACTGGCCACCCGAATACCCGGAATTCCGCTCCTTAATGCTCGGCGCTAGGCCTCCTTACTTGGATTTCTGGGCAAGACGCCGATCGCGCTTCGGCGCGCCTTTCGTCTCCGTCTGATTACTAGAGCGGTAGTTTTGCGGGGCGTCTTTCGCCCCGCGCCGACGCTCTTGTTCGTCGCCTTACGCGACGTACTAAACGATTGCCCAACAACGGCCCAGCGAGGCGGGCGCCTTACTTCCCGTACGCGCAGCGGTATCGAGCGTCCGGTTACTCCCGCGGTGCACCCGACAGCGCCGCAAGGGCAGCGGACGGAGACACGATAAGTAACGTCTGGCGGGATGCAGCTCGTCGACCCCCTCCGGGTGGCAGGTCAACGCATCGCCACACGCGTGGCCCTCGTCGGCGCGGATCCCAACGACGACGAGGATCTGCGCGCACGGAAGGCGCTGCTCGTTCTCATCTCGGTGTTGATCCTGCCGGTCTCGGCGGTCTGGGGTGCGCTGTACCTCGCGTTGGGAGCCCCGGTCGGCGTGGTGCCGTTCGTGTACTTCGGCGTCCTGCTCGCTGCGCTCGTCGTGTTCTCGCGCACACGCGACTTCCCGCGGCTGCTCGTCGTCTCCCAGCTCGACATCCTGCTCGCCCCGACCCTGTCGATGATCCCGCTCGGCGGATTCGTCGGATCCAGCAGCGTTGGCATCTGGGGGATTCTCGCCCCGCTCGGCGCGCTCGTCTTCGGCGAAGTCCGGTCGGCGACCCGCTGGTACGTCGCGTGGGTG
>JBKPLR010000048.1:0-9926 GCA_046731695.1 Actinomycetota bacterium
GATGTGCTTGGTGGTCTGGTGGGCTCGTATATGTGTATAAGAGACAGCACGGCGTCCCCTCCGCCGGACGCGTCCGCTGGGGACGCCACCGCGGCAGGCGCGCCTCGTGGCCGCCGGTGAGCCCGGAGGGGCGGAGCACGAGGATCAGGGCCATCAACGCGCCCAGCACGACCAGGCTCGAGCCAGTGGGAACGTTGACGGTGACGTCGAGGACGTGCACGCCGCTCTCGGCGTTGACGAGGAACGACTCGAGCCCGCTCACGAGCAGCGCTCCCACGACCGCGCCGAGCAGGCTGTTGGTACCGCCGACGACGAGCATCGCGAGCGTCAGGAACGTCAGTTCGAGGTAGACCTGCTCGGCCGTGATCGTGCCGAGCTGATGTACGAGCAGGCCGCCGCCGAAGCCGCAAATCGCGCCGCTGAGCCCGAACGCCCACAGCCGTTGCCGGTGGACGCTCACGCCGACCGCCTGTGCTACGGCCGCATCCTCGCGGGTGGCCCGCAGCAGCCGCCCCTGGCGGCTGAGCTGGTACAGCCACGCGACGGCGATCGCGATCAGCGCGCCGGACATCGCCTGTGTGAGCCCTGTCGTCTCGGGAATCGAAGTCATCGTCCCGGGCCCGGGCCCGATCTTCGTGTAGTAGAGGAGCACGTTGTGCGTGATCCCGAGGACGGCGAAGGTCGCGATCCCGGCGGCCAGGCCTGACAGCCGCATGAGCGGAAGCCCGACGAGCAGCGCGAAGACCGCGCCCAGCCCCGCGGCCAGCAGGAGCGATTCCACGCTCCCGATCGAGTGCTCGGCGATGAACGGAAACAGGTCCGGGAGGATGTTCGGCTTGACGTCCGTCGGGATGGTCGCGAGCCCAGCGGCGAACGCGCCCACCGCGACGAAGCTGATGTGGCCGAACGAGAGCACACCCGAGTTGCCGACGAAGACGTAGAGGCCGACCACAATCACGACGTCGACGAGCGCGGTCAGAAAGTAGATCTTGTTCGAGCTCGAAACCAGGGTCCCACCGAGCGTCACGGCGACCACGAGCAACAGCGGGGCGACGAGCGCGATCAGGCGGTCGACGAGGCTCACGCCCGCTCCACTGGACGGGCGCTCCGCGGCGCGAACAGGCCGCCCGGCCGCAGCAGCAACACCACGATCACGAGGCCGAACACGAACGAGTCGACGTACACCGTCGCGCTTGTTGGCAGCTTGTCGGTGAAGACCGACGTCGCGACCCCGATCGAGAAGCCTCCGAGCGTGGCCGTCCACAGCCTGTCGAGCCCGCCGACGACGACCCCGACGAGCACGATGATCGTGTCGCGCAGCGCGAACGACGGCACGACGAGCGGCGTCTGGATCACGAGGATCACGCTCACCGCCGCCGCGAGCACACCGGAAAGGACGACCGCGAGCGTGATCACGCGGTTTGCGTTCACGCCGAGCAGGCGGGCGGTGCGGAAGTCGGCGGCCGCTGCGCGCATGTGCAGCCCGATGCTCGTGCGCTCGAGCAGAAGCGTGAGCCCGACCACGGCCACGACGCCGCACGCGATCGCGACGATCGTGACCCAGCGCACCGTCGCGAAGCGCCCGCTGCTCGCGACGGGATCGAATAGGCGCGGGAAGATCGTCGCGATCTTTCCCAGCGAGCCGAACTTCATCAGCGCGATCGCTTGGAGCAAGAACGCCACGGCGAACGTCGCCACGAGCATGGTCGCCGGCGGCGCGTTCCGGAGCGGGCGGAAGACCGCCAGCTCCATCAGCAGCGAGAGCGCGATCACGACCGCGAAGCACGTCAGCAGGCTCGCCCAGTCCGGCCAACCGTGCTCGCTCGTGACCGCCAGCGAGAACGCGCCGGCCATGATCAGCTGGCCGTAGGCGAAGTTGATCAGCCGTAGAACGCCGAAGACCAGGCCGATCCCGACCGCCATCAGCGCGTAGACCGATCCGAGCGCGAGCGCGTTGAGGGCCGTCTGCAGCATCAGCCGAAGTAGGCGGCGACCAGCCGGTCGGTGGCGGTGGCGTCCTCGGGGCCGAACGTCGCCCGGAGCTCACCGTTCGCGAGCACGTAGGTCCGGTCGGAGAAGGCAACCGTCCGCTGCGCCCGCTGCTCAACGAGCAAGGTCGTCACCCCGCGCTCGCGGATTCGCGCCAGCGCCTCGAACATGACGTCGACCACCGTCGGCGCCAGACCCAGCGACGGCTCGTCCAGGAGGATGAGCTCCGGCTCGGCGGCGAGCGCCCGCCCGATCGCGAGCTGCTGCTGCTCCCCGCCGGAGAGCCCACCGCCGAGGTGCTTGCGATAGCGCCCCAGGACCGGGAAGAGCTCTCGCACCTCGTCAAGGACCTTGGCCCGCGAGCCACGCCGGCGCGCAGCGGCGAAGCCGAGCTTGAGGTTCTCGTCCACCGTGAGGTGCGGGTAGATCCGACGGCCCTCGGGAACAAGCGCGACCCCGGCCTGTGCGATCTTCTCCGGCGCGCGTCCCTGGATGGAGCGGCCCGAGTACCGGATGTCGCCCCGGTTGGCCCGCACCAGGCCCATCACCGCGTGGAGGGTCGTGCTCTTGCCTGCGCCGTTCGGGCCGATCAGGCCGACGATCTCGCCCCGCGCGACCGAGAGGCTGAGCTCGCGCACGGCCGGGACGCCGTCGTAGGCGACCTCGAGGCCATCGAGCTCGAGCAGCGCCTCAGGCATCCGGCACCGTTTCGATCGCCGTGTCGCCAAGGTAGGCCGCGGCGACGTCGAGGTTGCCGCGAATCTCCGCCGGCGTTCCGGCGGCGAGCGTCATGCCCTGGTCGAGGACGTGGATCCGGTCGCAGACGGCCATCACCAGCGCCATGTTGTGATCGATCAGCAGGACGCCGGCGTCGAAGTCGTCGCGAATCGAGCGCACGACGCCTTCGAAGTCCGGCACCTCGGCTTCGGGCAGTCCCGCGGCCGGCTCGTCGAGCAGGACGAATCCCGGATTCGTGGCGAGCGCACGGGCGACGCCGAGCCGACGCTCCTCTCCGTGCGGCAGCGTTGCGGCCTGCCGGTCGGCGCGGTAGCCCAGACCGAGCAGCTCGAGCAGGCTGTCGGCCCGCCGGCGCGCCTCGCGGGGCGCTGCGCGGACTCCGAGCGCCGCGACCTCGACGTTCTCCCTCACGCTCAGGCCGCGGAAGGAGCGGCTGTGCTGGAAGGTGCGGGCGAGCCCCTCCCGGCCGCGGCGGTTCGGCCGCCAGCGGGTGATGTCCCGGCCCCGGAGCTCCACCCTGCCGGCGGTCGGGAAGTCGAAGCCGCTCATCACGTTCACGAGCGTGGTCTTGCCCGCCCCGTTCGGGCCGATCAGCCCGACGATCTCGTGCCGGTGCAGCTCGAGCGTGACCTCCTGGAGCGCGTCGACGCCCTCGAACGAGCGAGAAACGGCGGTGGCCCGGAGCGTGTCTCCGGGCCACCGATCCTGCCGAGGCGCTTCCTGCGCCGGCACCTAGCCGATGTTGGCCGGCTTGCCGGCGGAGATGCTCCCGACGTACTTGCCCTTGTTGTTCTCGACCTCGATTACCCGGTACGAGCGTCCGAAGACCGTGTGGAACCTCCGCGAGAAGCTGATCTTCCCGGAGATCGTCGACAGGCCCCGGAAATGCTCGAACTTCTTCGCCAGGACAATGCCCTTGGTCGAGCCCTTCGCCCGCTTGATCCCGGTGACGAGCGCGTCGATCGCCGTCGCGCCGGTGACGAAGCTGCCGGTGGCCGGCCGGCCCTGCTTGGCCTTGATCTGGTTGAACAGCTTCCGCACGGCCCGGTTCGGATCGTCACCGAAGATCGACGCGAAGGTGACGTACCAGTACTTCGTCACCTTCGGGTTCTTCGGGTACCAGTTCGTGCCGTCACCGGCCCAGGAATTCATCAGCGGCGTCTTCACCCGCAGGCTGCGCAGACCCGACACGAGCGCGGGCCAGTCGCCGAACGTCGTGGACGTGACGATCACCTGACCGCCCCTCGTGCCGCGGATGCGGTTGACGAGCGCCGGGATCTGGTTCTGTCCCTGCACGAAGCTGTCGTCGCGGACGACCTTGCCGCCGAGCGCCTTGTAGCGGTTCTTGAACGCCGCGGTGACGTTCCTGAAGTAGACAAGCGACTTGTCGGTGACGACGATCGCCTTCTTCCACTTCTTCTTCTTGAACGCGTACTCCGCCATCGCCGCGCCCTCGTCCTGCGCGACGTTGCCGAAGCTGAAGGCGAGCCGGCCCGGGGCCCCGAAACGCTTGGGCCCTTGCTGGTCCGTCCCGATGCACGAGCCGAGCGCGAGCTTGCCGTGGCTGATCGCCTCCTGGGTCGCCGGCGCCGCGAACTCCACGTCACAGGTGACGAGGAGCGCGATCGCGCCCCGCGCGAGCAGCTTCTGCGCGCACGCCTTCGCCTGGGAGTTCGGCGGGTTGATGATCTTGGTGTCGCACTGGATGAGCTTCAGCTTGCGCCCGTTGACGCCGCCCTTCGCGTTGATCTGGGCCGCCCGGAGCTTGGCTGCCAGGAGGGCAGCGCTGTCGTACGGCTTCATGATCCCGGACAGGTCGACGGCCGCGCCGATGATGATCGGCTTTTTCGCCGCCGGTGCGGCCTTCCCCCCGGTGGTTCCGGCGACAGCGGCAACCGCTACGCCCATTAGCAGAAGCGCTACGAGAGCACCCCATTTCGTCGCTCGTTTCACCGCGCCCTCCTCTTCATAGAGACCCCGTATGCGGGATATTTAAGTCCCTACGGCAGCCGCAGGTCAATCGGATGACCAAGACGCCTCGCGCGCCTTCACCAGCCGGTAGAGCGCCGCGTGCAGCGGCACCGGCACGCCCGCCCGCTCCGCCTCTCGCACGAGCGCGCCCGTGATCCGGTCGATCTCCGTGGGCCGGCGGGCCTCGACGTCCTCCAGCATCGAGGGGTAGTGCCGGCTGCCCCGCCTCGTGGCGAGGACGTTCATCTCCCACGGGTCCTCGTGCAGCTCGATCCCGGCTGCGGCCGCGACCCGCTTCCCCTCCGCGACGAGGTCGTACACGAGGTTCCCGAGGTCCTCGAGCCGCTCGCGCGCGGCGAAATGCGGGTCGTGCGGCAAACCAGTTAGCGCCGCCACCGCGTTCACGGTCGCGTTGAAGATCAGCTTCGACCACTGGGCCGGGCGCAGGTCGTCGAAGGCGCGCGCCTTCAGCCCGGAGGCGACGATCGTGTCGGCCACGTCCTGCACGAGCTCGTACGGTGTCGCGCCGTAAGGGCCCAGCCAGGTCTCGGTGTCGAGGATGTACTCGACGTGCGCGTCGGAGTGCCGCGTTCCGCTCATGAACGTGACCGCCGAGATCACCTCACGGCCCGCGAAGGCCTCCTCGGCCCCGAGGCCGTTCTGGACTGTCATGACCGCGGCGCCCGGCCAGTGTCCCTGCAGCCGTGCCGCCGCCGCGTCGAGCTCGGTCGTCTTGGTCGCCACGATGGCAAGCTCCGGCTCCGGCAGCTCCGCGGGTTCGGTCGCGGCGCGCACGGGCGTGACGAAGTCGTTGCGTCCCGAGACGCGCAGGCCGTGCTCGTTCAGCGCCTGCGCGTGCTCCTCCCGCCGGCAGAGCACCGACATGTCGCAGACGCGCCCGAGGTGCCCGGCGAAGAGGCTGCCGATCACCCCAGCGCCGACTACGCAGAGACGCTCGATACCGTCCTCCGCAGCGACTCGATCCCGCGCGCCGCCAGCTCTCGTGGGTCTCCGTGCCAGAGCGAGTCGGGCAGCTCCGGGTCGGAAAAGATCTCGAGGTCGTAGTAGCCGTCCCACCGCAGCGCCTCGAGGATCGGGCCGAAGTCGATCACGCCGTCACCCGGGAGCACGCGGTCGTTCGTGTTTCGGGTGGGGTCGCGCCAGTCCGCGAGGTGGACGCCGCGGATCCGGTCACGGTGACGTTCGATCTGCTCGAGCGGCTCACGCCAGATGTGCCACGTGTCGAGCATCAGCCCGGCCTCCGCAGCGGCCTCGTCGACCAGCGCGGCGGCCTCGTCGAGGGAGCTCACGACTGTCCAGAAGTGCGCGAACTCGCGCTGGATCGGCTCGAGTGCGACCGGCACCCCTTGCGCGCGCCCCTCCTCGGCGATCGCCCGGATCCCTTCGAGAATCGCCTCGCGGTCGTCGCCCGGGCCTGTCAGGAAGAGCACGCACTCCGGCTCGAAGGGCGCGAGACGGCGGATCCCCGCGCGGACCGCCTCGACGCGCTCGCCGGGATCTTCCGGGCCCTCCATGAGCGGGAGCGGCAGAATCGACGGCACCGCCGTGACCGCCGCCGCAGCTCCGAGCCCGCTCGCCCGGAACCGCTCGAGCGAGTCGTCCACGAGCTTCATCTCCCAGACGCCGATCCCGTCGGCGCCCGCCGCCCGGTACGCGTCGAGGTCTTCGGCGAACGACTGGCTCACGGTCGTGATCTGCGAGATCGAGAACCTCACCGCCACACTCGCCTGCGCAGCAGCTGCTTCGCGACCAGCGTGCCGGAGCCCGCGCCGAGGCCGGGGCCCGGATGCGTGCTCGCCCCGATGTGCCAGAGGCCCTTGACCGGCGTCGCGTGCCCGGGACTCGAGGGAAGCGGTCGCCAGAGCAGGTTCTGGTCGAGCGCGAGCGAGCCGGAGTACGGGTCGCCCCGGTGCAGGTTCACGTTCGCGGCCTGCAGGTCGGCCGGCGAGAGCGTCACCCGCTTGCGGATCGAGCCCACGAGGTTCGGAACGTGCCGCGCGATCCGGGCCTGGATCCGGTCGGCGTAGCGCTCGCGCAGGTCCTCGGTCCACGTGCCGTCGCCGACGTCGAGCTCGCCGGCGGCGTCACCCTTCACGTGCCAGGGCAGCTCCTGCAGCTGGATCCAGACGACCCCGGCGCCTTCGGGCGCTCTGCTCGGGTCCATCGTCAGCGGCTGGCCGACGACGACGGTCGCTTCGGTGGGAAGCAGCCCTCGTTCGGCCTCGTTCACCGCGCGGGAGACGCCGTCGAGACCCGGTGTCAGGTGGACGATCGCGGTCTTCCCGAGCCGCTCGTCGCCCTCCCACCGCGGCGGCTCCGAGAGGGCAAGGTGGATCTGCATCTCCGACCGTCCGTAGCGGAAGCGGCGGCCGAGCTCCTCGTGACCCTCTATCAGCCGGCCGTACAGCTGAGTCGGGGTGACGTTCGCGATCACGGCCTTTCCGGCGGCGACCTCCTCTCCGTCCGCGAGCCGGACTCCCGCAGCCCGGCCGTCGCGGACGAGCACGCGTTCCACGTCCCGGCCCGTCTCGCTGTAGCCGCCGTTGTCCTCGATCAGGCGCACGAGCGCGTCGACGAGTCGCGCGCCCCCGCCGCGCGGGATCGGCATCCCGCCCTCCTGGACCGCGACGCCGATCACCTGCGTCATGAACCCCGAGCCGGCGGCGTCGGGCCCAAGGCCGGTGTGCAGGACCCACGGCGCGAGGACCCCGTGCGCGCGCTCGGAGGCAAACGTCTGCCTCAGCCAGTCCCGGCTCGACGCCAGCACGTTGCCGCTGAACTCTGCCGCACCCCTGCGCCCGAGGCGACGGAAGGCCTTCGCGCCGAGCTTGAGTCCGTCGCGCGACCAGAGCTCCGTACCCAGGACGCCGAACGCGAGGTCCGCGTTCGGGAAGAAGGACTCGACCGCGCCCGCCCACTCCTGCCCGAGCTCGGCAACGTTCGCCTCGGTCGACCGCAGCAGGAACGCCGCCTCGCCGTCCGGGAAGAGGGTCGCCGTCGGGTGTTCGGTGTTGAGGTACTCGAGCCCGCGCGCCGCGAGCTCGTCGCCGAGCTCCGCGTGGGCCGCGCCGCCAACCCAGAGCGGGTGCCAGGCGCTGAAGACGTCATGCCGGTACCCGGGCTCGGTGAGCTCAGCGGTGCGGATGCAGCCGCCGAGCTCGTCCTCCCGCTCGAGGACGCGAACGCTCCAGCCCCCACGTGCGAGCAGCGCGGCGCAGGCGAGCGAGTTGATCCCGCTGCCGACGATGACCGCGTCAGTCATCGACCAGGCCGCGGAACTCGTCGTCGCCGACGAGCCCCCGCTTCCGGGTGCCGAGCTCCTTGACCCGAGCGAGCACCTCTGCTCGACGCTCCTCGGGAACGTCGAGCCCGAGCTCCTCCGCCTTGATCCGGATCGAATCGAGCCCGCTCTTCTTGCCGAGCACGATCTCCCGCTTCGCGCCCACGAGCTCCGAGGAGTAGGGCTCGATCGACGGCGGGTCGTGGAACTGGCTCGCCACGGCACCGCTCTCGCGGCGGAAGAGGGTCTCGCCGGTGACGGGTTTCCACGGCTCGAGCGCGTAGCCCGAGAGCTCGCGCACGCGCTCGGAGACCTCCCGCAGGTTCTCAAGGCGCAGGTTCGACTCGACGCCGTACAGCGCCCGCAGCGCCAGGGCGACCTCGCCGAGGTTCGCGTTCCCCGCGCGCTCACCCATGCCGTTGATCGTCCCGTGCACCCAGCGCGCCCCGGCGCGGATGGCGGCAACGGCCGCGGCCGTGGCTAGGCCGAAGTCGTTGTGGCCGTGGAAGTGGACGGGCACGTCGGGGCCGACCCACTCGACCGTGCGTCCAACGAGCTCGGCGACCGCCTCGGGCGAGGCGATGCCGAGCGTGTCGACGACCGCGACCTCCTTCGCACCGGCCTCCACCGCGGCCTTGTAGACCTGCTCGTAGAAGTCCGGCCGCGCGCGCGTTGAGTCGACGCCGAAGAAAGCAGCGTGGATGCCGTGCCCGGCCGCGAACCGCATCGCGCCGGTGATGCGGTCGAGCATCGTCTCGCGGGAGACCCCGATCGCGCCGAGCTTGAGATCCGAGATGGGCGACTCGATCACGGACGCGCGCACGCCGAGCTCGACGAGCGCCTCCAGGTCGGCCGGCACCGCCCTCGAGAAGCCCCAGACCTCGGCCCCAAGACCGGCGCCGGAAATCAGCTCGACCGCCTTCCAGTCGTCCTGCGAGACGCGCGGGAAGCCGGCCTCAATCCGGTCGATCCCGAGGTCGTCGAGCAGGCGCGCGATCTCCAGCTTCTGCTCCGGGTCCAGCACGACGCCGACGGTCTGCTCGCCGTCCCGCAGGGTGGTGTCGTAGAGCCCGACGCTGCCGCCGAGGCGGTAGGAGTCGTTGACCTCGCCGGTCCAGATCATCCGCGGACCACGCCGTCAGGAAAGGACGACAGCTTCTCGACGCCCTCCGCGGTGACGAGGAAGTTGTCCTCGACGCGCAGGCCGCCGCCGCCCTCCCAGTAGATCCCCGGTTCGATCGCGAGCACCATGCCCTCCTCGATCGTGCCGGTTCCGGCCTGGTGCGCGTAGGGCGGCTCGTGCGCGCGGGCGCCGACGCCGTGCGCGATCGGGTGGCTCGGCTGGCCCGGGTAGCCCGCCTCGGCGATGACGTCGCGGACCAGGCGGTCGAGCTCGGCAAGGCTCGCGCCGGGGCGGCAGTGCTCGAGCGCGCGCTCGTAGACCGCGAGCAGCTGCCGCTCGAGCTCGGCGTAGTCGTCGCGCAGCTCGCCGGGGCAGAGGTTCTTCGTGTGATCGCACCAGTAGCCGTCGGCGCAGACCCAGATCTCGAAGAGCGTCGGCTCGTCCTCCTGCACCGGGAGGTCACCCGTCGCGGTGAAGGTCTTGATCCCGGGGCCCGACCAGACGAGCGAGTAGCCGAGCGCGAGCTCGACGCGGCCCTTCCAGCCCGTGCCCTCGCCGTGCACGAAGCCTTCCCAGAGCGCCGCCGCCTGCGATTCCTTCATCCCGGGCCTGAGTTGCTCGCGCGTGTGCTCCATCGCGGCGGCGGCGATCTCGTTGGCCAGGCGCATCCGTTCGAGCTCCTGCTCGGTCTTGAGCGCCCGGGCACGGGCTAGGAGCGGCGTTGCGTCGGCGATGTTCGTGCCGAAGGCGTGGAACCAGTCGTGCGTGAAGGTCGTCGGCTCGCCGACCATGCGGTCGGACGCC
>JBKPLR010000049.1:0-16444 GCA_046731695.1 Actinomycetota bacterium
TAGCCCGTGTGCGTGAGCGTGACTGAGCAGTCCGCGACCTGCCAGCCGCGCAGGCCCTCGCGGAGTGTCTCGTGAACGGTGTCCTCGACCGCCCGGAAGAACGCGTGCGGCATCGTGCCGCGCACCTGCTGGTCCAGGTCGTAGGTCACGCCCCGGCCGGGCTCGATCCGGAGGCCCACCGTCGCCAGGAACGGGTTCGGCGCGACGCGGATTCGCTCGACAGCCTCGCCGATGCCGACCGGCCGCTCGACGCAGATCGTCGTCGTCTCACGGAACTCGACGTCGACGCCGAAGTCGTCGGCCAGCGTGGCCTCGATCACCTCCTTCTGCACCTCGCCGTAGAGGCTGACCGAGAGCTCCTGTCGCGTGTCGTCTTGGCGGATGCTGATCAGCGGGTCCTGCTCGGCGAGACGCCCGAGCGCGTCGTGGAGCGCGGCCTTGTCGTGCTCATGGCACGGCGCGATCACCGTCTCGAGCGTCGGCGGCGCGAAGTGGTGCTGCTGCGCGCGCTGCGGAGTGCCGATCGCCTCCCCAATCTGAATCTCGGAGAGCCCCCAGAGCTGCGCGATCTCCCCGGCCGAGACCGACGGACGCTGGACACTGGCAGCGCCGTCCTCGAATACCCGGATCGCCGTCACCTTGTGCTCGTCGAGTCGCTGCCGCGTCCGCACCGTGCCGGAGAACATCCGGACGTACGCGATCTTCTCTCCCGCCGGGCCGCGCTCGATCTTGAAGACCGTTCCCGAAACCGGCCCGGTGCCGTCGCTGACTGCGGCCGGAAGAAGCTCGGCGATGCCGCTTATCAGCTCGTCCATCCCGTCCCCCGTTTTCGCCGAGCCGAAGAAGACCGGATACGCGCCGGGGAACTCCTTCGCGAATGTGGCGTCGTCTTCGGACTCGATCGGAATCGCGCTCGGCGTCAGCCGCTCGGCGATCTGCTCGAGCACACGCGCGGGGTCTGCGCCGGCCCGGTCCATCTTGTTCACGAAGAGCAGCGCCGGGACCTCGAGCCGCTGCAGCGCACGCATCAGCAACGGCGTCTGCGGCTGCACGCCCTCCACGGCGGAGATCACGAGCACCGCGCCGTCGAGGACGCCCAGCACCCGCTCCACCTCGGCGATGAAGTCGGGGTGCCCCGGAGTGTCGATCAGGTTGACGGTCACGTCGTCGATCGCGAACGACACGACCGCCGACTTGATGGTGATCCCACGCTCCTGCTCGAGCGCGAGGGTGTCCGTCTGCGTGCTGCCCTTGTCGACGCTGCCGGGCGCGTCGATCACGCCGGCCGCGTAGAGCAGCCGCTCGGTGAGAGTTGTCTTACCGGCGTCTACATGCGCCAGGATCCCCAAGTTGAGCGTTCGTCGAAGCAAGCGTCAGTCCCTCCGAAGTGGTCAAAAAGGCCATCTGGATGAGTGACGCTGTGCGCATCGGCGCTCCTTGGTGGATCAGCGGGTACTGGCGAAGCATAGCGGCGTGCTCACCCCCCAAGGACGAAATGCCTGGCTTCGCCCGTACCATTTGCATGCCATGGCTTACGACGAGGCGCTTGCCGGGCGGATTCGCGGACTTATCGGCGAGGAGCCCGCGCTTGCCGAGAAGCAGATGTTCGGCGGCCTCGCGTTCCTGATCAACGGGAACATGGCGGTCGGCGCGAGTGGCCAGGGCGGAATCCTGGTGCGCGTCGACCCGGATGAGTCGGACGCGCTCGTGAGCGGCTCGAAGGCTCGCCCGATGGAGATGCGCGGCCGCGAGATGCGCGGTTGGCTGCGCGTGGAGACCGACGACGTGGCGTCCGAGGACGAACTGCGCGAGTGGGTCGACCGCGGCGTCGCGTACGCCCGCTCGCTCCCGCCCAAGTAGTGGACGTCGAGAGCGAGCTCGACCAGCTTTACGGGCTCGAACCGGGCAAGTTCGTCGCCGAGCGAGACCGACTGGCCCGGGAGCTGCGGGATGCCGGCCTGCGCGAAGAGTCAGCGCACGTCAAGAGCCTTCGAAAGCCGACGGTCTCGGCAGCCACGATCAACCAGCTCGCCCGAAGCGAGCGCCGCGAGGTCGATCTCCTGCTCGACGCAGGGCACCGCCTGCGCGAGGCCCAGCAGCGTCTCCTGGCAGGGGAGGACCCCGGCAGCCTCGACGAGGCGAGGCGGATCGAGCGTGAGGCACTGGGCAAGCTCCGCCGCGCGGCGCAGAGGATCCTCGCCGAGTCGGGGCGGGAGAGCGGCACGACGCTCGACCGGGTCATGGCGACGCTTCAAGCAGCGGCCATTTCGGACGAGGGCCGGGAGCTGCTCGCACGCGGCCGCCTGACCGGCGACATCGAGGCGGCGGGGTTCGACCTGCTTGCGCCCCTTTCCTCGGGAGCGCCCAAGAAGAGGAGGCGAGCCGCGCCCAAGAAGCCTCCAAAACCGCGGCCCGACCGAAAGCGAGTCGAGGCGGCGCGGGCGCAGCTCCGGGAGGCGCAGCAGAACCTCCGCGCCGCCGAGCGCGAAGCCGAGAAGGCCCGCCGAGAAGTCGAGCGAGCCGAGAAGCAGCTTCGGAAAGCCGAGGGTTAGTAGGCCAGGCGCTCGCGCAAGGACGAGGGCGTCGCCCCCAGCTCGCGCCGCACGACGCGAGCCAGATGCGCCTGGTCCGCGAACCCGAGGTCGGCGGCGAGACGGGTGAGGCACGGCTCACCTGCCGAGAGGCGCTCGAGCGCAAGCCGGACGCGCAGCCGGTTGCGGTAGCGCGAGATCGTCAGCCCGGTCTCGGCCTTGAAGACGCGGCTCAGGTGATGCGGCGAGACCGCGACCCGGCGCGCGAGCTCGATCACGCCGGCGCGGGGGCTCTCGGCCAGAGCTTCGCGGGCGGCAGTGACCACTCGCCGCCTCGCGGCAGCCGTGGCTGGGCGGCCGGACGCGACCCGCTCCGGCGCCGAACCTGCCAGCACGTCGACGGCGAGGTCGAGCACGAGCTCTTCGACGTCGCCCGAGTCGCCTTGTTCGACGGCCGCGAGGAGCAGGCGCTGCCGCAGATCGGTTGCCGCGTCGGTTCCGAGCGGTTCCTTCGGGAGGCCCGGCTCGCCTCCCCAGAGGTGCGAGAGGATCTCCTCCGAGAAGTACAGCGCCGTGCAGGAATCGCCGCCAGCCGGGTGCGCGATCTGCTGCTCGTCGTCCGGCCGTTCGAAGTACACGACCGTCGGGTCGACGAACGACTCGGCCCCGTTCACACGGCGGTGGAAGCAGCCGCGCCGCAAGAAAACGATCCCGAAGCGGGCCACGGGCTCGGGCGGCGACCAATCCGTGGTGCAGCAATTGCACTCGACGGTCTCGAGGGCGAAGTCGCGGCCGCCCGCAAGCGGTCGTTTCGCGAGCGGCCGCGAATCCTCGCCCATTGCCAGCGACAACGGCCGGGCGCGCTCGGCCATTCCTACGGCGGTGTGCCGAAATCAGGCCAGCGTGTCGCAGAGGTTCTCGACCTGGCCGCTGCTGTCGGTGACGCTCTTCGCGCCACTCGGCGCGCCGTGGAGAACCGTCTGGCCCGAGAACAACAGGAGCGCATTCGACGGAGTGTCGCGGGCGAGGAAGAAGACGAGGAAGTCGCCGCTGACCACTGCGTCATACGAGCCGTCCGGGTAGAAGGTCACCGTCCCGGGGCCCGAGAGATTCCGCACGACGCTCGCGCCCGTGTCCGCATTCGTGATCCGGCCGATCAGCTGCCCGGTGACCTGGTAGCCGTCGATGTTGCCGGCAGCGTCGTAGTGGTAGCGGATACGCAGGTCCTGCCGCACCGGCTCGGCCGTGACCGTGAACGGGCACACATAGCCGGCCGGCGCCGTGATCGGGCCCTGGTCGGTCGATTCCCAGGGTCCGTAGCCGTTGCCGGCGGCGCTCGATCCCGCAACGATCGCGAGCCCGAGCGCAAACGCGCCGAACAGCACTGCCGCAAGCCTCTTCATCTCAATCCCTCCCCTGTGAGTACCGGAGAGACGAGGATGGCCGCCTTAGCCCGGGACGGCTTGGTATTCGTGCTCAGTCGCGCCCGTCGAGCCTGATCGTCCACGGCTCGACCGACTCCAGGATCAGGTGCGACTCGGCCCAGGGGTCTTGGGCCCACTTCGCACGGACGGCCTCCTCCGACTCGGCCTCGATCGCGTGCGCGGTGCGTCGGTTCGGGAGTGGCCCACCGAGGACGATGAAGCCCTCGTCCACGAGCCCGTCCATGAAGGCTGCGTGCTCGTCCCAGCCGGACTGCTCCTCCATGGGCTTGGAGGGATCCCACTCAGGCCCTGCTTGGCGCAGCTGCACCAGGAACATCGCCATGCCGCTGTTCTATCCGATCGCGGACAGCAGGAGCGCGGCCAGCTCGGGCAGGGCGCCAGGCTTGTCGACGCTACCGAGGCTCAGCGGCGCTCCTCTTCGCGGCCAGAGGTAGAGCCGGCCGCGCTCGTACCGCACCGACTCGATCTCGTCGAACGCGATCCGGCGGTGCGTCGGGCCGTCGAGCTCGAGCGACGATGGGCCGAGGGAGAGGCAACCGGCGGACCGCCCGCACTCCGGGTCGCTCCAGTAGACCGCGTACGTCTGCATGCACTGAGCTTCGCGCCAAACTGCTTGTGCCGCATCCGGTCACAAACACAATCCCGTTGCGGGATTCCCGCAGCTACTCCTCGAGGAGATCGTGTGCGAGCGCGTAGCGCACCAGCTCGGCGCGGGTCGAGATCCTGAGCTTCTGCATGATGTGCGCCCGGTGCGTCTCGGCCGTGCGCACCGAGATGTAGAGCAGCTTCGAGATTTCCTGGTTCGTGTGGCCGAGCGCGAGCAGCCGTAGCACCTCGCGCTCGCGCTCCGAGAGCGGGTCGGCTTCGGCGGCCGCGCGCTCCGCCGCTTCCGCGGCGACCATGCGCGCGCCGAGCGCCGGGTGCACGTAGCTCCCGCCCGAGGCGATCTCGCGGACTGCCGCAACGACCTCTTCGTCCGCCGCTTCCTTGAGGACGTAGCCGCTCGCGCCGGCGGCGAACGCCTCGCGCACGTAGCTGGGGTCGTCCTGCATCGACAGGACGAGCACCTTCGTCTCGGGTGATTCCTTGAGGAGCTTCGGCAGCACCTCGATGCCGCTCTCGCCGGGCATCACTACGTCGAGCAGGAGCACGTCCGGCTTCTGGGCCCGAACCTCGAAGACGGCGTCCTTGGCGCTGCCGGCCTCGCCGACGACCGCGATGTCGCTCTCGCGGTCGAGCAGCAGCTTGATCCCGGAGCGCACGACCGCGTGGTCGTCGACCACGATCGCGCGAATCACAGCGGCACCTCCACGGCAAGCGTCGTTCCGGATCCCTTGGACGACTCGAACATCAGGCGGCCGTCGACGAGCGCGATGCGCTCGCGCATGCCGACCAGGCCGAGACCGTCCCCGTGCTCGAGCGCCTGGTCGAAGCCTTCGCCGTCGTCCTCGACGAGCGCCGTCACCTTCCGTTCGCGGCGGATGAGGATGATGCTGACGTGGCTGGCGCGCGCGTGCTTGACGACGTTCGTCAGCGCCTCCTGGACGATGCGGTAGAGCATCGTCTCGACCTCGCCGGGGAGCCGCTCCTCGCCGAGCGACGCCTCGAGCTCGACGGCAATCCCGGTCGACTCGGAGAAGCTGTTCACGAGCCGCTCGAGGGCCGGCACGAGCCCGAAGTCGTCGAGCGCCTTCGGCCGCAGCTCAACGGCAAGCCGGCGTACGTCCTGCAGCGTCGCAACCACGAGCTCCCGCAGCTGGGCAGCGGCCGCGTCCGTCTCGGGGCCGGTGCGTGCCTCCTCGACGGATTTCAGCCCAAGCAGGATCGAGGTGAGCGCTTGGCCCGTTTCGTCGTGCAGCTCACGCGCCAGCCGCTGCCGCTCAAGCTCCTGGCCGGCGACGACTCGCCGGAGAGAGTCCTGCGCGACGCGACGAGAGAGGTTGACGGCGATCGACGCGCGTGCGGCGAATTGCTCGGCGAGGCGCAGGTCCACGTCACGGAAACGAGGGTCAGGGGCGAGCTTGTCGTGCACGATGATCACGCCGATCGCCTCGTCGCGCGACAGGAGGGGCACGAACAAGCCGGTGGTCGCGCTAAAGGCGCGGGCGGTGTCGCGGTCGACCTCCGGGTCCTCGAGCATCGAGTCGACGCGCTCGCTGCGTCCGCGGTCGAGCACGCGCCCCGCCTTCGACGCCGCGCGCGGGAAGCTGAGGCCGCGCATGCCTTCAACACCGTCACCGGCGACCGCCTCGACTCGCAGGTCAGCGCCGGCCGGGAGCGCGATTGCGACCAGCCGCGCCTCCACCAGCTCCCGCAGCTTCGAGGCGACCAGCTCGAGCAGCGGTGCGAGCTCGAGCTCGCTGACAAGGGCGTTGCCGATCTCGTTGAGCGACTCGAGCTGCTTCGCCCAGGCGGTCGCCGACTCGTAGAGGCGAGCGTTCTCGACCGCCACCGCCGCCTGCGCGGCGAGCAGCGTGACGAGCTCCTCGTCCTCCGGGGTGAAATCCTCGGCCTCCTGCTTCTCGGTCAGGTAGAGGTTCCCGTAAGCGACCCCGCGCAGCAGGATCGGCACGCCGAGGAAGCTGTGCATCTCAGGGTGGTTCGGCGGAAAGCCCACCGAGCGCGGGTCTTCCTGGATGTCGTGCAGCCGCAGCGGCCGCGCCTCGCGGATCAGCACGCCGAGGATGCCTCGCCCGTGCGGCGGGTCTCCGATCGCGGCCACGTCCTGCTCGTCGAGCCCCGTGGTGATGAACCGCTCCAGCGCCGAGCCGCTCGGGTCGATGACGCCGAGCGCGGCGTAGCGCGCGCCCGTGAGCCTCGCGGCCGCCTCGGCGATCCGCTCGAGCACAGCGTCGAGAGACAGCTCCGAGCTGATCGCAATTCCGGTCTCGAGCAGCGTGCGGAGCCGGTCGGCTTCGCCGGCGGTTGCCATCACGCGTGAATCGTAAGCCTCTCAGTTAGGAACGAGCCCGAGCTCGGACGCGAGGAAGGGCGCGAGGTAGTGGCCGACGATCTTCGCGGGCGGCCACCAGAGCGGCTCCGTGTCGACCGCGGACTGCGTCGTGCCGGGCTCGGCACGGAGGTAGCGGGCGACCATGCCGGTCAGCAGGATCCCGCGGAGCACCGGCTTGAACGACTCCGGCTCGACGGCCGCGCCGGCCGCCGCGGCGATCCCCGCGGCGGCGACGTCCGCCTGCTCCGTGGCGATCCCGCCCTGCTTGAGCGGGAACCGGGTCGCATCGCCGACGGCCCAGACGTCCGGCTCGGACTCGATGTGGCAGTACTCGTCGATCGGGATGAACCCGTCCGAGTCGCACGCAAGCCCCTCGAGCCCCGGGCCCTCCAGCCGAGGAAGCGCGACGACGCGGTCTGCGCCGATCCGCTCGGCCGGGAGCACCTGGAGCGTGCTCCCGTCGAAGCGAACCGGGGTCGTGTCGAGCCGGCAGGGGATCCCACGGGCGTCGAGGAGCTCCGCGACAGCATCGCTCGCCTTTCTGCCGAACACGCCGAGCGGGCGCTGTTCGGGCGTGACCAGCGTGAGCTCGATGCCGGACGCGCCGCGATCGGCCAGGAACTCTCCGGTCTGCAGGGCGAGCTCGTATAGCGGAAGCGGCCACGCAACGCCTCCGGGGAGCGCGAACACGATCTTCCGAATCCCGCCCGCAAGCGCTTCGTCGAGCAGAGCCTCGAACTCGCCTGCGCTCTCAGGGCCGGCGAATGTCAACGCGCCCTCGATCGCCTCGCAGGAGCGGGCGCCGAGGGCGACAAGCAGTGCGTCGTATCCGAGCTCCGACCCGTCCTCGGTGAAGACGGTTCGTGTGCCCGGATCGACCCGCGCGACGCGGCCGTGCTTCAAGGTTCCGCCGGCGAGCGAGACCAGCCGCTCGAGCGGGAAGCGCTTCGTCTCGCCAGCGTGGAACGGCTCCGTGACGGACAGCGGGCGGTAGACGAAGTCGTGCTCCGGCGCGATCACCTCGACCGCAACCCGTCCCGCCGCGAGGGCTTGCAGCGCCAGGGTCGCCTCGAGCGCACCGACTCCGCCTCCCGCGATCACCACTTTCATGCGGCGATCCTCGACGACACGTGCGCGAGCTGCATCCGTGGCGGGTCGCTGAGCCCTTACGGGAAACTACGGATTCGATTCGCGGCTCTGGGCCGATGCCGCCGATCGCGTCGCGACCGAGACTCCGGACTAGCAATGCAGGCAGAGAAAGGAGTCGCCATGTTCACCAAGCGGAAAGTCTTCGAGTACGGAGGGATCGCGGCCAGCATCGTGCTGATCGCGTTCGGAATCGCCGCGATCGTGCTCGGGGTGGACGGTCACAGCACCGTTCAGAGCAACCTCAAGCAGGAGCAGATCGTAGGCTCGCCGGACATGACACCGGACGCGATCAAGGCCGAGGCCTCGAAGGCGGGGCTCCCAGCCTCGATCAAGCTGCCGAGCTGCAGCGTCGCCGGCCAGACCGTCGACACCGGTAGCGAGGCCCGCTGCTTCGCGCAGTACATGCGGATCCATACGCTCGAGGCGACCGGCGGCTACGTCTACGCCGAGATGGGCCGCTTCGAAGCCAAGCCCGGCACGCCGAGCTCGGAGCTCGCCAAGGGCGGCGGCACGGATAACCCCGCCTACGCGGTCATCGATCCGAAGACCAAGCAGCCGGTCTCCAACGGGGCCCGCAACATCTGGGTCACCGAGACCGCGCTCACCACGGCGCTCAACACGAGCTACATGGCAGAGCGGCTGTCGATCTTCGGCCTGGTCGTAGGAATCGCGCTGCTCCTGAGCGGGATCGGGTTCGGAGTCCTGACGATCGGCGGCGCCCTGCGCCGGCGGCCGGCGCCTGACGCGGCCGCGACGCAGCCCACCGTCGCCACAAGCTGAGCGGCGACTCCGCTCACACCGAGAGGGCGGCCTACGGGCCGCCCTCTTTGGTTTCGGCGCTTGGGCCGCCTGACGCGTACGGTGGGGCCATGGCGACGATGGCCGACCTCGACGAGCTCGCGCTCGCGCTTCCGCAAGCGACGAAAGAGGTCTCGGAGGACGGCCGTCCCACGTACCTCGTGCACGGGAAGATGTTCTGCTTCCATCGCACCCGGAGGCCGGACGCGGTCGACGAGAACGGCGAGCGCCTTGACGACGTCCTCGTGTTCCGCGTGCCGGACCTCGACGTGAAGGAGATGCTGCTCGCCGACGACCGCGGCGTGTTCTTCACCACGTCGCACTGGAAGGGATACGCCGCAGTGCTAATGCGGATCCCTGATTTGGCTCACATCGACCGCGACGAGTTGCGTGATCTTGTCCAGGAGGCCTGGCTGACGAGAGCGCAGAAGCGCGTCGCGAAAGCCTGGCTGGCCGAGAACGCCTAGCGCGGGAGCGACGCCTGAGCGGTGCGCATCAACCAGATCCCGGCGAGGAACATGTAGGTCAGGGCCGGAAGCGCCACCCCGAAGACCGCGAGCAGCACTCCACCGCCGGTGGCCAGGCCCATCGTCGGCGCGAGCCCGAAGCCGACGCAAAACGTGGCGGCGACATGCATGAAGGCGGTCATGAGATTCGACGGCCCGAACCCCGGGAACCGGCAAGCGACCCACAGCGCGAGCAAGGCAGCTCCAACGACCAAGCAGAACAGGAAGGCGTCTTTCGACATTTCGCGAAGCGTGCGTCGGACCCGTGGCTGCCAACATCCCATTTCGATCAGGTAACCCAGTCCGATCGTCTCGGATCCGCCACCGCGCTCGGGAGTCAGCCAGATGTCTCAAGTCGCCGGGAGGAGCGCGCCACCGCGTTCCTCCCGGGATGTCTCCGTTCGATGAGCTACTTACTTCGTCAGCTGGAAGAAGGACTCGAGAGTGGAGCCGTCGGCGAAGGTCACCCACGTGCGATAGCACGTCGTGGCACTCGCCTTCGGCGTGGCCCAGTTCTGGATCCACTGCATACCGGTTGTGTCATACCGCAGAGTCGTCTGACCAGTCGTCGTTGTGAAGTCGACCGGATCAGTAGACGAGTTGTCGGTGCAGTTGAGCTTCTGAGTCTGGAACGCCTTCGTCAGATCGGAGTTCGGGAAGGTGTCGCTCCCGGTCTTCTCAACGCCGCCCGCGTAGACGTTGAACTTCAGCGGGATCGTCGAGCCGCCCTTCGCGGTGTTCCACACCATCGCGATCGGTTTCGTCGAGGGGGCGGAGGCCGGCGCAGGGGTGAAGACCGAGTGAGTCGAGTCGGAACCAATCGGTGCGTAGAAGCCCTTGCCCGACGCATCCCACGGCGTGATCGTGAGCGCCCCGTTCGCTGGTGTAAACAGGTAGTTCGTCGCGCTCAACCCGCTGACGACAGGAGTGATCGGATACGTCCCGACTGCCGTTGCTCCCACCGCGGTGCCGTTGTACGTGACGGTCCCGCTGATCACCGACTCGGACTCGCCGTTGACGAAACCGGTGATGGTCCGCGTGAAGGCCGTGAAGGGACTGCCATCGTAAATCTTCGACTTGTCGTCGGCCTTCACCGTCAAGTTGACCTTCTTGATCGTCAGCGTGCCGCTCACGGCCTTGAAGCTGTAGTTGGTAGCGCTGAGGCCACTGACGTCGGGCGTGATCGTGTAGCTATCCGCATTGATCGCGCCCACGGCACTGCCCGTGTACGTCACGCTGCCGCTGATCACTGACTCCGACTCTCCGTTGACGAAGCCCGTGATGGACCGTGTGAACGCTGTGAACGCGCTGCCGTCGTAGAACTTCGACTTGTCGTTGGCCGTCACCGTCAGCTGCGCCTTGTCGATCTGGTCGTGGACGCTGCCCGAGGTGTCGTGGTAGTTGCCGCTCACGTCGGTAAACGTCCAGGGATCGCTCGGGTAGTCACCGGCGTTGGTGTGCTTGGTGCCCGACTTGTCGAGCCCGGCGAGGACGGTGTGGCCGTCGATCGCGACGCAGTTGCCGCTGGCGCTGTGCTCGTTCCCGTCGTAGGTGACGTGGTAGCCGGCGATCGAGCTGCAGTCGGCGTTCGCCTTCGTGATCGCGAAGTTCACCGTCGGCGTCGACAGATTGAGGGTGTAGTTGTTGCCTGCCGAGAGCGTTCCGAGATTGATCGCGTAACTGCCGACGTTCTCGCCTGGTGCGCGCCCGAGTGCGCCGGTGAAGCTGTCACCGGACTGGAGCGCGGGAGTGTTCGTGTACGTCAGCGGTGGGTCGCTCGTCCCGAAGACCTTGCTTTGGCCACTGTCCGGCGTGATGGTGATCGCCTTCCGGTTCACGGTCAGGGTTGCAGCGGTACTCGTCGCGGTCTGGGTTCCGCCGCACGTGTTGCTGAACACCGCGCGATACTTGTTGCCACTTGCCGAGACGGGTGGCTTGGTCAGCGTCAGCGTTGTGTTTGTCGCGCCGGCGATGTTCGTGAAGCCAGAGCCGGAGTCGAGCTGCCACTGGACGGTCGGTGCCGGGTTACCGCTTGCGGCAGCTACGAACGTCGCGTTGTTTGGGTACGTCACGGTCTGATCCGCCGGATTCTGGGTGACAGACACAGCCGTGCAGGCCGGGTTCACCGTTACGGTGAACTGAGCCTGCCCCGAACCCGTCCCGTCGTTGACGGTGACCGTAACCGTCTTCGCCCCGGTGGTCGCGTACGTGTGCGAACGCGGGCCGGGCGAACACGAGGCCGAGCAGACGGCGTTCGTCGCATTGCCGGTTACGTTGAACGTGTCATTCGACGAGCCGTCGCCCCAGTTCACTGTCACGGACCACGACGCCTCGGCGCCGGGGTCCGAGAACGAGCCGAGGCCGATACTTACCGACTGTCCCTGAGTTGCCGTCTGATTTGCGGGGGCCGTGACCGTCGCGTTGACGTTCTGCACGGAGATCGAGAGCGGCCCCGTTCCCGTGGCGCCATCCTTGTCAGTGGCGCTGAGGCTCACGCTCGTAGACGCGGGCCCGTTCAAGAAACGACAGCGGAAGCGGCTCTGGTTCGGCATGTTCTGCACGAGCGTCCCCGTGCCGCAACTGGGAGTCCCTAGCGTGAAGGCGTCGCCGCCCGGATCCGAGACCGAGTAGTTGTAGTCCTCGGTCGCGCCCTCGTCGGGCGTCGCATTCCCCGTGATCGTGACCGCCGGGGCCACGTTGTTGATGGTGATGCCGAAGTTGGACGTCGAAGCATTCCCACTCGTGCCGCCAGTCGCAGTCAGGCGTAGGTTGACGCTGCTCGGTCCGTCACCGAAGCTGACCCCGGCAGGGACACTTGTGGTTGCCGTGACGGTTCCTGTCGCACCGCTCGTGATCGTCGCGTTCCCCGCGGTAACCGACCAGGTGTAGCTACACGGGTTCGCTGCATTGCAGCCCGAGATCTGCGCGCTGTAGCTGCCAGAGCCGCCTTCGCTTACGGACGCAGCTCCGCTGATATTCCCGACGTTCGAATCGGTGAAGTTGTACGTCGCGGTGCCTGAGGTCGCGGCGGTCGCAGTGACCGAATAGGTCGCGACGAACCAGTCAGGGAGATTGAACGTGTCGGTGAGGTCGCCGTTCGAATCAGCGGTGATGTCCACATCGCGGACCCAGGTCTGGCCGGCGCTGTCGTTGACGTTGATGTGCACCGACTCGCCGGGCTGCCAGCTGCCGCCGAGGAGATTGACGGTGGCGCCAGGCGGGTAGTCCGGCAGATCGCTCGAGATCCAGGGGCTCGTGCCCGTTCCGCCGGTGCGCGTGGCCGCCCCGGCGTTACCCGCGTAAGCAAGAGGTGCAAGGAGGATGCAGATCGTCGCGACGACGAAGGCCACGCGCCTCCAGCGGAAGGCCGTTCGCGGCTCCCCGTCCGTCGAAATTCTTTCCTCTGACGTCGTATAGGCGGACGCCGCCGCCGGTCCCGCGCACTGGATGATTCGCCGCAAGCCCACTCTGTTCCCCTCTCCCTGCCGCGTTCAGTTACCGGCTCTCCCCGCCGGCCCGGCCTCATCCGAGACCTGATCAGGGTGTAACCCAGCGCGCGCCGCACTTCAAGGAAGTCAGGACCCCATGCGGCGAAGTCGAGCGGAAGGGCTAACCGGAGCCCAGACCTAGGGGTAGGTCCATCGGGGCCGAACGCGCCCGGGGCAGTGGAAAACACAGCGGCCTTGTGTGGAAATCCATGTGGAAAACCTGGACCTTCAGGCGAATTTTCGCTGCCCATCGGTCTAAACAGGCCCCTGACCTCTTGTCTCGGTCGGAACCCAGGCCTAGGGTCGGTTGCGGGGATAGAGCATCAACTTAGAGGGAGAGGGAGAGCGATGCGGCGGCTCAAGATTCTGATTGCTGACGATCATCAGCTGATGATCCATGCCATTCGGTTGGCACTCGAGGACGACAGCGACATCGAAATCGTCGGGGAGGCCGATTCAGGCTCGAAGGTGATGCCGATGATCGGTCAGACGGATCCGGATCTCGTACTGCTCGACGTGCGGATGCCGGGCATGGACGGGCTCACGGTGCTCGAGCGGGTTCGGGAGCGCTACCCGAAGGTGCGCGTCGCGATCCTGTCCGCCGTGGACGATCCTTCGGTGATCCAGGCGGCATTCCACCGCGGCGCGAGCGCGTACATCGTCAAGCACATCGACCCGCGCGACCTGGCCGCGGCGATTCGCCAGGCGATTGCCGGCGCGATCTTCCAGCCGCTCGGGCTCATCGAGCGCGCTGCGGACGCTGCCGCGCGGGAAGCCGACCTCAGCAAGCGGGAGCTCACGATCCTGCAGGCACTGCAGTCGGGACGGTCGAACAAGCAGATCGCGGGCGAGCTGTTCCTCGCCGAGCAGACGGTGAAGTTCCATCTGACGAACATCTACCGCAAGCTCGGCGTGAACAGCCGGACCGAGGCCGTCCGGTACGCCTACGAGCACGGCCTCGCCGACCGCCTCGCCTACGAAGTCGCGTAAGCGTAGTTCGCTCTCCGATCCGCCGGACCGAAGCTAGCCACTCGGCGAGGCGGATCGGCCTTTTTGATCGGGACAGCGAGGGCAGGGGACAGCGACAATCAGACAAATGACGCTGGTTGTCGAGATTACGCAGGCGGATCTCATGCCCGATCTGATCTCCGGGCTCGAACGCAGCGGGTGCGCCGCCGATCGCGTCGCCCCGGCAGTTGCCCGGGTCCGTGACCTGGGCAAGGGGACCAGCGCGGAGACGCGCCTGGAGCTCGCCTTCTTCGTCCGCGCGTGGCAGCTCGGCCACCCGGGCGTCGGCGTGAAGATCAGCGAGTAGCGGCGCGCGCCTCGGCGGGCCGCGATCCGTCGAAGCGGTGCCTGTACGTCGCCGCGAGCGCCTCGGTCCGGCTCGAGACTCCCAGCTTGCGATAGAGGCTGGAGAGGTGGAACTTCACCGTCTGCTCGCTCAGCCACAAACGCTTCGCAATCTCCTTGTTCGTGAGGCCGGCCCTCAGCGCCTCGAGGAGCTCCACCTCACGCTCGGTCAGCTCAGTCTCGGCCCGATCGTTGCCGCCGACGGGATTGAGCTTCAGCGGCTGGAAGAGGGTCGGGTCGACCGCCTGCCGAAGCGCCGCCGGGAGGTCCCAGGGATCGATGCGCTTGCTGATGAACGCACACGCTCCGGCGCGAAACGCTTCGTCGACGAGGCCAGACTTCTCATGCCCGGAGAACATCACGACCTGCGGCGGATTGGCCAGTCGCTGCAGTGCCCGCAAGACCTCGAGGCCGTCGGCGTCCGGAAGCTCGACGTCGAGGAGAACGAGGTCGGGCTCGGTTCGCTCGGCGAGCTCGATCACTTCTACGCCCGACGACGCGACCCCGGCGATCTCGAATTCGGTGCTCCCGGCGAGCACGAGTTGGACCGCGTCGACCATCAACGGATGATCCTCGCCGACTAGAAGGGTGAGCTGCCGCATAGCTCTCGCTCAGAGCTTAATCGTTCCAGGGAAAAATCCATAGGACTATTTCGCTGCGGTCTAGGACAGCAGCAGCGCGAGCAGGCCGCCGAAGGCGAGGAACGGCCCGAATGCAAGCGCGTGCTTCCGCGCGGCGCCGCCCTGACGGAGGACGAGCGCAACTCCGAGGAACGCCGCCGTCAGGGTGCCGACGAGCACAGCGCCGATCACGTTCGCACCGAGCGCCGCGCCGAGCAGCAGCGCGAGCTTGACGTCGCCCATCCCGAGACCGGGCGGGTAGATCAACAGCGTCGCCAGGAAAAATCCGCCGGCAGCGGCCGCAGCCACGATGCATTCGAGGCCGTGGCCTGGATCCATGGCGATCTGCGCCGCGAGCACGATCGCGGTCGCCGGGAGGACGATCCGGTTCGGGATCAACCGGTGCTCCAGGTCGAACGCGGAGAGGTAGACGAGGACGGCGCCGAAGAAGGCCCCGACGAACGCCTCTCCCGAGAGCCCGAACCGGACGAAACAGAGCACGACGACGACCGCTCCGATCGCCGTCGCCCAGGCCCGTGCGCGCGGGCTGAGGGCGCGGCCCGCGGCCCTCTTGACGGGGACCGTCTCGGCCGCGACGGTCGAGCTAGGCATTTGCACCCACCCACTCGAGCCGATCGCCTTGGTCGATTCCTCGTCGTATCGCCTCGCCGGCGGCGAGCTCGAGCGTGGCATGCGCACCACGAGCCCCGGCGACGCGCCACGGGCGCAGGTGGCTGCGCACCTTCAGCACGCTTCCGTCGCGATCGAGAAAGACCGCGTCGATCGGGAAGCGCATGAAGAACGTATGCACCGAAGGCGCCGGTTTCAGCAGCAGGCCCTCCCCGCGTTCCAGCCGCCGGTGCCCGAGCAGCCCGCGCATCCTCGTAAGCATGCGGTCGGCAACCCGGCACCGCTCGCAGGCCACACCGCCTTCGTGCCTCCGCAACGTGATCGTCCTCATTTCGCCACGCCGCCGATCGCGTGGACGAACTGCATCAGGGCCGGGCCGAGGAGGACGATGAACATCGCCGGGAAGATCAGGAAGACGAGCGGGAACAGGATCTTGATCGGCGCCCTCTGCGCGCGTTCCTCGGCGCTCTGCTTACGTCGCCGGCGCATCTCGGTTGCGAGGTCACGCATGATCTGACCGATCGACACGCCGAGCCGCTCGCCCTGCGTTACGGAGCGGACGAACGAGCGCATGGCCGGCGTGTCGGCGCGCAGCATCGTGTTGTGGAGCGCCTCGTTGATCGAGAGGCCCATGTTCTGCTCCTGCAGCGTCAGTCGCAGCTCGTCCCCCAAGGGGCCGGTCAGTCGCTTCGCCGCCATCTGGAGCGAGCCGACGAAGCCGAGACCCGCCTCGATCGTGACCACGAGCAGGTCGATCAGCTCGGGGAGCTCGTAGTCGATCTCCGTCAGCCGGCGCTTGGCGCGATCCTTGACGAACTGCGACGGGACCCACCATCCGAGCGCGCCGGCGGCGACCATCCCGAAGAGCATGCCGAGAGGCGACATCCCCGTCGAAGCCGAGAACCAGATCCAGATCAGCGGCAGGCCGACCGCTGCGAGGATCCGATAGCCGATGAACCTGCCCGGTGTGA
>JBKPLR010000050.1:0-9132 GCA_046731695.1 Actinomycetota bacterium
CGAGGACGACGTCGAAGCTTGCGTCGTCGAACGGCAAGTTCTCGGCCACTCCGATGCGGACGTCGGCTCCGGGAATGCGTGACCGACAGACCTCGACGAACCGCTCTGACGGATCGACTGCCGCGACATTCTCGTCCCCAAGCAGACCGGCAAGTGCGACCGCGAGACCCCCCGGACCGCATCCGACGTCGAGCGCGCTCTGCCCCGCACGGACGCCTGCAACTCGGATCAATCCTGCTGACAGTTCCTTGGCGTAGCGACCGACGTGGCGCTCGTAGGCATCGGGCGATGCCCCGCTAACGGCCGACATTCATGCGTCCCGCACGCTCACCGGGAAAGTTTTGCACCCTTTTGCCGCTTTCGTTGGACGGCCGCCCACCCCGTCGGCGCGGACTTACGTGCCGGCGCTGTAAGCGGGGCTGCGCAACTGCGGCCCGCGACTTTGGGGAGTAATTGGTGGGTACGCCTTGGGAACGCCGCGGAAATCGGGCCAGCATCGTCGGTAAGAACCGCGCCGCAGCGATCAATACCCTTGGCTCCCGTTTGCGCCTCCTTACCCATGGACGGGGTCTCAGTAATCGGCTCGGGGTGCAAGCGTTCTGAGGCGGCTCCTAACCCGGAGGTCGCAGGTTCAAATCCTGCCCCCGCTAGTGACAAAGGCCCCGGAAAACGGGGCCTTCTCTTCTCTGGGACGACTCAAGCGGCTGCTCGGGCGAGAGAACGGCCGCGGCTATAGGGAGCGGAACGCGCAGTCGCGACAAGCGCGCCGCGCGATCGATCTCGGTCACTTTGGGTCGAGCGCCTCGAGACTGGGCCGAGCTGAGAGGCCGAAGACTTGGGGCGCCCTACGTGGGGCCGAGGGCTTCGCGGGCGGCGATGTCGAACGGCGTCAGCTCGCGCGGGAGCACTGCCTTGATCCGCTCGTCGCGTGCGACAGTCGGATTGCGCAGCCCTTCGACGAGCGGGCGCGCGACGCTCGCGCGTACCGGCGTAACGAGGTGGAGCCAGTACGACGAGAGCCGCGGACTGAGCACGGGCACCTCGACGATTCGGGGACGGCGCCCGCGAATCAAACCGATGCGCTCGATCATCTCGCGGTACGTGAGAACATCGGGCCCGCCGAGATCGAAAGTCTGGCCGCCGGCTTGAGGATTGCCGGCGACGCCCGCGAGATAGCCGACGACGTCGGCAAGCGCGATCGGCTGCGTCGGGGTGGCGACCCATCGCGGCGCGATCATCACCGGGAGGCGATCGACCAGTGCAACGATGGTCTCGAAGCCGGCGCTGCCGCGGCCGACGACGACGGCGGCGCGCAGAATCGTAACGGGGACCGCGCCGTGCGAGAGGACGATGGCGGTCTCAGCGCGGCTGCGCAGATGGGGCGAGAGGTCGCCGGCGTCGTCGCCGAGCCCGCCGAGATAGACGATCTGCGACACGCCGGCTCGATCGGCCGCCTTTGCGACAGTCGCCGCCGCGCGCCGGTCGACGCCGCCGAAGTCCGACGTGCCGAGCGAGTGCACCAGGTAGTACGCGACATCGACGCCTTCGAGCGCTCGCCCGATTGCGGCCTCGTCGGTGGCGTCGGCCGCAACCGCTCGGATGTGCGTGGACTCGCGCGCATCGCCGCGTCGAGAGATCGCGAGCACCTCGGCGTGCTCTGCGAGGGCGGGCACGAGCGCGCGCCCGATGAAGCCTGTCGCGCCGAGCACGGCAACTTTCATCCCGCGCCTCCGGCGATCAGCCGGCGGAAGTAGCGGCGGCTGATGCCCACGTGCAGCCGGTGCTGGAGCCGGTCGTACAACGGCGGCAAGGCGAGACGAGGGACGAACGCCGTCACACTCGCTCGGAGCTCGGGCTCGTCGGCGCCGCTTTGTGAGAGCGCGATCGCGCCGCCGGGACGCCGCGTGAGCAGGCCGCCGCGGATCGGGTACCGGCAGGAGACGCCATCCGCGCCGACGTCGACTTCGGGAGGGCCGAAGCGCAACAGGGCGGGGCCGAATGCAAAAAGCCGCAGCTCGACGCCGCTGGCGGCCTCGCGCAGCCGCAGCGACCCGCGACTTGCGCGGCCGACTTCGGACCAGTATCGATCGCCGAGGAGGAGTGCGCCCTCGGGCGTGGGAGCGACGACGGGGCGTTTCGCGCGCACGCGCACGGTGCTCGAGATCGACGATTCGCTCGGGGTACTCGGGCGCGCGTGCTGCGAGCGGCGCGCGCCAAGGCTCGTGGATGGTCGCGCCTTTCAGCTCGCCGAGCTCGGGAACGTGGCTGCGGACGTACTTGCCCTGTGGGTCCAGTCGCTTCGCCTGTGCGACGGGGTTGAAGACGCGGTTCGGGCGCGAGTCAACGCCTGTTCCCGCTACCCATTGCCAGTTGCCGGCGTTGTTCGCGACGTCGCCGTCGACGAGCAGCTCGAGGAAAAGCTTCGCTCCTCGCCGCCAATCGATCCCGAGCGTCTTCGTCAGGAACGACGCGACGAGCAGGCGCCCGCGGTTGTGCATCCACCCCTCGGCGCGAAGCTGCCGCATCGCTGCATCGATAATCGGGTAACCGGTTCGTCCGTCAGCCCAGGCCGCCAGCGCGTCTTCGTCGTCGACCCAATCGCGGTCGCGGCTGTGCGGGTTGTGGATTGCCGTGTGTGGATTCGCGTTCAGCAGCTGCAGGTAGAAATCGCGCCAGCAGAGCTGCCGAACGAAGGGCTCGGCGATCGCGCCTTGGGTGCGCGCCCTCGCCACGACCTCGGCCGGGGAGATGCAGCCGAAGTGCAGGTACGGGCTCAGCCGAGACGTTCCTTCCCTCGCGAGTTCGTTGCGCGCGGTCTCGTACTCGTGCACGCCACCGCGCAGCCACGCGTCGAGGCGCCGTCGCGCCTCAGGCTCGCCGCCGCGCAGCCCGGGTGGTGCGGACGGGAGGTCGCCGGGGTCGATGCGCCGAGGAAGCGACACACCCCGCGGGGGGTCGAGCGGGGCGGGCAACGGCTGGTCGCGCCAACGCCGCCAATAGGGCGTGAAGACGCGGTAGTGGTCTCGGTCGGCCGGAACGAGCTCACGCGCAGGCACCGCGGCGACCGTGTTCTCGACTCGAAGCTCGATCCGCTCGCGGCGGCAGGCAAGCGCGAGCCGCTCCTGTCGGCGCTGCGCGTGCGTGCTGGCATCTGCGCCGACGAAGACGACGCTCGCCGCGGCTCGATGTGCAACGCGCAACGTTTCTTCGACCGAGTCCCCGCGGCGGATCACGAGGTCTCCGCCGCGCTCGCGCAGCGCGAGCCGCAGGTCGGCGAGTGAGTCAAGCAGAAACGCCGTCGAGTGGGGGAGCGGTGCTGGTGCCAAAGCGCGTCGTCGAGGACGAACAATGGCACGATCTCCGACGCGAGCTCGACAGCCGCGCTCAACGCAGGATGGTCGTGCACGCGCAGGTCGCGGGTGAAGAGGACGACTGCGCGCGTCACGCGCGTCACGTCTGGCGCGAGAGGTGCGTCAGGCGCTCGGCCTCGTGCACAGGATCCCCGTCGAGCGCGAGGGCGTCGGCTCCGACATCGGCCACTGCCGCGCCCGCTCCACCGAGACACAGACGTGTGGCTTTCGCGAGCTCCCGCAACTCGTCCGCTCTCGCACGGAACCGCTCGGCGGTCACCGCACTGAGGACGACGAACTCCGGCGCGAACGCAAGCGCCGCATTAGCGACGCTCTCGATAGGCGTGTCGGCGCCGAGATAGCCGATCCGCCAGCCACGTTCGCGAAGCGCGAGGCCGAAGCAGATCAGGCCGAGGTCGTGCTGCTCCTCCGGAGCACACGCGAGCAGCACGCGCGGTCCGAAACCGCGGTCCCAGCCGCGCGCCAGGCCGAGCAGGCGCCCGCGGAGGACGCTCGAGGCGAAGTGCTCCTGCGCGATCGACACCTCACCGCGTTCCCAGCCCTCGCCGAGGTCGTGGAGGTACGGGACGAGAACCTTCACCAGCACGGTGTCGAGCATCGCCGTTGCCAGCAGCGAGTCGATTATCGCTTGCGCGTGCGGCTCGTCGAACGCGAGGAGCGCATCCTCGAGCTCTCGACGGAGATCGCCGAGCGCGACCGCGCTCGGCGCCGGTTCGGCCGAACGGCCTGCGAGCGCCGCGGCCTCCGCAGCCGCGAGCCCGTCGGCGAGATGCCGCTGCATCGCCCGCACGCGCTCGAGGTCGGCCGCCGCATAGAGGCGCGTTCCGCCTGCGGAGCGCCTCGGGCGCAGCAGGTCGTAGCGACGCTCCCACGCTCTCAGCAGCTCCGGGCTGACGCCCGAGCGCCGGCTCAGCTCTCCGATCCGCAGCAATCCCGCGTCCGTCATGCGTCCACTATACAGAATATGAACAGCACCTTGACAACCGGGGTAAGGAGTGGTACTGTCCCGCCGAACGAAATCTATACAGGAGGTGGACAGATGAAGAAGCTCGACGTTCTCGCGGCAACGCTCGTTCTTGTCGGCGGCCTCAACTGGGGTCTGGTCGCGGTGGCGAAGTTCGACCTCGTGGCCTGGATTTGCGGCGGAATGGACTTCGGCCAAACGAACGCCGCTAGTCGCGTGATCTACGGACTTGTCGGACTGGCCGCCGTGTACGGCATCGGCTCGCTCCTCACCGCCGGCCGCCGAACGCACCTGCGGCCGGCGACCGTGGGCGACTCACTCATCGACCGCGCGCCGCGGCGCGCGGCCTGAACGAAAGGAAGGTTAAGGATGAAGAAGCTCCTCTCGATCCTCATGCTCGTCGCGGTGGTCGGTTGCGTAGCTGCGGCCGCCGCGCCGGCGAGATCGACCGGCAACAGGGACATCGTGCAGACGGCTGTCGCGGCGGGCAAGTTCAAGACGCTCGCGAAGCTGTTGAAGCGCGCCGGGCTCGTCAAGGCGCTGCGGCAGCCAGGCCCGTTCACGGTCTTCGCGCCCACGGACGCCGCGTTCAAGAAGGTACCGAAAAGAACGTTGAACGTCCTTCTGCACAACAAGGCGAAGTTGAAGGCCGTCCTGCTGTACCACGTCGTTTCCGGAAAGGTGACGGCCGCGGACGTCGTGAAGCTCTCCTCGGCCAAGACGCTCAACGGCAAAGCGGTTCGGATTCGCGTATCGGGCGCGAACGTGTTCGTGAACAGCGCGAAGGTGACGAGGCCTGATGTGATGGCGTCGAACGGGGTCATCCACGTCATCAACCGTGTGCTGATCCCGCCGGCGCGCTGACCGCCGACTGAGCTAAGCCCCCGGGCGCGGCAGAGCGGCCGCCGCGCCCGGAGGGCTGCAAGCGTCTCGCAAGCACTTGGCTTTCGAAGGGATGTCACCGTGCGCCGCCTAAATCCATGCGCGCGGCCGAAAACTGGCTGCGATTCTGCATTTCGGCGGAATACGGCGGAACGCGTGCACCCAGTCGAGGCAGCTCATAACCCGGAGGTCGCAGGTTCAAATCCTGCCCCCGCTACTGCGAAAGGCGCCGGAAACGGCGCCTTTCGCGTCATCCGGTCGCGAAAGTGGCGAGCCGGCCTGGCTCGCGGGTAGAAGATCGTCAACGACCTGTGGCAACCCACTCCAGCGCAGCGTCCCGGCGAGGAACGAGGGTCAAGCGCGGAGTTCTCGGGCCCGCTGGTAAAGAAGGAAGAAGGCGAGCGCGATCAGGAGCCCGACGAGCGCAAGCTTCCAATGGGTCGCGAAGAGGACGGCCGCGGCGATGAGTGCCAGGATCACCGCCACCCGGTTGACGGTCCTGATGAACGTTCCCCGAAGGATCGACTCACCGAGGATGAACGCAAGCACCAGAACGACGAGTTCGGCCCAGACATTGCCAGGTGCAGCGAGGATCAGGACCGCCAGCCCGATGAGCAGGAGGCTGATGGATAGCGCGGCCCAGAGCTCTGCCGCGCGGCTGAAGCGCAACTCCGACAACGGAACAGGCTCGGCCGCGTGCCTGATATGCGCGCGGGGGTCGTCGGCCTCTCCGGCCCGTAGCCGCACGATCCGTCGCGTAAGCCCTTCGAGCACGGCCTCGCTCTCAGAGCGCTCCTTGCGAAGGGCCGTGAGCTCCTCGGCCTCCGCCGCCACCAGCGATTCCAACCTCGCCGACTCGGCCGCGAGGTGTGGGCTTCCGAGCATGCTTTGAAGGCGGGCGCCGAGCTCCTGGAGAGCCGACGTCTGCTCGTCGATGAGGACCCCCAGTTCACTCTGGCGAGTCCCGAGTCGTGCGAGCTCGCTCTCCAACACCGCGAGCTGGTGCGGGGGAGCTGGAACCTGGTCGAGCGCTGCGAACCCGAGCGGATCGAACCATGAGGGGCGCGGCGAGCCGTCCCGGTCGTACATCGGTCCCGCCGGGGCGTTCTCCCCGGAGATCGGGTCCTGCGCGAACAGACCCCAAAGCCCTCGGTACTTGTGCACCCACGGCGTCGTCTCGTCGATCACGTTTGCCGTCCACTCGTGTGCCTGGCCGGGTCCTATGGCCAGCCCGTCGCCGCGGGCGAAGTCGATGAATGGGATCCGGAGCGGCCTGCGCGTCTCATCACCCTGGCCGAGAGTCGTGCGCCAGAAACCGTTCGCGGCCTCGGCCAATCGCTTGACCCGCCTAGGAGCCGGAACCGGGACCTCCGCTTGGTACTCACCGGGTCTGAAGTACGAGGCGTGCGACCCCGCGCCGGCATACACGACCGGATGGCCATTCTCCAACGCTAGGTCGGTCGAGTCGTCCCAGCGGCGACGGAGATCGGCGCCGTGGAAGTCGTGTGAGGCGTATGCGGCCCACGCCGGAATCAGCCGGCCCTGCTCCTCGTAAAGGTAGACGGAGATCATCTCCCAGTCGGCTTCGTGGTCGTTGACTCCGTGGAAGCCCGAGCGCCAAGCGTTGTACGCGAAGAAGAACCAGTACTGGCAGATCGTCCAGCCGCTCTGGCGAGTGACCCGACCGTGGTAGACGTATCGTCCGTCCTGCTCCCGGATCTCGTCGTACTTGAGCGCAGCGGCCGCGGCCGTCGCGCCGGGCACGTTGCCGCGCAGTAGGAGCGAGAGCGAGAAGAGGCCGTCGCCGAGCCGCGGCAGGAGACCGGCCCGTGCCAGGCGGCCGACGCCGGCGTGGAACTGGCTCTGCTGCCTCTTCGCCAGCCTGCGCTCACCCACCAGTGCCTGCGCGCTCTCCTGCAGATCGAGCGGGTGCACAAAGCGAAGGTAGAAGAGCGATCCGAAGGAGGCCTCGCGCTGCTGCACGAGCCTCTCCATCGTCAGTTCCCCCTCGACGACGACCTCCTGGTCGGCGCCGTCACGGACGTACAGCCACAGGCTGCTCGCCCGCACGTAGGGCTCGACGTCCATCGGGAAGAACTTCTCGCCCCGGGTGTACCGGACGATCGGCTCGAAGGCCCGCAGGATCTGGGCGTCAGCTGCTGTCGACGGGATGAGTGGTTTCGGCGAGGATGACATTGCGGGGCGGACGAGCTCCGAATGCGACCTGGACGTCGAGTGGCGTCAGCACGAGCACCGTAACGGTCTGCAACGCCATGGCCAGATAGGTGGGGTTCCCGTAGAAGAAGTGGCGGAGGAGCTCATCCGTAAGCCCGACGACGGCCCAGGTCATGAAGGCGGCCCACGCCCACCGCTCTATTCGCAGTGCACCGATGCCGATGACGACGGCGAGCACTCCGAGCACGAGAACGAAGGCTCCCTCAGCGAGCCGGCTCGCATCGCCTCCGTGGGCGAGGGCGAGCACGCCGTGGACGACGTGGTAGGCGCCGACCCCGAGAGCGAAGGCGCCGACCAAGGTCACGGCGACCGGCCGCTTGCCGCCGGGTGCCGAAGCGCCGGTTGCTTCGGCCGGGTCCTCGTCGCTCTTGGCGATGGGCCCCATCGATCGGGGAGTCTAAGGCTCTCCGAAATGAGGATTCGAACGATGATGGGCGCGGCTGGCGACTCATAACCCGGAGGTCGCAGGTTCAATCCTGCCCCCGCTACTGCGAAAGGCGCCGGAAACGGCGCTTTTCGCGTGCTGGGGCCGACACAGGACGCATCGCCCGCTTGACGCCTTGCAGCCAATGGGTCAACCTCGGCTTCGAGTGAGCGCCGGGCGCGTCGTTCTCATAGTTCTCGGCAGCATCGGGGTCCTGTTCGGACTCGCTGTGATGGCCGGGGGAGGCTTCCTGCTCTGGGCCGACCGCACGCAGCGCGAGGACGGCTACCTGACGACGCCTACCGAGCGGTTCGAAACGCCGACCTACGCCCTCACCCGCACGCGGCTCGAGGTCGATACCAACGGGCCAGGCTGGGTCCTGAACGAGAGTTGGTTCGGCAAGGTTCGGATTCGCGGCGAGAGCACCGACGCGAAGACGCTCTTCATCGGCGTCGGGCCGGCGGCGGAGGTCGCCAGGTACCTCGGAGACGTCGCCCATGCGAACGTCCAGGACCTCGACTTCGATCCGTTCCGAGCTACCTACCTCTCGGTCTCGGGGGGCGCGCCGCAGGCGCCGCCGACGGACCAGAGCTTCTGGGCGGCCTCCGCCTCCGGGGTCGGGGAGCAGACCTTGACCTGGAAGGTGCGCGACGGCGACTGGTCGGTCGTCCTCATGAACGCCGACGGCTCGCGAGGCGTCGTTGCGGACGTCGACCTCGGCGCCAAGCTGTCGTTCCTGCTCTGGGTTGCGATCGGGCTCCTCATTGGCGGCGTTCTCGTCACCGGGGGAAGCGCCGCCTTGGTGGTCTTTGCCGCACGGACACCCCGTCCGCCGCCTGCCCCTGCTACCGCGGGCGGCGAATCGGGTAGCACGCGGGCAGCCGAGCCTCCTGAGCAATCAACAGAGGGTCCGCCGCCCAGCTGAACGCTGTCTGCTCGACGCGTAGCGGGCAGTGAAATCCAGGCGGTGTCGAGTGCAACCGCCTGACGTACGATCGCGCCGCGTGTTGGAGCACCTCTTCAGCCCGCTCGCGCTCGGCCCGGTCGAGCTAAGGAACCGGGTCGTCTCAACCGCGCACCAGACGACGCTAGTCCACGACCACCTGCCGACCGACGATTTCGTCGCGTACCACGAGGCGCGGGCTCGCGGCGGTGTCGGCCTGATCGTGCTCGAGGCGGCGGCGGTGCACCCGTCCGGGCTCCTGACCTCGCACACGCTCGGCGGCTACGTCCCGCAGGTCGTCGAAGGCTACCGG
>JBKPLR010000051.1:0-11005 GCA_046731695.1 Actinomycetota bacterium
TCGCCGATGACGGCGTGATGGAGCTCCCAGCGCTCGAGCACGGCTTCGGCGCGTTCCAGCAGCCCGGGTCGGACGACCGCGACCATCCGCTCCTGGCTCTCGGAGATCATGATCTCCCAAGGCTCCATCCCGTCCTCGCGGAGTGGCACGCGGTCGAGCCAGACGTCGACGCCGACGTCTCGCGCCATCTCGGCGAGCGACGAGGCGAGGCCCGCGGCGCCGCAGTCCTGCAGCGACTCGACGAGCCCGGCCTCGACGAGCTCGAGCGAGGCTTCGATCAGCTTCTTGCCGGTGAACGGATCGCCGATCTGCACGGACGGCCGCTTCTCCTCGGAGCCCCCGCCGAGCTCCTGGCTTGCGAGCACCGAGGCGCCACCGATCCCGTCGCGGCCAGTGGTCGCGCCGTAGAGGAGCAAGAGGTTCCCGGTCCCGCGCGCACGCGCGCGTGTGACTCGTTCCGCGGGCAGCAGGCCGACGCACATCGCGTTCACGAGGCAGTTCCCGGCATACGCCTCGTCGGCGACCGCCTCGCCGCCGACTGTCGGGACGCCGACGCAGTTCCCGTAGTGCCCGATCCCCGCGACCGCGCGCTGGAGCTCCCAGCCGTCCGAGCCGAACCGGAGGCCGTCGAGCAGCGCAACCGGCCGCGCGCCCATCGCCACGATGTCGCGGAGGATCCCGCCGACGCCCGTGGCCGCGCCCTGGAACGGCTCGACCGCGGACGGGTGGTTGTGCGACTCGACCTTGAACGCGACCGCCTCGCCGTCGCCGAGGTCGATCACGCCCGCGTTCTCGCCGGGTCCCTGGAGCACGCGCGCGCCTGCGGAAGGCAGCCGTTTCAGCAGCGCCGCCGAGTGCTTGTACCCGCAGTGCTCAGACCAGAGCAGCGAGAAGACCGCAAGCTCGAAGTGGTTCGGCTCGCGCGCAAGCAACTCACAGATTCGGTCGTACTCGGAGTTGGTAAGACCGAGCGCCTGATGCAGCGACTGTTCGGAGACCCTCGTCAGATAGACGAGTCTAGCCCGCCTGGAGGACGCGTCGAGTGAGGCGCAACCTCGCGATGCTGATCGCGCTCGCCCTGATCTGGGGAGCCTCCTTCCTATTCATCAAGGTCGCAGTGAGGGAGCTGACCCCGGCGACGTTGATTCTCGGCCGGCTCGGCCTCGCGGCGATCATGCTCGCGCTGGTGGCGCCGTTCGTGGTCGGGTCGGGGGAGACGCGGCGCCAGCTGCGCGAGAACTGGCGCTGGCTCGTCGTGGTCGCGCTCGTGAACACCGCGATTCCCTTTTGGCTGCTCTCGTGGGGCGAGACGCGGGTCGACTCAGGGCTCGCATCGATCATCCAGGCCTCCGTCCCGATCTTCAACGCGCTGATCGCCTTCGTCGCCTTCCGCGAGGTGCGCGTGACCGGCGCGCCGCTCTTTGGAGTAGCGATCGGCTTCCTCGGTGTGGCGTTGCTCGTCGGCGCGCAGCCGGAGGGCAAGGTGCTCGGCGCGCTCGCGGTCGTCGGGATGGCGTTCTGCTACGGCGTTGGCGGCCTGCTCAGTGGGCGGTATTTGAAGCCGGTCCAGCCGATCGTCGTCGGGCTCGCCTCGACGGCCATCGCGGCACTGGTATGGCTCCCGGTCGGCGTGGCCCAAGCACCGAGCGAGATGCCGAACTGGAGGACGATCGGCTCCGTCGTCGCGCTGGGGATCCCGGGGACCGCGCTCGCGTACCTGCTCTTCTTCGCGCTGGTCAACGGCCCCGGCGCCGCCTACGCGGCGCTCGTCACGTATCTGATTCCACCGATCGCGCTCGCCTATGGAGCGATTTTCCTGGGCGAGCGCTTCGGCGCCGCGGCCCTGGGTGGGCTCGCGCTGATCCTCGCCGGGGTGGCACTGGGTACGGGCGCCGTTCGATTGCGCCGCGCGAGGCAGCCGCAGCCGGTGGACGGATAGCCTCGGGCGCGTGTCGCGCTCGTACGTGATCTACATCGGCTTGCTCGCCGCCTTCTGGGGCGCCTCCTACATGTTCATCAAGGTCGCCGACCGGGCGTACGAGCCGTTGACGATGATCATGCTGCGCGTCGCGATCGCCGGTGCGCTGCTGTTGCTCGTGCTCATCGCGCAACGGGGCTGGCACGGCACGCTGGCCGACATGCGCCGGATCGGCTGGGAGGGTTTTGCGCTCGGCGTCGTCAACGCGGCGATCCCGTTCACGCTGATCGCCTGGGGCGAGAAGCACATCGACTCCGGCGTCGCGGCGATCGCCAACGCGTCGATGCCGATCTTCGTCGTGCTGCTCGCGATCAGGTGGAGGCCGAGCGAGCGGGTGCGCGGCCTCCGGCTCGTGGGCTTCCTGGTCGGGCTGGCCGGCGTGGGCGTGCTCGCCGGAGTGCATCCCGAGGGTGGCTGGTGGGGCGTCGCGGGAACGCTGGCGGTGGTCGTAGCGTCGGTCTCGTATGCGGCCGGCAGCCTTTGGAGCCAACAGCTGGTCGAGCGCACCAGCGGACTCACCCTCGCGACCACGACGATGATCGGCGCCTTCGTCGTCCTGCTTCCGCTCGGTGTGTGGCAGCTTCCGGGAAGCGTGCCGGGGTGGAAGGAGACCGGCTCCGTGATCGCGCTCGCGGTGATCGGAACGGCGGTCTCCCAGATCATCCTCTACCGCGCCCTGCGCAGTGACGGCGCGGCGCGGGTCAGCCTCGTCACGTATCTGCTGCCGGTGACGGCGCTCTTCTACGGCGTCGTTCTGCTCGGCGAGCCGCTGACGTGGCAGGAACTCGCGGGCATGGTGCTGATCCTCGGCGGCGTCGCGCTGGGGTCGGGGGCGGTGCGGCTGCCACGGCGCGAGCCGATCGCGGCGCCCTCACCGTGAGCATCACGATCAGGCGCGCCGGGCCCGCAGACGCCGACTTCCTCGTCGAGCTGATGACCGACGAGGACGTCGAGCCGTACATGGCCCTCGTCCGCCCGCGCGACCGCGAGGGCATGATCGCCGAGATCGAGCGCTCGCAGGCCGAGCCCGAGGAGTTCGGCCGCTTCGTGATCGAGGTCGACGGCAAGCGCGCGGGCCTGATGGGCTTCGAGATCGCGAACCGCCGCAGCCGAATCGCCAACCTCGGCTCGCTCGCGGTGCACCCCGCCTACCGCGGGCGCCGGCTCGCGGACGAGGCGGCGCAACTCTTCCAGCGGCACCTGATCTTCGACCTCGGCTTCCACCGGCTCCAGCTCGAGATCTACGGCTTCAACGAGCGCGCCCAGCGGCACGCCGAGCGGGCCGGCTTTGTCCGCGAAGGCGTCCGCCGCAAGGCCTACTGGCGCAACGACGAATGGGTCGACGGAGTCATCTACGGCCTGGTCCGGGAAGATCTCGAGCCATGAGCAATGGCAAGCGCTGGGCGCAGGGCTACAAGGTCGCCTGGGAGGCCGACGATCCGGACGCGGCGGCCGCGCTCTATGCGCCGGACTGTGTTTTTCGCTCGGCGCCGTTCCGGGACCCGGAGCCGCCGATCGAGTACACGCGCCGCGTCTTCCCCGAGGCCAAGGCGCACGAAGTCCACTTCGGCGAGCCCGTCGAGGAGGGCGACCGCGCGGCGGTCGAGTGGTGGGCGACGCTCGTCATGCCCAACGGCGAGGAGCAGACCCTCGCCGGCTGCTCGATGCTCCGCTTCGGAGACGACGGCCTGGTCGTCGAGGCGCGTGACTACTGGCATCTCGAGTCGGGACGCCGCGACCCATCGCCGGGCTGGGGTAGGTGAGGCGAGGGCCGTTGACGGCGGCGGTCGCCGTCGCCTTCGCCGACTCGTCCATCGTCGTCCTCGCTCTGCCCGAGCTCTACGGCCGCTTCGACACCACCATCGAGGGCGTCTCCTGGGTGGTGACGGGCTACAACGCCGCGGTCGCCGTGACGGCGCTCGTGCTCGTGCTCTTCGTGCACCGGCTGAACGCCGCTGCGGTTTCCGCCGCGGGGCTCGGGCTCTTCCTCGCGGCCTCGATTGCCTGCGCGGCCGCTCCGACCCTCGCCTTCCTGATCGGCGCGCGGTGCGTCCAGGGCGTCGGCGCGGCGCTGCTGCTCGCAGGCGCTTTGCCGCTGCTCGGGCCGGGGCGCTGGACGGCGTCGGGCACCTTCGGCCTCGCGCTCGGACCCGCGCTCGGCGGCGTGCTGACGCAGGCGTTCGACTGGCGCGCGATCTTCGTCGCGCAGGCGCCCGTCGCCGGCCTGGCGCTGGTCGCCGTCGTCCGCGCGCATGCGCACGTGGAGGCCGAGGAGGGCTGGAAGCCGTCGCTTGCGCGGACGCTGCCGGCGAACGTGTGCCTGGGCCTGCTCTTCGGCGCGCTCGTCGGGGCGCTCTTCCTCGCGGTGCTGCTCGTCATCAGCGTCTGGGGCTACTCGCCGATCGGAGGCGCCCTCGTGGTCAGTGCGCTCCCCGCGGCAGCGCTCGTTGCTCGTCTGCTCGATCGTCGGCTGCCGCGGATCACCGCTGTCTGCGGCGGCGCCGCGCTGCTCGCGCTCGGGCTGATCGGGTTCGCGCTGCTGCCGTCGGCGCGGGTCGGGCTCGCGATCTGGGCCTTGCTGCTCTGCGGAGCCGGCCTCGGGCTGGCAGTGCCGGTGCTCTCGAATGCGACGCTCGACCGCGACGCCGGCCTGACCCGCAGCGGCACGCTCACCGTGGGGGCGCGGCACCTCGGGCTTGTTCTTGCCCTCGCGCTGATCGCGCCCCTCCTTGCGTCGAAGGTGCCGACGGCCGGTGACCGGGCGCTCCTGCGCGGCACGGCAGTGCTGCTCGACGCTCCGATCGGACTGGACAAGAAGGTGCCCGTCGCGCTCGACCTGCGCGGCGCGTTCGCACGCGCCCAGGAGGGCGAGACGCCGAGCCTCGAGCAGGCCTTCAACGCGCACGGTGCGCGTGACGACGCCGCTCTCGCGAGCGTCCGCGACCGCCTGACGGGCGCGATCGAGGCGACGATCACGCGTGCGTCCCGTTCCGCCTTCTTCGTCTGCGCCGCTCTCGCCGCGCTCGCTCTCCTCGTGGCGGCGCTGTTCCGCCGGAGGCTCGCGTGACGAAGGTCGTCGTCGCGCTGCTGCTCGCCGGCGTCGCCCTGATCGCCGTCGAGCTGAGCCTCGGTGCGCTGAGCGAGCCTTCTCCCAAGATCGCCGACCCGTGCCGCCCGCGAGACGGCCGAACCGGCGGCTTCGACGCCACCGTGCAGCGGATCGTCCTCGACGGCCTCGACGGCGCCGCCTGCCGGCTGCATACGAGCCGCGAGGAGCTCGTGCTCTCGATCGGCGGCGGCAGCGAGGCGCCGCGCCAGTGGGACGAGCACACGATCGAGGTCGCGCTCCGGGCCGGGATGCTTCGCTCGGTAGACGAGGCGGAGCGTCGGGGCGACGTTCCGGGCTTTCTCGCGCCGGCCCTCCGCGGGCTCGTCCGCCGCCTGCCGCTCGACCAGCTGATCCGCGGCGGCATCAGCCTGCGCGATCTGCTCGGCTAACCGCTTCATGATTCTCGAGCCCAGAGCCGATATCGGTGTTTATGGCGGCAACCGTTGAGACGCTCGACCCCGTTCTCGAAGAGCAGCTGACGCAGGCGCGCGAGCGGGTCCGTGGTGATCTGACCGGGCGCGAGGCCCACGCCCGCGTTGCCTTCACCTGCCTCTTTCTGGCATCCGCACTCGCCCTTGCGCTCCTTGCGCACGTGAAGGACCGGCCCGACTGGTGGCAGTACGCGCTCTTCATAGGCGGCTACGCGCTTCTCTCCTCGATCCGAGTCGAGGTGGGAAGCGGCCTTGCACTGCCGACCGAGATCGTCTTGGTTCCGATGCTCTTCCTGCTCCCTGCGGCGGACATTCCACTGGTTGTCGCGGCGGGGATGGTCCTTGCGGCGCTCCCGGATGTCGGGCGCGGGACGATGTCAGCCGCGCGCGCCGCCGTGCTTCCAGCCAGCGCGTTGTTTGCCTTCGGCCCCGCACTGGTGTTCATTGCGGCGGACGAGCCGCACGCCGACTGGCGCGGCGCGCTCGTGCTCGTCCTGGCACTTCTCGCCCAGTTCGCATTCGACTTCGCTGCGTCGAGCGGGCTCGAGTGGCTCGCTCTCGGCGTGCAACCCGGTGCGCTTCTCGGGCCTTTCGCCAGGACAATCGCCTTCGACTCGCTACTTGCGCCGCTTGCCTTCGGGATGACGGTCGCGGAACGCGTGGAGGAGGGCGCCCTCCTCCTGCTCCTCCCATTGCCCGCACTGCTCGCGTTGTTCGCGCGCGAGCGCCGGGAACGGTTCGACTCCATCCTCGAGCTCTCGGCCGCTTACCGCGGCACGACCTTCCTGCTCGGCGACGTGGTCGAGGCCGACGACGCTTACACGGGGAACCACAGCCGTGAGGTCGTCGACCTCGTGCTTGCGACCTGCGACCGCATGGGACTCGAGCCAGGCGAGCGGCGTGTTGCCGAGTTCACGGCGCTCCTGCACGACGTGGGGAAGATCCGGATCCCGTCAGAGGTCATCAACAAGCCTGGCCCGCTTACGCCCGAGGAACGTTCGCTGATCAACACGCACACAATCGAGGGCGAACGGCTCCTGGTGCGGGTGGGCGGGCTGATGGCCGACGTCGGCCATCTCGTTCGCCACTGCCACGAGCGGTGGGACGGCACCGGCTACCCGGACGGGCTCGCCGGCGAGGAGATTCCGCTCATCGCGCGCATCGTCAGCTGCTGCGACGCCTACAACGCGATGACGACCGATCGGCCATACCGGCGGGCGCTCACACGCGATGCAGCGGTTGCCGAGCTACTCGCGAACCGTGGTAGCCAGTTTGACCCTGATGTGGTCGACGCCATCCTGGCGCTGGTCTGAGGCGCTCGTTACCTGCTGCAGTAAGGATCGAGGTAGAAGCTCGAGATCGAGAGCGTCTCGCCCTTCTGCAGGCCTTCCGCCTTGAACACGAAGGCGACGGCCGTGATGCCGCTCGGCGAGGCGGCCGCGAGCATGTTCATGTAAATCGGCACGATGAGCGATGGCTGCCAGTCGGTGCCTGCCTTCAGCTTCGCGATCGTCATGTGCTTGACGTGGCCGTCGAAGTCCTCATACAGCACGTCGACCTTGAGGTTGGCCTTGCCGTTTCCGCCGACGTCGCGCGTGAAGAACCGGAAGGTCGGATTGTCGAGCGTGATGCACATCGCGGGGGACGCCGCCTTGGCGTCGTGGCCGAGCTGGAGCGACTGCCGCGCGCCGGAGAACGGATCGGCCGTGGGAACCACGGTTGCGTCTTTGCTCAGCGTCCAGCCGTCGGTGGACGAAAAGTCGCCCTGCGGCGCGAGCGTGTAGTTCGCGAGGTCGCCCCACGCAAGGAAGATCTGCGCGGGGTCCGGGTAGTCGCAAACCGCCGACGTCAGGAGCTTCCCCGGCCGCGCGGTTTGACCGCGGTTGATCAGTTGAGTCAGCTTCTCCTGGATGCCGTCGACCTGCTTGGAGACATCGAGGAGCTGCGCCTGGTCGGGTGGCGTCGTGTCGCCGGCAAACGCCGTCGACGCGCCAACGAGGCCGAGCAGACCGGCCGAGAGTAGAACAGCTAGGAAGCACCGCAGTGACCCCGTCATTAGTGAACTCCTCCTCGTCACGCAAGTCGATTGCCGCAAAACGTGCGCTCATTCAGCCGCTTGGTTCGTCTGCTGCTCACCCCCTAAAGGGTGATTCCGGGTCGAAGTTCACTCGAACGAGCGATACGTTCTCCCTCACTTTCGCGGCCGCGTGGGCGCATGGCGTGGCGCTGATGCCGGAGGAACTCATCGCGGCCGCGGGTTTGGTGAGTTAGGATCCCGCTCCACCTCAAGAGGCAAGGGGAGAGAAGGGGGGATCTGATGCGTACCATGCGGCGCCTCGTCACGCTGACTGCGCTTGCCGTCGCTTGCGTCGTGAGCATTCCAGCGGCTCACGCGTTAGGCACGGATGTGCGCCTGACGAACGACGACCCTGCTCTGGGCGGGTACGTGAGCGACTACACGCTCGTCACGGGCAACCCGTATTCGGACGACGTGTTGGCCGCGTGCTCACAGAGTCGTGGTCGGCAGAACGAGCCTGCGGTTGCCGTGGATCCGCGCAACACCCAGGTGATTGTCGGAAGCTCGAACGACTACTGCCCCGTCTTCCAGTCCAACGGCGCATTCCTCGGACTCGGAGATGTGTGGCTCGGCTACTACCGCTCGGAGAACGGCGGCGCGAGCTTTGTCAGCTCGCTCGTGCCCGGCTACCAGGGCGACCACTCGCCGTACGCGTCGCGGGCGCAGGTCCGGACGGCCGACTCCGGCGATCCGGTGCTGGCCTGGGACAACCACGGCCGCCTGTTCGCGGGCTCTGAGAGCTCGACGAACCCGGAGCGGCCGACTCAGACCTTCGGTGACGTGTGGGTCGGGACCTACGAGAATCCTGCGGGTCCGGGCGGTGCAACGACGAACGACGGCAAGGAGTTCGTCCGCTCGGTCGACGTCGCGACAGGATCGGCTGCGCCGAACCTGCTCGGCGTCTTCCACGACAAGACCGCGATCGAGGTCGATCGAACCGGCGGTGCCTGCGACGGCAATGTCTACTTCGCGTGGGCCCGCTTCACGGGCGGCGGCTCGAACGGCTTCAACTCGAGCGTCTATTTCGTCCGCTCGACCGACCACGGCCGCACCTTCTCGGCGCCGAAGAAGCTCAGCCAGACGGTGCACGACATCCAGTTCCCGGATATCTCCGTCACCGGCAACGGGCACGTCTACGTGACGTACCGCCAGTTCGCGGACGTCCGCAGCAACTCGAGCGTCGACGCGATCGCGTACAACGCCTCGACCGACTGCGGCGCGAGCTTCTCGTCACCGCGGCTGGTGCAGGCGTTCGAGCCCTACGACCCGACGGACATCAGCGTCCTCGGCGGGATCAATACCGACTGCGGCGATTTCGCCACGGCCTGCGTCTCCGGGTACACGTTCATGCGCGGGGGAACGCAGGTGCGCGCGACCGCGGACCAGCAGGACACGGCGCACGACTACGTCTATATCGTCTATGACCCGTCGATCCCGGGCACGGAGGTCCCGAGCGGAACCACCTACGGCTCGATCACCTCGGAGGACCTGCCGGCGAAGTTCCATCAGAACGTCGGAAGCCAGTCTGGCATCTACTTCTTCCGGCTGGATGGCGCGACGGGCGCGCACACGGCGCCGGCGCTGCTCGACGACCCGCGGGCGCACGGCGGCCTGCAGCGCTTCCCGGACATCTCCGTGGATGCGGGCAGCATGCACGCTCTCTGGTGGGACAGCCGCAACGACCCGTGCTACAGCCCCGCCAGGCCGCTGGGCAACTGCGCGGACAAGAGCACGGTGCCGTCAATTGACGCGTACTCGGCGGCAGGTGTGGCGTCCACGCTCATGTGGTCGCCGGCGGTGCGGCTCAGCGACGTGACCAGCAACCCGAACTGGGAGCAGTTCAGCGGCCGCTCGGTTCCGTTCGGCGGCGACTACCTGTACATCAGCTCCGTTGGCGCCTTCTCGTACGGTGTCTGGACGGACTGGCGAAACGTGGTTGCCGGCACCGACCCACGCGAGGGCGGTGACAGCGACAACGACGGCGCGGACGTCAAGCAGTGCCGCGTACAGAACCCGGATGGCAGCTTCGGCCCCGATACGTGCCCGTTCGCCGGCGGGCTCGATCAGAACATCTACGGCGACACGACTCCGTAGCAACGACACTGGCATCGAAGGGCGGCGGGTCTCTGTCCGCCGCCCTTCGAAGCTCGCGTACGATCGGCGGGATGACCGCGTTTCTGCACACGATGTACCGCATCACCGACCCGGAGAAGAGCCGCGCGTTCTACGAGGCGCTTGGATTCACGTTCGCGGGCGACTTCGACATCGTCCGCGACGGCCAGCTCGAGGCGACGAACTACTTCTTCTCGATGGGCGACCAGGAGTCCGTCCTCGAGCTGACCTACAACCACGACGGCCGGAGCTACGAGCTCGGCACCGCCTACGGGCACATCGCGGTCGGCGTCGACGATCTCGACGGAACCCTCGCGCGGCTGAAAGAACAGGGGATCGAGCCCGAGCGCCCGCCATACCAGGTGCGCGAGGGCGGGTCGTTCCTGTGCTTCGTGCAGGACCCGGATGATTGGTTTCGAAAGTTGAGTCGACTTTTCGGGCCTATCCGCTCTGCACACGAGTTCAGCAGGCCTACTGCCTTAGGACTCAACACGGCCAGCCGGCTGCGAGCGGGGAGGCGCTCTCGGCCTACGGCCGAGTCGATGCTCGGGATCGAGCGGAGTTCGGCTGGCCGGTCGCTGAGCAGGTCGGTGCCGTGGCTGAAGGCCGCTACACACGGGAGATAACGAGCGGGTCGTCCAGACGGAGGAGGGAGCAGCGTAATGGACGCTAGGTCACGGTCGCTTCGCAAGTACGGTCTCACGCTCCTCGACTACGACGAGATGGTCAAAGCGCAGGACGGCCGGTGCCGTATCTGTGGAACCACCGACTCTGGGATAGCAGGCGAGGTGTGGGCAGTCGATCACGACCACGTCACTAGGCGGGTCCGGGCGCTACTCTGCAGCGACTGCAACGCTGGTCTCGGACTGTTCGGCGACGATCCCGAGCGTCTCCGAGCAGCGGCGGCCTATCTCGAGACCGTGGAGCAGCGTCTCCGCTGGTGGGAGCTTGCTCCCGCCGAGAAGGCCGAGTACCTACTCGCCCACCTCACCATCTCCGACCGGAGCTGGACGGACGAGCCGCGTCGGCAGGGCGAGAAGCGGGAGGCGTTCATACGACGTGTCTTGTTAGGCGACGTGACGCAATGACCGCAATCGAGGAGTCCGCTCCTGCGACCGGTTCCGGCTAACAGCCACCTTAGGCTCGGCGACTCAAGGCAGGCGAGCGCATTCCGGCCCCACAGGACACGGAGCGCGGATCCTCGGAGTCTTACCCCTGGAAACAAGCCGTTTCTGGGGACCGGGGGCGGGGCCATGATCGCCTTGGTCAACCCCTGCGGCGACGCAGCGAGCTAACTG
>JBKPLR010000052.1:0-15507 GCA_046731695.1 Actinomycetota bacterium
CCTTCACGGAGCGCCGATCGTACGACGGCACAATGGTCCCGTGACGCACCAGGAGCTGGAACAGCTCGCCGTCGAACTGGGGCTCGACGCGATCGGCGCCGCGCCCGCAGCGCCGTACGAGGAGACCGAGCGGCACATCCGCGAGCGCCGCGAGCGGGGGCTCTTCGCCGACATGCGGTTCACGACCACAGAGCCGGAGGTGTCCTGCCACCCGGAGCAGCTGCTGCCCGGCGCACGCACCGTCGTCTCGACTGCGCTCTGCTACTACGCCGAGGGCCCGAACGCGCGGCCCGGGGAGGGACGCCTGCCGCGGTACACGTGGTGGGACGCGTATGCGGATCTTCGCGTGAAGCTCGACGAGCTCGGCAGGCGGCTCGGCGGCTCGTACCGTGTCCTCGTCGACGCGAACCAGCACGTCGACCGTGAGGCGGCCGCGCGGGCCGGCCTCGGCTTCTACGGGAAGAACACGATGCTGATCACGCGCCGCCACGGCTCCTGGGTCGTGCTCGGGACGCTGATCACGGACGCAGTGCTGGAACCCTCGCCGCCGCTCCATGCCGACTGCGGGTCCTGCACGCTCTGCATCGAGGCCTGTCCGACGAACGCGCTCGACCAGCCCGGGACGCTCGACGCGAACCGCTGCCTCTCGTGGTCGACGCAGCGCTCCGGAGCCATACCGCCCGAGCAGCGCGAGCATCTCGGTGAGGTTGTCTACGGCTGCGACATCTGTCAGGACGTCTGTCCGTGGAACCGTGGCATCGAGAAACGGCGGACGGGCCAGGGGCCGCCGGACGGCGCCGAGCCGGTCGTCTCGCTCGTCGGCTGGCTGGAGTCGGACCCACAGGAGCTGCGGCGGCGCTACGAACGGCTCTATGTCGCCCGCAACGACGGCCGCTACCTGCAACGAAACGCGCTCGTCGCCCTCGGCAACAGCGGCGGGCCCGAGCACCGCGAGCTGCTCGAGCGATATGCGGAGGGCGGCGACGAGCTGCTGCGCGAGCATGCGTCGTGGGCGCTGGCCCGGATCGCGCGCCGCTCGTGATCGAGACCGAGCGCCTCCGGCTGCGGCCACTCACGAACGACGACCTCACTTGGTTCGCACCCTTCCTCGCCGATCCCGAGGTCACCCGCTATCTCTTGCCGGGCGGGCCCGTCACGAGGACCGGGGAAGCCGCCGAGATGCTCGGCCGAAGCGTTCGGGCGTACGACGCCGACGGATTCGGCCAGTTAGCCGTGATCCGGAAACGCGACGGCGTGGGGATCGGAAGATGCGGGCTGCTCGTATGGGAGACCGATCCGTGGAGGCCATCGACGCGCGCGGCCGCAACCCGCGCGACCGAAGTCGAAATCGGCTGGATGCTGGGCGCTGAGTACTGGGGGCGGGGCTACGCCACAGAGGCCGCCGTTGCGGTCCGCGATTACGCGTTCGAGAAGCTCGGCCTACCGCGGCTGATCTCGCTGATCCACCCCGCGAACCAGCCGTCCATCCGGGTCGCGCAGAAGCTCGGGATGCAACGAGCGTCGACGGCGCAGACACGCTTTGGCCGCGTGCTGCTCTACGCCACCTCGTCGCTCGAGTAGTCGAAGACCGTGCGGTAGCCGCAGACGCCCTCGAACGCGAATTGGAGGTCGTCGTCGACGCGAAGCTCGTCCGTCACGACCTCCTCGCCGGTCTGATGGTGGCCGGGAATCACGCACGTCACGGCCTGCTGGCCCTCGAACCGACCGCGAATCCGGACGGTGACGAGATCACGGACGAAGATCCGTCCGCGCTCGCGGCGATGGTCGAGCTCGATCGCCGCCGGGCGGACGGCGAGCAGGCGACTCGGCTTCCACGCCCACGGGAAGTGGAGGAGCGCCGAGCCGCCGAGCCGTCCCGTGAACACGTCCTGGAGCGCGTCGCGCTGGCGCCCGTCGGCGCGGTCGTCGAGATAGAGCAGCCAGTCCCACGGAGAGCCCGGTTCGTCGTCGCTATAGCGAAGGGCGAGCACGACGTCGAGGCCGGCGAGGTCGACGTCATCCGCAGCGCCCTCCGCGATCCTCCAAGAGAGCACGCCGAGGCAGACGCCGTGCGTCGAGCGCCCGCCGCGCACGCCGGCGACCGTCCGGCACGGGCAGATCGGATCGCAATTGCACGCCTCGAGATATGTCCCGGCGAGCCGCCAGGCCACTACGAGGCCCGCGCCGCGACCTGCTCGAGCTGCTCGCGGAGCTCCGCGGCCCGATCGGCGATCCGCGGGCGCAGCGACTCGGGCTCGAGGAGCACGGCGTCGCCGCGGAACGAGAGGATCTCGCCGATCAGCCACTCCTCGCTCCCGGCCGGGGTCTCGCGGATCGCTGCCCCGTCCGCGAGCGGCCGCGCGTCGGCGTGACGCTCGAGCTGCCAGCGCGCGATCGACGGCGCGTACCAGATCCGCGCGCGCCCGGCGTGGCTGAAGAACTGCGGCTCGAAGCCTTCGCGCGCCTCGAACTTCGACCGCAGCCGCTTGGCGCTGCGCATGCGGTCGAGCCGGAAGCTGCGTTCCGCGCCCCGCGACCGATCCCACGTGTGGACGATCCAGTGCGGGAGCGCCCGCTCGAGCGAGTAGGGCTCGACCTCCCTGGTGGTCGGGGTCTCCTCGCCCTCCTTGAGGTACTGGATCTCGACGAGGCGCCGGTCGCGGATCGCGTCGCTGAAGAGCACGACGAGCCGCTCCTCTTCCGTGTCGTCCTGCGGCTCAGGAGTGGAGGCGAGCTCGAACTGGCCGAAGGTCTCCTCGAGCTTCCGGCGCACGCGCCCGAGCGGCGTATGGGCCTCCGCGGCGACCATCGGCCCGACGAACTCGAGCGCCAGCCTGATGGCGCGGCCCTCGAGCGGCGTGAGCCGCGGCGGCGAGCGGAAGGTGTCGCCGAACAGCTCCTTGTCGACGTGAACCTGGTCGCCGTCCAGCAGCGCGTACACCGTGTAGCAGCCGCCGCCGAAGTTGACGAAGTTGAGCAGGTTCAGGTGCTCCTGGAGCTGGCCCTCGGGGATCTTGAAGCGCTCGATCAGCTCGGATGCGGGCACGACGGCCTCGCGATCGTCGCCGCACTCGCTGAGGAGGTAGGCGAGCAGTGCCTGGAGCACGGCGAAGCGTTCGGGCGCGACCGGTCCCGCGCTTCGCTCCGACAGCGGAGCGGGCTCGGGAGGCGAGACCTCGGCGGCGAGGCGCGGCGGGCGCGCCTCGTGCCGCTTCCGGACGCGCTCGAGGCTCGCCGCCACCTCGTCGCGGAGCGCGGCCGGCTCGAGCGGGCGGGCGCGCCCGTCCTGCCGCAGGATCCACGAGGCAAGCAGCCCGGCGTTCGCATACGGGGTCTCGAAGACGCCGTCGCCGACGTTTCCGCTTCGCCCGTAGGCGCGCTCCACCCACCATGCGGTCTCCGGCGCGACCTCGATCCTCGCCGTGCCGACGATGTCGCCGATCTGCCACGGCGGCCGGTCGCGGAACTCGGCGACGTTGAAGTCTGCGGGAACGCGGAAGTCGCGCTCGCGCCGGGTGTGGAAGCGGATGTCGCCGGTGATGCGTGAGACGCGGAACGTCTTCCGCCGGCCGTCCTCGACGTCGTCGCCGATCACGTACCAGCCGTGCTCCTCGCGAAGCAGCGCGAACGGGTTGACGATGCGTTCGCGCTCCTCGCCACGCGACATCGACCAGTACGCGAACCGGACGGTGCGCTGCTTGGAGATCGCGCTCTCGAGCTTGCCGAGGCGGCTCGCGGTCTCCTCGGAGTAGTCAGGGTCTTCGACCTTGACGCGAAGCGCGGTCTCCGTCGGAACCTCGCTGAACCCGGGCCGTCCGAGGGCGAGGTTCTGGAGTGCGAGGCGCAGCGGCTCCGCGTACGCGAACTTCTCGTCCAGCAGCGCGAGCGCGGTGTGGAGCGCCGCCAGCTCCTCGTCCGAGATCTCGAGCGGCGGCAGGAAGTACTGATCCGCCTTCAGCGTGTACAGCTCCTCACCGGTGAACTCGTCACGCTGCGACTGGAGCGGGACGCCCAGGGACTGGAGCTCCGCGCGGTCGGAATAGAAGCGCCTGGCGAACGCCTCGTCGGACATCTCCGAGTAGCCCTCGACGTTCGACTTCACGTCGCGTGCCGTCAGTGGACGACGCTCCGCCATCAGGAACGCCACGAGCGAGAGCTGCCGGATCAGCTTGTCCGAGTCGTGGCTCATGCGCTCGTCGAGCTTATCGCTCGCCGAGTACCTGAACGGTCCCGACTATGCCGCGACTTGCTCGCGCTCGAGATGCTGGTGCGAGGGGCAGTACTCGCGGTCGGGAAGCGGCGTGCGCTGGCACGGCTTGCCCTTCCGCGTCGTCGCGCGACAGCGGGCGACGCCGCCGTCGAGGGCGCCGGCCTCGATCTGCTCCTCGACGAAGGTGACGGCCGCCGAGACTCCTTCCTGCACCGCCCAGGCCACCTTCGCCTGAGCCGTGATCGGGAAGTAGCGGCGGATGTCCTGGAAGAGCGTCCGGTCCGGCCGGGCGAAGTAGTGCGGGTCACGCGCCAGGCGCTCCATCGTCTGCTCGCACGCGCCGAGGACGGCCTGACGGTACTCGAGCTGGACGTCGGGGTCGACGTACGGATCGATCAGCTCCTTGATGGACCGGTAGATCGCCCGCGAGTACTGGTACATGTGCGCCTGTAGCTCGTCGGTGTGCCCGTCCATCGCGACCGTAGTATCTCGTTCCACCTATTAACTCCCCGCAAAGCTTTGTTAAGTCGTCATTAAGCGGCGGGGCGGGTTGCCGATCGCGGCAGTGTAACGGGTTCGCGACGCTGTTACAAAGTCCCGCTTAGAGCGGGGAATTTACGGCGAAACGGAGCGCACGTTCGCGGCCGGATACCCCGCCGCCGTGGCGGCGTCGAGGCCCTGTTCCGCCGCCGCCTGACTGTCGTACACGCCGGTGAAGACGACGACGTATCCGGGGTGGAGGCTGGAGTAGTCGGAGGAGTCCAGAATGCCGACGTCGTGCAGCCCTTTCCGCAGCGCGCGGCGGGCCTCGGCGCGGGCGGCCTGACGGCTCGTGTCGGAGCGCAGCACGATCGTCCAGCCGCTCTGCCCGGACGGCCAGGCGATGAGCCGCCTGGAGCCGGGTGAAGGCGTCGACGGCGTCGTGGTAGCCGTGGCCGACGGTGTCTGCGCCGTTGTGGTGGGCGTCGTGTTGACGGCCTGGCGGGTGATCACGCCCGGTGCTGTCGTCGCGACGATCGGAGCGGCGTTCGAGTTTTCGCGGGAGGCGGCCACGGCCACGGCCGCCCCGGCCGCGGCGACGGCCAGCAGCGCGAGCGCGACCCAGATCCAGTCCCCCGGGTACCAGCGGAGCCGGCGCTTCCAGGCGGACCCGAGCGCGGCGACGGCACCGGTCGGAGGCCCTGGAAGGCGGAGGCCGCACTCCAGGCAGTACTCCTGTTGCGGCGCGAGCGGTTCCCCGCAGCGGGGGCACGCGTCGAGCCCGGCGGCGGGGAGGCGGTGATCCTCCGGGCGTGTCGTCGTCGCCACGGCTAGCGCTGGGCCTGCGGTTCCGGTTCCGCGCTTGGCTCCGGGGTCGGCTGCGGCTCGGCGCGGTACTGCGCGCCGCTCTCGACCGTGGGCGTCCCGCAGTGCGCGCAGAACGCCGCCTCCGCGGGCAGCGGCGAGCCGCACTGCGAGCATGTGACGACCGGAGCCTCACCGACCGCACGTCCGCAGTTCGCGCAGAAGTGTGAGCCGTAGACGATGGGAGCTCCGCAGACGCACGGAGTCGATCCCGCCGGGGCCCGTCGTGCGAGCGCGGCCTGCGCCAGCATGGCGTCGACCTCCTGGAGCCGGCCCTCGATGCCGATCAGCTCGGTGCAGCGATCGGTGACGAGCTCGTGGTTGAACCGGTCGCGGCGATACATCTCGAGGATGATTCCGCCGAGATCGCGGATCCGCTCCTCCCGCGCCCGCATCAGCCCGCGGCGCTCGCGCCGGAGCTGCCCGGGCGTCGGCGGCCGCGGAGGCCGCTGGGAAGGCTCCCCGGGAAGCCCTTCCGGGACGGCCTGAGAACGCCGAAGAAACCGGAGCATCGCTCCGGGGAAAGTAGCCGATGGCGACGACGCGCTGGGGTCAGCGGATGCGGCCGTCCTCGGCCGTACGGCTCGTCCGTCGCGCGACTCCCACGAGGTAGAACGCGACGAGGACGAGGCCGACGATGCCGAGCGGCACGCCGATCCAGGGGATGATGAACAGCAGGACCAACCCCAGGACGACGAGAGCGAGTGCGACGGCGAGCATGCCGGGCACGTTCCCGCCGACCGAAGCGCGCAGACGCCCCCGTTATGTGGCGATGACCACGACGCGCTCTTCCGTCAGCTCGCGCACCGCGTAGTGCGGGCCTTCGCGCGTGTTGCCGGAGTCCTTGACGCCGCCGTAGGGCATCTGGTCGGCGCGGAACGTCGGCGTCTGGTTGACCGTGACGCCGCCGAACTCGAGCTCCCGCGCCGCCCGCAGAGCGGTGTCCAGGCGCGCCGTGAAGATCCCCGCCTGGAGCCCGTAGCGCGTTCCGTTGGCGAGCGCGATCGCCTCGTCGAGCGAGTCGTACGCGTTGACGGTGCAGACGGGCCCGAACACCTCCTCGCAGGAAACCTTGAGCTCGGGCGCCGCGTCGGCGATCACGGTCGGGCGGAGGAGGCCGTCCTCCGCGTCGCCCCCGGTCAGCACCCGGGCGCCGGCGGCTCGCGCCTCGTCGATCCACTCGGTGATGCGCAGGCGGGCATCGTCGTCGATGACCGGGCCGACGTCGGTCTCCTCGTCTGCCGGGTCGCCGACCCGCAGCCCCTCGACGAGCGGGACGAATCGCTCGACGAAGCCGTCGTAGGCCTCGCGCTGGACGTAGATCCGCTGCACGGAGATGCAGCTCTGCCCGGCGAAAGAGAACGCGTGCGCGGCCATGACCTTCGCGACCGAGTCGAGGTCGGCGTCCGCCTCGACGATCACCGGAGTCGCGTTTCCGAGCTCCAGCAGCACCTTCTTCCGCGGAGCCCGCTCGCGGAGTCCCCAGCCGACAGCCCCCGATCCCGTGAACGTCAGCACCCGCACGCGCTCGTCCGCGACGAGAACGTCGCCGATCTCGCTCGATGGGCCGACCACGACGTTCAGCCAGCCCGGTGGCAGTCCGGCCTCGTGCTCGAGCTCGGCGAGAAGAAGCGCCGAGAGGGGCGTCTGCGTCGCGGGCTTGAGCACGACCGCGCAGCCCGCCGCAAGCGCGGAGGCGATCTTGTGCGCGACGAGGTTGAGCGGGAAGTTGAAGGGACTGATCGCCCCGACGACACCCATCGGAAGGCGCATGGTGAACGCGAGGTGGCCGACGCCCGCCTGCGACGCGTCCATGGGCACGACCTCCCCCGCGAGCTTCCGCGCCTCGACGGCCGCCATCGTGTAGGTGGACATGCCGCGCGTCGCCTCGATGCGTGCGGCCTTCATCGGCTTTCCGGCCTCATCCGAGATCACCCGTGCGACCTCCTCGTGCCGCCGTCCCAGGTACCCGGCCACGCGCACGAGGATTTCGGCGCGCTTGTGCGCCGGCAGCGGGTCGCGCATCGCCGCCTCGGCGGTGTCGACGGCGCGGCGCGTCTCGGCGGCGCCGCCCTTCGCTACCCGGCCGACGACGTCGCCGGAGAACGGCGAGCGCACCTCGATCCACTCGCCCGTCTCGACCCACTCACCGCCGATCGGCAGCCGTTTTTCCGTCACGGTGACGGCCACGGAACAAGTCTAGGCACCGCGAGGTTGGTGACCGAGAGATCCGGCCGCTGCACCTGGCGCCAGTAGGCTGTTCCCGTGTCCGACGCGCTGATCGTCGACGCGGCGCGCACGCCGATCGGCAAGAAGAACGGCAGTCTCGCCGGCATTCGGGGCGACGAGCTCGCAGCGCAACTGCTGAACGGGCTGGTCGAACGCAACGACCTCGATCCGGCCGAGGTCGAGGACGTCCAGCTCGGGTGCGTGACGCAGGTCGGCGAGCAGGGCTGGAACATCGCGCGGATGGTGCCGCTCGTCGCCGGCTGGCCGGACACCGTCTGCGGGACGACCGTCGATCGCCAGTGCGGGTCGTCGATGCAGTGCAACCTGAACGCGGCCGCCGCGATCTGGTCGGGACAGTGCGACCTCGTCGTCTCGGCCGGGGTCGAGATGATGTCGCGCGTCCCGATGGGCTCCAACGGCGGCGACCTCTCCGATCGCCTGCTGGCGCGCTACGACATCGTCTCGCAGGGCGTGTCTGCCGAGCTCATCGCCGAGGAGTGGGGCTTCTCGCGGGAGGAGCTCGACGCGTACGCGCTCGAGTCGCACCGCCGCGCGGTCCGCGCGATCGACGAGGGCCGCTTCGACACCGAGATCATCCCGGTCGAGGTCACCAACCCGCACGTGGGCGCGGTCCTCGCGGTCGACGAAACCCCCCGGCGAGATACGTCCGCCGAGGCGCTCGCCGCCCTCCCGCCGGCGTTCATCCCCGAGGGCAAGGTCACCGCCGGCACCTCGAGCCAGATCTGCGACGGCGCCGCCGCAGTACTCGTCGCGAGCGAGCGGAAGGCCGACGAGCTGGGGCTCACGCCGCGAGCCCGCTTCGTGTCGTTCGGCCTCGCGGGAGTCGACCCCCGGCTGATGCTGCACGGGAACCCGCAGGCGTCCGAGCGCGCTCTTGCGCGCGCCGGTCTGACGTGGGACGACATCGGCGTCATCGAGGTCAACGAGGCATTTGCCTCGGTGGCGCTGCAGTTCCTGCGGGACACCGGGCTCGAAGAGCGCGCCGACGACGTCAATCCGAACGGGGGCGGCATCTCGCTCGGCCACCCCCTGGGTGCCACGGGGGCCCGCATCACCGCGACGCTGGTCGCCGAGCTCGAACGCCGCGACGAGCGCTACGGCCTCGCGACGATGTGTATCGGCTTCGGGCAGGCGATCGCCGCCGTGGTGGAACGTCTCCCGGCATGAGCTGGTGGGCCGATCGATACGGCGACGAGCCGATGCTCGTCGCCTACCTCTCGATGGAGTTCGGGATCGACGAGCGGCTGCCGATCTACGCTGGCGGGCTCGGCGTCCTCGCGGGCGACCACCTCAAGTCGGCGTCCGATCTCGGGGTGCCGACCGTCGCAGTCGGCCTCTTCTACCGGCGTGGCTACTTCCGCCAGGCGATCGAGAGCGGGCGGCAGGTCGAGCGGTACGAGGATGTAGACCCGGCTGCGCTCGGACTCGAGCGCGAGGCCGTCGAGGTCGAAGTGGAGCTCGCGGGCGGGCCCGTCGTCGCTCGCGTCTGGCGAGAGGACGTCGGGAGCGTGCCGCTGTACCTCCTCGACGCGGACGGGATCGAGCAGGCGCTGTACGCCGGCGATCGTCGCGCCCGGATCCGGCAGGAAATCGTGCTCGGCGTGGGAGCGGTCCGCGTGCTCGCGGCCGTCGGCCACGAGCCGACGGTCTACCACCTGAACGAGGGCCACGCGGCGTTCGCCGCGCTGGAGCGACTCGGGCGTGGCGAGAGCATCGAGCAGCTTCGCGCCACGACGGTGTTCACGACGCACACGCCCGTGCCGGCGGGGAACGAGGTCTTCGACGAGGCGCTGGTGCGCGAGGAGCTCGACCCGCTCGTGCAGCGATCCCACCTGGAGTGGGAGGACGTGCTCGCGCTCGGCGAGCACGACGGCCACGGCTTCGGCATGACGCCGCTGGCGCTGCGGACTTCGGGCCACGCGAACGGCGTCTCGCGGCTGCACGGTGCCGTCTCGCGGGAGATGTGGGCGCCGCTCTGGCCCAGCGTCTCCGTCGGCGAGGTCCCGATCCGGCACGTCACCAACGGCGTGCACGCCCCCTCGTGGATCGCACCGCCGCTGCTTGCGCTGCTCGGGGCCGCCGGGGTCGATCCGGCGGCGGCGCCCGGAGAGGAGCGATGGGAGCGGGCCCGTGCGCTGGACGGCGACGCGCTCTGGGTTGCCCATCAGGCGCAAAAGCGGTTGCTGGCCGACCGAATCGGCCTCGATCCGGAGGCGCTCACGATCGGATTCGCGCGGCGGTTCGCGGCGTACAAGCGCGCCGGGTTGCTGTTCAGCGACCCGAAGCGGCTCGAAGCGCTTCCGGTCCAGGTCGTCGTCGCCGGCAAGGCCCATCCCGCCGACGAGGACGGCAAGGACGTGCTCGCAGAGATCGTCGCCCGGTCGCGCGACCCGTCGTTCTCGGGCCGTGTCGTCTTCGTCGAGGATTACGACCTCGACGTCGCCCGAGCCCTCGTCTCGGGAGTCGACGTTTGGCTGAACACCCCGCTACGACCGCTCGAAGCCTCGGGGACGAGTGGGATGAAGGCGGCGCTGAACGGCGTGCCGAACCTGTCCGTGCTCGACGGCTGGTGGGAGGAGGCCTACGAGCCGGAGATCGGGTGGGCGATCGCGGGTACGGGCGCGGAGGACGCGTCGGCCCTGTACGGGCTGCTGGAGGCCGAGGTCGTTCCGCGCTACCGGGACCGGCGCAAGGCGTGGATCGGGACGATGAAAGAGTCGATCGCACGCGTGGGGCTCCGGTTCACGAGTGCCCGGATGGTCGCCGAGTACACGGAGCGCTTCTACGTGCCGGCGCATCGTGCGGCGTTGCCGACCGGCCGTCGATGAGGGTGCTCCGGGGGCTCGCCGGCGATCGGCCGATCACGCAGTTCGCGAGCCGCGAGGCCGCCGTTCGCGGCGTGACGCGCCAGGGCCACGTCGTCGTCGTCGACATCGGCCCCGGCGGCGTGCTGGGGCGGCACCCAGCGACGGTCGCGCAGCTGTTCGTCGTCGTCTCCGGTTCCGGCTGGGTGAGCGGGGAGGACGGCGAGCGGGTGGAGATCGCGGCCGGCGAGGCCGCCCTGTGGGAGGCCGGCGAGGAGCACGAATCGGGAAGCGACGAGGGGATGACTGCTCTCGTCGTCGAGAGCGAGCGCGTCGATCTCTGAGGATCCGAAGTCCGTCGTCGAGCACGGCTACGACGCCATAGCCGACCGCTACGCGGAGTGGTCGGCCGGCTTCGAGACCCCCGTCATGCGGTGGGTCGAGGCGCTGCTCGGGGTGCTGCCGGAGAATGCGGACGTCCTGGAGCTCGGCTGCGGCGGCGGCAGCGCCGCGACCCGGGCGCTCGCCCGAAGGCACCGGCTGACCGGAGTCGACCTGTCGAGCGTGCAGCTCGAGCGGGCGCGACGCGCCGTACCCGGAGCCCACTTCCTCCAGGGCGATGCGTCGACGATCGAGCTCGGCCCGGCGTCGTTCGATGGGGTCGTGTCGCTCTTCATGCTGGGCCACATCCCGCGGGCCGAGCAGGCGCGGCTGCTGGAGCGCATCGCCGCGTGGTTGCGTCGCGGCGGCCACGCGCTTCTCACGCTCGGCATCGGCGACACCGACGACGAGATCGAGGCGGACTGGCTGGGTGCGCCGATGTTCTTCGCCTCGTTCGACGCGGAAACGAATCGGGCCATGCTCGCCGCGGCGGGGCTCGAGATCCTCCGCGACCGGATCGTCCCGATCGACGAGCCGGGCCACGGGCCCGTCAGTTTTCAGTGGGTGCTCGCCCGGAAGTTACGCCGCGCTCAGCGCGGGGCGTGACAGCAACACCGGTCGCCGTCCGCGCACGAGCTGCACCAGCGCTCCGGAAACCGCGAGGACGAACAACAGGGCGACGCAGGCGACGAGGGTCCAACGGCTCATGCTCTCAGGACGGCGTGGGCCGCGTCCGTCTTTCGTAGGATCGAATCGTGGACATCGGCCGCGTCGGAGTTGTCGGTCTCGGGACGATGGGCGCCGGCATCGCGCAGGTGTGCGTGCAGGCCGGCGTCGAGACGGTCGGGCGCGAGGTCAGCGACGAACTCGCCGCTCGGGGTCGCGAAACGATCGCGCACTACCTCGGGCGTGCCGTCGCCCGGGAGCGGAACAGCGGCGAGGAGCGGGATCAGGCGCTCGCCCGCCTCTCGCTGACGACCGAGCTCGGCGACCTCGCCGGGTGCGACCTGGTCATCGAGGCGATCGTCGAGGACCTCGAGGCGAAGCGAGAGCTCTTCGCCGAGCTCGACCGAATCGTCGCTGCAAGCGCGATCCTGGCGACGAACACGTCCGCGCTCTCGGTCAGCGAGATCGCGTCGGCGACCTCACGCCCGGAACGCGTCCTCGGACTGCACTTCTTCAACCCGGCGCCGGTGCTGAAGCTCGTCGAGGTGGTGCGAACAGGGCTCACCGCCCCGGAGGTGTTCGACGCCGCGTACGCGTTCACCCAGCGCGTCGGCAAGGAACCGATCGAGTGCAACGACACGCCCGGATTCGTCGTCAACCGCATCCTGATCCCCCTGCTGAACGACTGCGTGCGCGTGATCGACGAGGCGCGCGTGTCGCCCGAGGACGTCGACCGCGCGATGACCTTCGGCGCCAACTGGCCGATCGGGCCGTGCGCACTCATCGACCTGATCGGGGTCGACGTGCACGTGCACGCGTCCGAAGCGCTCTGGGAGGCGCTTCGCGAACCGCGGATGGCGCCGCCCACGCGGCTCGTCCGGATGCGGCAGGCCGGGGCGCTCGGCCGCAAGACCGGGCGCGGCTTCTTCGAGTACTAGCCTCTAGCTCAGCCGCGAAAGCCGGCCGGCGCTCGCTCCGACGAGCCGAGCCAGTCCAGCAGCGCGCGCCGGGAGAACCGCCACTGCCGCCCGAGCTTCCGGCCGGGCAGCTGGCCCTGCGCGGCGAGCTCGCGGACCGTGTGCTCGCCGACGCGGAGCAGGTGAGCCGCCTCGGCGACCGTCAGCACGTCTCCGTCATCGGAGGTGCGCACATACGCCCGCCCGACGATCGGCGTGCCGTCCGTTTGCAGAGCCCGCAGCGCCTCGAGCCCGTTTTCGCTCGACGGATCGACGTAGCGGGCCACGAGGCCCGCGACGAGCTTCCCCTTCGAGGTCTTCAGCTCGAATGCCGCGCGGTCGAGTTTCTCGGCCTCGCCGGCAGGGAGCCGAACGAACAGGGGTGAGCTGGACATGGCGATATCAAGATAGCAAGTTGCTATCGTCTCCCGATGGCGCTCTCCGCTCTGGTGATCGGCGGCACCGGCCTGATCGGCGCCGCCACGGTCCGTCGGCTGGCCGAGCGCGGATTCGAGGTCACCGCGGCCGCGCGCGGCACCGTCGACCCGCCGGCGGGGCTCTCGGACCACGCGAGACTTGTCGAGCTCGATCGCACGGACGACGGCGCCCTGCGCAACGCGGTGGGCGACGGCTACGACGTCGTCGTCGATACCGCCGCCTACCGCGTCGAGGATGCGGACCAACTCGTCGGGCTCGCCGGACGCATCGGTTCGCTCGTCGTCGTTTCGAGCGCCGCCGTCTATGCCGATGCCGCCGGGCGCTCGTTCGAGGGCGCCTCCGGCCCGGACGACTTCCCCGAGTTCCCGGTCCCGATCTCCGAACGGCAGCCGACGGTTGAAGCGGCGGACACGGGGTACGCGCCGAGGAAGGTTGCGATCGAGCGCGCGGTGCTCGCCGAGGAGGAGCTGCGTACGACGGTCGTGCGCCCCGGTGCCGTCTACGGCCCGCACGACGCTCGCCCGCGCGAGTGGTACTTCGTCAAGCGCGCGCTCGACCGCCGGCCCTACGTCCTTCTTGCCTACCGGGGCGGGAGCCGCTTCCATCCCACTGCGGTCGACAACGTCGCCGAGCTCATACGGCTCGCGGCCGAGCGTCCCGACCGGCGCGTGCTCAACAGCGCCGACCCGGAAGCGCCGACCGCGCTCGCGATCGGCAGGGCGGTCGCGGCGACGCTCGACCACGAGCCCGCCGAGCTCTTGCTTCCCGGCCCGCCGGTCGACGCGGTCGGCGACCACCCCTGGGCGACTCCCAAGCCGTTCGTCCTCGACACGACCGAGTCGGAGATCACGATCGGCTGGCGCCCGGTCACCAGGTACGAGCGGGCGGTGCGCCCGACCTGCGAACGGCTCGTCGAGCGCACGCGCGGCCGCGACTGGCGGGAAGCGCTGCCGGACGCCGCGAAGTACTACGGCGGCATGTTCGACTATGAGGCGGAGGACCGCTTCGTCTCGGATCTCACGTCACTCGACCGGTGAGATCCGGCCCGTCGCCGTGTCGTAGACGAATCCGGTCGCGCCAAACGAGCCAGGCAGGAGCCGAGATTCGCGGATCCGGCGCACGCTGGCGCGCACGCTCTCCTCGAGATCGGCAAACGAGAGGAACTCGACCCCGGTCGGATCGACGCCCGGCTCCTCGGCGAGCCGGGCACGGATCTCCTCGTCCGTGAAGCGCTGCATCCCACAATTCGTGTGGGCGATCACGAACGCCTCCTTCGTCCCCAGGATGCCGTGCGAGACGGCGAGCGAGCGAAGCACGTCGTCGGAGACCACGCCGCCCGCGTTCCTGAGCACGTGCGCGTCACCTGGCCGGAGGCCGAGGAACGCGACCGGGTCGAGACGGGCGTCCATGCACGTCACGACCGCGAACCGCCGCACGGGTCGTGCCGGGAAGCCGCCGAGCGAGAAGTCCTCCGCATAGGAGGCGTTCGCCGCGACCAGTTCGTCGTGAACGGCCATCCCTACGGCCGGCTGCGCCGGTCCCACACGTTGCCGACGAGGCGCGCGAGCCCGGCCTCCGGACGGCCGCGCTGCCGCCACTGCGAGCCCTTGATCAGACGCTGCCCCGTCCGGCGCGCGCTCCAGAAGAAGTTGTTCGCGGACAGGAAGGCGAGGTTACCGCCGAGGTCGCGGTAGCGCACGACGTTGTCGTATTCCGACGCGGTCACGTACTCCTCGTGTCCGGGAAAGACGATCAGGTCGTAGGCCCGAGCCAGGCGGTCGCCCGCGATCCGCTCCAGGTCGTCGTCGGGAAGGAAGTCGGCTGCCCGGCCGGTGCGCCCCAGCCACGCGATGAAGTCGAGATCCCAGTCCTTGAAGCGGTACGGAACGCCGAAGTCGAGGTACGGCCGGGCGAGGTCGACCGCGTGCGTCCGGCCGCTGACGTAACCAGCTGTCGCCCCAGCCGTCGCCGTTGTCGTCGCGGAAGTTGTATGCCTGCCAGGTATTCGTCGACAGGACGACCGCAACGCGGTGCTCGCCGAGCGTGCGTGGCCCGACGATGAACGGTGCGTAGCCGAGGTCGCCGTTCGCGTCCCACGCGCGGAGGAAGTACAGGCCGCTCGGCCAGTCGCCGGCCCGGACGAGGCGAACCGCCGAGGGCGCCCTGCGGTGCCGTCGCCAGTCCAGCGTCAGCGGCGCCGTCATCGGCCGACCGCTCGTCCGTGGGTCGCGAGGCACGCCCGGCTGGGACGGGCGGTAGTCGAACGCCTGCAGGCGGACCGCGCTTGCATCGCTCGTCAGCCGGATCTCGGCGTGCTCCCCCGGCGCATAGCTTCGGCGCTGGAAGGCGACATCGATTCCCTGCACGCGCACCACCGGCGCCTCGATGCGTGCGAGCGCGGACGGCCGGCTGTCGTCGTAGATCCGCTCGTGCCCCGCGGCATCGCGCAGCGTAAGAC
>JBKPLR010000053.1:0-11588 GCA_046731695.1 Actinomycetota bacterium
TCGCTCCGGAGGGATCGCTGCATTCAGCAGCGCGGAGACATGGGACAAGCTCGCATCAGCTTACGCTCACAGCAATGTCTACAAGATGGCGCTCCAGCCGCCTGAGCAGGAGCTCCTCCGTAGGTTCAAGGGGCGGTGGCAGGAAATCGACATGCTCGACGTCGGGGTCGGCGCCGGCAGGACGGCGTACACGTTCGCACCTGTCGCGAGGAGCTATGTCGGAATCGATTTCTCACCCCAGATGATCGAGTTCAGTCGACGCTTCGTACGGGAAGACGAGACTATCGGGTTCGCCGTGGCCGACGCTCGCGATCTCTCACAGTTCGAGGATGGAGCCTTTGACCTCGTCCTCTTCAGCTTTAACGGCATCGATCTGGCCAGCCTCGAGGACCGCCATGTCATTCTCTGCGAGATCAGGAGGGTGGTCAGCGCTGATGGCTGCTTCGCTTCCAATCCCATTCACTCAACGCGTTTGAGCCTCCCACCCGTCGGTTCCGCCCGTCTCGCCCAAGGTCGACGTACCGGAGCCTTCGGAAGAGCGTGCGGTTCGACCGCGTGAACCCGAATCTCGACCTCGAGACCGCGCGTGCACGCGGCTGGGCGCTCGTGCGCGATCCTGACAACGATCTGGCATTGCCGCACTATTACGTGAGCGCGGCGTTCCAACTTGGGCAGCTTGAGAAGACGGGCTTTCGCCGAGTCGAGGTGTGGGACGATGCGGGGCGGCCGATCGACCCCACGCGGCCCCAGAGGAGTAAGTACCTCTTCTACGTGTGTGAACCTGCGGGCTCTCGCTGACGTCAGGCTCCCGTCAGGAGAGCCGCAGTTGTGTCAATGGGCTGCCAGCCCGTCTCTTTCCGCAGAAGGCTCGGGTCGGCGACCAGCTCCGCGCGGTCCTACGCGCGACGTTGTCGTTCCTCGACGTCGACATCGAGCGGGCGGTCGAAATCGACTCGGATGCAACGCGAGCAGGCTCGCGGCGAGCAGTCCCACTCCGTAGAAATGGAATGCCACGATCAACTCGAGGTCGCTGGGTAGCCAGGATTCCACTCAACGACGTCGTCGTAGGTCGGCAACGCTGCGATACCTCATGAGATGCGCGACGCAATGAAAGTGGGTCTTCTTCGTGACTCCTGAGCTGAGCGTGGTCATTCCAACCCATGACAGGCGCGACCTGTTGCGCGCATGCCTCTACTCGCTCGAGGACCAGTCGGCTTCGGTTGAGACGTTCGAAGTGGTCGTGGTCATCGACGGATCGAAAGACGGGACGGCAGAGATGCTATCGGCGTATGACCCGCAGTTCGCTGTCAGCGTCTTGATGCACGCTCAGGCGGGCACCGCAGCTGCTCGCAACGCAGGTGCCGAGGCTGCGAGAGGTCGCGTGCTTCTGTTCGTCGACGACGACATGACCGCGTCTCCGTCGCTCGTTACCGCTCACCTAGCCACACAACGGAACGAAGATGCAGTCGTCGGTGTCGGCGTGATTGAGAGACGCATTCCTGCCGGCGCCGACCGTTTTGCGCAGCTGCGGGCGCAGGCGTCGCGCGAGCATTACGAGCATCTACTGGTGAGACCCCTGACCCATCTCGATTGCTACGGGGGCAACTTCTCCGTGAATCGTTCTCTCTTCGGGGAGGTCGGAGGGTTCTTGGTCGACCTCCCCATGCTGAACGACTACGAATTCGCCTACCGGCTTCACAAGGCCGGCGCCCGCTTTGTCTTCGTCCCCGAAGCCGTGGCGACCGAAAAACGGCGCGATGACTGGCGGGAGATCGTCGCAGATCGTGAGCAGCGAGGTCGAATCGCGGTTGCTCTTTACCGCCGAGATCCAGCGATCGTCGGCCAGACGGAGCTGGGCGGGAATGAATATCTACGGCGGCCGTGGGTCCTCCTGCGCCTGATGTGTCTCTGGCTCCGCGTGCCGCCGAGTGCGCTCGCGCGCATGGGTTTTCTCCTGCCCCGCCGTTCGTGGGCGAGGACATGGTTCGCCTTTGTCTTCAGTTACGCCTTCTGGCGAGGCGCTGCTGCCGCTATGGGCTACCGAGAGCTGCGCACGAGGCTCGTGAGACGAGACTGATCGCGAACCGGACTCGGCCCTATCGAACCGTTTTCTCCCCACTCTCATAGGGCATCAGCAGCTTGCCACTCGTCAGTTCGCACTGAGGACCCATCCTTGACAATCCTCGCGAATAAGCCAAGAGTTACGCGGAACATCATCCCATGACGAAGATCATGTTCGTTGTCGGCTGCAACGCCGAGCCGCGCGGGGGCGGCTGATCGAAGGCTCTTCAGGCTTGCGAGGCCGCGGGTTGATGCTGCTTCGGCGAGCTTTGGCGACGGTATCCGACCCGCGGGGGATCCTGTCGAACCGGTTCGTCTCGGCGAAACTCGTACCGCTGGACAACCAGGGAGGCTATGGAGTGCTGATGCGGGCACAGACGGAGACGCGCGCCGAGGAGCTGCCCGTGCCGCCGCTCTCGCTCTCGAGCCGCTGGGGCATCAGCACCGACAGCTATCTACGCGGCGGCCAAATCGACGCCGAGACGATTCTCGCCCACCTAGCCGAGGTGGACGCGACGGTCGAGCCGGGCTCCCGCGTGCTCGACTTCGGATGCGCCGAGGGGCGCGTTCTGAGGTTCTTCCCGCGCCATCCAGAGTCCGAGCTATGGGGAGTGGACATCAACGCCGAGCGAATCGCCTGGGCCCAGCAGCACCTCCCGCCGCCGTTTCGGTTCGCTACGACGACGACCGCTCCGCATCTCCCGTTTGAGGACAACTACTTCGACCTCGTCTACGCCGTGTCGGTCTTCACCCACATCAGCGAACTGGCAGACGCATGGTTCCTCGAGGTGCTTCGGGTGCTGCGTCCGGGAGGTCACGCCTACCTCACCATCCACGACGAGCGTACGGTCGAGCTCCTGCTCGGCGAATACCGCGACAATCCGACGCACGCGTACATGGTGGACCTGGTCAAGAAGTTCGGCGAGGCGACCGGTGTCCTCGACCAGGAGTGGGCGTATTTCACGATCCTCGCCGATCCCGCGGCGCAGGTGTTCTACGAAGCTGCTTACGTCGTCGACAAGTGGAGCCATCTCGCAGACTGCGTCCGCGTCACGCCGGAGGCGATCGGCTACCAGACCGCGCTGATCTTCCGCAAGGTGCTTAGGCAGAGCCGGCCCCACGTACGTTGACGGTCGGTACGTCCGCTTCTGGATCTGGGTCTCGCGGGGCCCCCTCAGTGACTCTGGAGATCAGTATCGCGCCCCGGGATCTTCGCCACCTTCGAGAAACGCTGCCCCACCAGTTGCGGCAGTGGGCGGGGCAGGTTCAGGAGATCGTCTGCACGGTCGATCTCGAGCCAACGCCGGGTGAGATCGGCCTGGGGACGGAGCATGAGAGGCACCTTCTCGAGTTCGTCGACGACTCCCTTTCCCCCTACCCGCACGGCCGGCTTGAGGTTGCCGACTATTCCCTCGCGAAGCAACGTGCGGTCGCCGAAAGGTTCTTCGGTGGCCAAGCCGTGCCGGCCAAGACCGCGCGTGCCGGCCCGTTCTACGCTTATTTCTTCGGGCTCGACGCCGCGAGGTGCGAGTACGTCCTCCATCTCGACTGCGATGTCCTGTTCGGCGGCGGGAGCCAGGCTTGGACGAGCGAGGCCGTGGAACTGCTTCGCCAAGCGCCCGAAGTGCTGCTTTGTGGCCCGCTGCCCGGTCCTCCGCGCAACGACGACACCATCGCGCAGACTGCCGTGCGGGAGGCTCATCCGTCACCTGCATTCGCTTTTCAGACGGTCACCAGCCGACGCTTCCTCATCGACCTGAAGCGATTGCATGAGCAGGTGGGACCGCTGTCGGTGCGGCGGCACACGCCGCGGCGAACGCGCGTGCCGTTGTCACTCTGGCTGAAGGGCTGGAGGCGAATGCAGCTCCGGGACCGACTGCGTCCTTTGACGCTCTCGACGCTCCCGTACGACCTTCCCGAGCGTCTGCTCGGCGAGGCGATGACCGAAGCCGGTCTCCGCAGGGTCGATTTCCTCGGTAGCCCGCCCGGAATGTGGTCGCTCCATCCGCCCGACCGCTCGGAACGCTTCTACGAATCGCTCCCGAGGCTGATCGAGCGGGTCGAGAACGGCGACGTCTCGGACGATCAGCGCGGGAACTACGACGTCGTCGACTCGATGCTCGCGTGACCGGCGGTTCGGGCGGGTTAGCTCGCGGTGCTAAAGGTCCAGTTGCGGTTGGCCAGAAACGTCGCCGCCGTCACGACCGGGATCACGACGGCGTACGCGAGCAGACGCCCAATAGGCACCAAAGCGACGAACACCCATAAGAGTCCCGCGGCCGCGACTAGCCCGGCGAGCTGCACCAATACGTACCTGATCCGCGCACGCGATGAGTCCGGAGATGCAAAGGTCCAGCGACGGTTGAGGAGGTAGCCGTTGATCACCCCACCCGCGAATCCGATGCCTCCGGAGAGCCAGTAGGTGACGCCGAGCCCCAGCAGCCCGATGTAGATGACGAAGCTGACAGCCGTGTTGCTGAGACCAACGATCACGAACCTGCCGAACTGCTGAGTGACGCTCGCGTGAGGCGCCCGCCAGATCCGTGAGAGCTCAACCCCCATCCGTGGCGTCCATCGCTTCTGTCTGCACGCTCACGCCTTCTCCGGGCTTCAGTTCGGCCGCCCGGTGCCAGACGAAGGCGCGGTCGGGTGCATCGAGAAGTCCCAGACCGAGGGAGCTGCTGACGACGTACAGGGGGCGCTTCTTTGCCTCCTTATACGCCTTCCCGACGTACTCGCCAATGACGCCGAGGACCATCAGCTGCACGCCTCCGAGGAAGCTGGTGACGATGATGACTGACGTCCAGCCTGGAACGGTGAACGCCCCCGCGAGCCTGACACTGATCGCCACAAACCCGTAAATGAACGAGGTCAGAGAGACGACGAACCCCAGCATGAGGGCGAGCCGAAGCGGCGCGTTCGAAAAGCTGACGATTCCGTCTACCGCGAATTGCAGCATCTTGCGCAGCGGGTACTTCGTCTTGCCCGCATATCGTTCGTCGCGGTCGTACGGCACACCCGTCTGCTTGAAGCCGATCCAGCTGAACATTCCTCGGACGAACCGATCCTCTTCGCGCATCGTTTTGTACGCCTCGAGCGCCTTCCGGTCCACCAGCCGGAAGTCACCCACGTCTGCTGGGATGTCCACGTCGGACAGCCCCCGCAGCAGGCGATAGAAAGCGGTGGCGGTCTTGCGCTTGAAGCGCTTCTCGCCGGCGCGCGCCCTTCGCACCGCATAGACGACGTCAAAGCCTTGCCGCCAGCGGCTCGCAAGCTCGAGAATCACTTCCGGCGGGTCCTGCAGATCGGCATCCATGACGACTACTGCCTTCCCAGCCGCGAAGTCGAGGCCAGCCGTGATCGCGATCTGGTGTCCGAAGTTCCGCGAGAGCTGCAGCACCTTGAAGCGGGGGTCTCGAGCCGCCGCCTGGATCATGTACGCGAGACTCTCGTCTCGACTGCCGTCGTCGACCAGGATGACTTCCGCTTCGCCGTCGAGCCGCTCCAGAAGGTGCTCCAATCGCTCGAACAGGGCCGGCAGGACTTCCTGCTCGTTGAAGACCGGAATCACCAGCGAATACTCCGGTGCCGACACGATCCGAGGTTGCCGGTGATCAGCCGAAGAACTCATGGCGGAGACCAGCGCCGGCCGGGGTCGAAGCCCCACGCGAAGCTCCGTAAGGGCGGGCACGTAGATGACCGTCTGTTCGCGATGTACCTTCGCGCCTGCGCCTCAGTGGCGAGACGGGTGGTCCGACCGGCGGCGTAGTCGTACACGACCAGTCCCTGGTTGAGCGGGTAGGTTCGGGTTTCGGAGTGATCCGCGTAGCGGATCGTCACGTCGAAGCGGCCGTCCGCGGCACGCAGCCCGTCCGAAGCCACGTCCGCCCGCGCCGGCGCCCGCTTCCCCAGCTTGATTTTCAGCGCCGCGACGAGATCGGCTTCGTCGGCGAAGACGGGCGTCGGTCCCACCTCCGGGCACGCGCCGTCGAGGATGAACGTGCCACCGGCAGGAATCGATCGAGCGTCCGTGAGGATCGCAGCCATTACCGCCTGCTGCCGGTCGGCCGCTTGCATCCAGAACGTGCCGAGCGTCTGGACCGTCAGCGCGCCCACTGCGGCGACCAACGCAACGCCTCCCGCGAACAGGACGTCGCCGTGGCGCGATGCGAGGCGCTGCGCGACCCAGCCGATCCCTCCCACGACCGCCGCGGCGAGCCCGAGAGCAGCTGCGGCATTGATCCGGTTGTCGATCCCGGCGCTTCGGAAGAGGAACGTCGACGCCGCGAGAAAGGTCGAATACCCCAGCACGAGCGCGACTAGACCGCCTCCAACGAGGGTGCGCCAGATATCAGTTCCGGTATGCGCGACGCGGTCGGTGCGGGCAAGCGGCCAGAGGTAAGCGAACCCCAGGACGCCGATGCCGGCGGCCACAGCCGTATTCATCGCGGAGAACCGGTGCGCGAAGATCCACCACAGCACGTACGGGAAGGCCGCTAGGTATGTCCCGAAGTTGACCTTGAACGCTCCCCAGGCGAGATAGGCGTAGTGGTGTGCCGCGCCGCCGTGGAAACCGATCCCGTAGCCGTTCTGGCCGTGGGTGGCGACAGCTGCCGTCTTCACAACGCCGACCGCGATCATCCCGGCGCCGAGCACCGCGATCATCGCCTGGAGCCGACGGCGGTTCGGTCGTGTCCGGTCGGACCGCCGGCTCGCCCACCAGATGAGCGCGAGATTGAGCGCGAACAGTGGAAATGCGAGCTCGTAGGAGAGCAGGCTTCCGGCGATCCCGACAACGGCGACCGCAAGCCAGCCCCAGAACGCCCAGGTCGGCGCCCGAACGGCACGCAGCCCCGCGTACAGGCTGAGCAAGTAGAACGCCGTGCTGAGGCTGATCTCGAAGGCATTCAGCCAGAAGCGCTCCGTCGCGTAGTGCGGCAGCATCGAATAGACGAACGGAACGGCGACGCAGACCGCGCGCGGCAGGCGGAGCTCGCGCAGTACCAGGTACAGAAGCACCACAATGCTCACGAGCAGCCCGGCGTTGAAAAGGTGGTAACCCAGCGGATGCAGCCCGAAGAGCCGGTAGAGGAAAGCGAAGATGCCGGCTTGGAGAGGACGCTGCCCGGTGCCCGGCCGCACCGCGTCGTAAAGTCCGGCCAGCGACTGGTCGTGGGAGGCGCTCATACGCCAGAGGATGGCGTAATCATCGAGGTAAAAGCCGAGGCTCCAGACGTAAACGACGAGGGACACGATGACCACGACGGCAAGAAATGTGCAGTCGAAAACCGGCTGGACCCACGAGCGAGTCGCATTCGCAGTAGCGAGGGACGAGGGAGCTTCCGTATACGCCGTCGCGAATTCCGATGAACTTCTCATCATGAAAGGGACGACCGGCCCCGAAAACGATGCCTCACCGCTCGCCGCAAGCAGTTCTCAGAGTACAGCGGTAAACGAGACTTGTCACCGCACACACGTCACGGCGATGCAGCCACGCGTGTACCAGCGGGATCGAGGAGCGTTTCGACACCTCCCGAGCGGAGCCAGCGGGCAGCATCCTGCGAGAGCTTGCGACGCTCTGGCCGGCGGGTGAGCCCGAAGACCGCCGCACGGAATTCCATCGCAGCAGCGAGAAACCTCCGCGCCCGCTCGGCTTTCCGCGCTCCATGGTGCTTCGCAAGGAACCGCAAGTGCGAACGGAGCTGCTCGCGGTACATCTGCGGCCAGACCTGCGACGTCGACGCGCCTCCGGCGTGTACGAACTCCCCCTCGGGCCGAAAGGCCACCTTCCAGCCCGCCGCGCGCGCCCGATAGCAGAAGTCGACCTCTTCGTTGAACATGAAGAACCGTTCGTCGAAGCCGCCGATCGCGTCGAACACCCCTCGCCGGACGAGCAGCACGGCGCCCTTCAGGAACTCCGCTTCTCGGGGAGAACGGTGATCGAACCCGGAGCCGTAGAAGGCATTCAGCGCGCGGCTCCCGGACGCGAGCCGGCGCAGAAAGAGGTACTCGGTCGCGAGCCGCCACAGCGTCGGAAAGCCGCGAACCGAAGGCTGCAGCGTCCCGTCCGGGTTCAGCAGGCGCGGTCCGACGATTCCCGCCGCCGGCTCCTCGTCCGCGGCTCCGACCAGCCGCTCGAGTGCGCCGGGCAGGGGCCATGCATCGGCATTCATCAGGACGAGGATTTCGCCCGAAGCCTCGCCAACCCCGGCGTTCAGCGCTCCGCCGTAACCGGGATTGCGGTCGAGCTCGAGCAGGCGGACGTGCGGGAACCCCTCGCGGACGAGATCCTGTGACCCGTCGCGAGAGCCGGTGTCGACGAGGACGACCTCGTGGGCGTCGCCGACCGCCGCCAGCGTTCGCTCCAAGTGCACGCGCGTGTTGTGCGCCACGATTACGACCGAAAGGCCTGCAAGCACGAGCAGCGGCGGTTACGCCGCGCGCAGGGCCGCCACCGACGCGTACAGACGCTCGAACTCACCGACAGGCCGGTCCCACGTCAGGTTCGCGCAAGCCCAGTCCCGAGCGCGCCGGGCGAGCTCGCGGCGTCTCGTGGCGTCCGCAAGCAACGCGGAGGTGGCTGCCACAATCTCGTCCTCGGTGCTCGCGACTAGGTAATGCTCGCCCGGGACGGCGTCGACGCCCTCTATGGCACGCGGCGTCGCGACGAGCGCCTTGCCGGCTCCCAGCGCCTCGAGCACCTTCCCACGCATGCTGCCGCCGAGACGGAGCGGAGTCACCACCACCGCCGCGCGGTCGAGGTACGGCGTCACATCGGGTACCGAGCCGTGGACGGCGACGGCTCGGCCTGCAAGCCGCCGAACCTCTTCGCCGGGCCTGTCGCCGACGAGCTCGAGCTGCGCGTCCGGGACACGCTCCACCACACGCGGGAAGATCGACTCCGCGAGCCACCGTGCGGCGTCGACGTTCGGATAGTGGCCGAAGCCGCCCACGAAGAGAATCGTCGGTGGAGGCTGACCGACCGGGTCGAGTGGCTCAGAGGGCACGTCAAACGCGAGCGGGATTCTCACAACCCTCGCGTCGGGGGCGGTCGCGGACACGGCGGCGACGTCGAGATCGGCGAAGACGACATTGGCGTCGAACTGCGGTCGGATCGCCTGCTCGTACCGGCGCCAGGCCGTAAGCTCGGTGCGTCGCGCCAACCGCTGCGCGGCGCGGGCCCGACGCACCGCCTCGGCCGCCCAGGCCGACGGCGGGTCGTAGTCGACGAGGATACGGCCTGCCGAGCAACCCGCGAGTGCCGAGACGTATTGCGCCATCGCCAGGACGTGCACCTCGACGACGTCGGGTCGCCAGTCGGCCACCAACCGTCGCAGCCGCGTCTCGTATTCGGCGTTGCGACAGTCGATCACCCACGGCGGCAGGCCGCGCAGAAGCCCCAGCGTGAACTTCACGCGCGACAGCGCGGTGACGTCTCGTGTGCTCGCCCGCGAGAGCGGGATTTCTTCGACGAACGCACAATGCTCGGCGACGACGGGATCGACCGGATCCTCGTCCGTCGCGCGCAGGCAAAGGACGCCGACCTCGTGCCGCCGCACCAGCCGCGCCAGCAGCTGCGTCGTCGCCCTGGCTCCGTGACGGAGGTCGAGCCGCGGCGGAACCGGCGTACACACGAGCAGCCGGCGGCGCTCGTGGTCAGCGCCTGACTCGACTTCTCCGCCTGCCGTCAGCGGCGATCCTGCGCCGGACGCCATGCGTCGCTACCGACGCCTTCTCCGCTCCCGGAGGTCGACTATGGCGTTCGTCACAATCGGCGGCAGCAGCGACTTGACGAACGCCTCCGGGCCGCGCTTGACCTCGGCTACATCGCGCCGCATGACCTCGCCGGGGCGCGCCTGGAACAGCGTCGAGTGCGCCTCCGAAAGCTCTTCCGAAGGCCGGCCGTTGCTGTAGTAGTAAAGCGCCAGCGACTTCCGCGTCATTCCTTCCGGACAGGTCAGCGGCTCGGGGTGCCCGTGGTAAGAGAAGTCCGTCGTGCTGAAGACGACGCAGCGGTTGAAGATCGGAAGGACGCGGCGCTCGCATCGCGTCATGTCTCGGTTCCAGAGCTCGAGGTGCCCGCCGTACTCCTCCTTCCAGTCACGGTTCAGGTACACGATCACGTTGAGACGGCGGTCGAGCTTCAGGTCCTTGTGCCAATTGAAGTCCGCGTGGACCTTGAGGAAGCCGCCCGGAACGATCTGGTGAAGGCCGCCGCCCTCGTAGTAGGGGTCGGGAATCAGGCCCTCGATGCCGGTCAGGGATTCCAGAAACTCGAGGAAGACCGACGAGTTGAAGTTCGCCGCCAGCAGGTGCCGCGTGAACGGGCCGAATGACGTTTCCCGCCGCTCCGCGAGCTTCTTCTCCCGCGGGTTATCGAACCGGCGCCAGGCTTCGTCCTGCGCCTGCAGGAACTCCTCCAGGGCGCGGTCGAGGTCCTCTTCCGCCATGAAGTCGTCGATGACCACGTGCGGGAACGGCTCTGCCGATCGATACTCGGAGCCGTAATGATCGGCAAGCGCTTGGAGCCTCTCCGCATCGAAATAGGACGCCGGAATCGTCGCCCTCTCTGCCTGCGCCTTCGCCACAGTCATCCTCGGTCCCCGTTTCTCGAACGCCCCAGCCCTCGCCTCACTGTACTACAGAACTGAGCTAGCATCACCGGCTCCCGGAGTGCGGCTCGTCGCTTATACGGACAACGTCGAGCGCGGCGGCGCTGACCTCAGCATGTCGCACCTGCTGGCGCTTCTCGATCCTGGCGTGGAGGTCACCGCCGTCGGCGTCTCCACCGAAATCGCCGACTGGGTCGCCGCGGCCCGTCCCTCCTCCGCCACCTGCGTCGTGCCGCGGCCGCGCAGCGGCCACGACCTCCAAAGCTTGCGCGCCCACCTCAGTGTCCTGCGCCGGCTACGGCCCGACATCGTGCACGCCAATCTCTCGAGCCCGTGGTCGTGCCAGTACGCAATCGCCGCGGCCGGCCTTCTGCCGCGCTGCGCCGTCGTCGCCGTCTACCAGCTCCCGCGGCCGCCCAGGAGCCGCCGGCAGCTCCTGGCGAAGCGGCTCACCGCCCGAGCCGTCGACCGGCACGTCGGCGTCGGCGAGCACACTTCGCGCGAGATCGAGCAGCTGGTGGAACTGCCGCACGGCGCAGTCCTCACGATCCACAACGGTGTTCCGGACGAGGAGCGGCACTCGGCCCCGCGGCCGGCAGCCGGTCCCGTCGTCGGCGCGATCGGTCGCCTCGAGCGACAGAAGGGCTACGACATCCTGATCAGGGCGCTCGCCCGGATCGAAGGAGCGACGCTGGTCCTCGTCGGCGACGGCAGCGAGCGGCCGGCTCTCGAGGAGCTGGCACGCAGCGTCGGCGTGGCGGACCGAGTGGTCTGGACGGGCTGGAGCGATGACGCCCGCAGCTACCTCGGCGCCTTCGACGTGTTCGCCTTCCCGTCTCGGTTCGAGGGCTTCCCGCTCGCCGTCCTCGAGGCGCTGCTGGCGAGGAGCGCGGTCGTCGCGACGAACGTCGGCAG